>JBIIJS010000031.1:0-18039 GCA_044233605.1 Cyanobium sp. | reverse complement strand
CCGGGCCGGATCCACCTCCACCATCCAGCCGTATTTGTTGCCGGCAAGGGCGAAGGGGTTGCCCAGGCCACTGAGCCGCTGCTCGTCGCAGCGGAACGGACGCTCGGAGGGTGGCGGCGAGGAACCATCGGCATGCACCGCCTCCACCACCTGCTCCTGGAAGTTCTCTTCGGCCGAAAGCAGCGTGCCCCAGGGAGTCTGGCCGCCGGCGCAGTTGGCGAAGGTGCCGATCACCCGATCCCCGAGGCCATCGTCGTGGCCGAGGCGCTGCTGGCGTCGGAACACCGCCGCCGCCGGACCACTGACGCGCAGGCGACGGGCCGGATCATCGAGTCCCGCCAGGCCATCGATGCGGCGATCGAAATGACCGGGACGCCTCTGCCAGAGACCATCGTTCGCCTTGGCGATCGTCACCACTCCGATACCGAGATCGGCCATGGCGGCACGGGCCACCCCCAGAGCGAGGGAGCGCAGCGGGTCGGCGGCGGCCAGGGAGCTGAGATCAACGCGGCCGTCACGTTGCGCCAGGGCCTGAATCAGTAGCTCCGGGGAAGGGGCGCTCGGCACCGCCTCGGCAAGTCCCTCACGCCACGTCCGGAAACTGATGTACTCGAAGTTCACCGTCAGCAGGGCGCTGCCGTCCGGTTGGGGAAAGAAAGCGAGGAAATCGTTGTTGTATCCGAAGCGCCCCTGCCCCAGCGGCTCACCCCAGGCCGCAAGCACATCGGCGCGGAAGCCCTGCGGCAGCAGCAACCGATCCTCGAGGCTGGCGCGTGCCAGCTCCTGCCGTTGGCGAACAGCTGAACGGCCGTCGGCGTGCCAGGGCAGGGGAAGGGCTACCGGGGGGAAGGGACGCGTTGCCGTGGAGGGCTCCTGCTGAAGTACTCCAGCCAGGGATCGGTTCGTGCTGCTGCTTGTCTGGGTGACGAAGCTGGCGGCACTGCTGAAGCCAAGCAGCTGCAGGAGCAGGGATCGGCGATTCATTGGCGCAGCTCCGCAGCGATGGGTTGATTGTTAACAGACCGGAGATGGTCTGTCGTTGCTCCAGCACACAGGCACGCCAGGAAGAAAACCTGCGGCGCTCCGATGCGGCTGGATGGGGCGATGAAGGGGGTGCTGAGGGATTGATCAGAGGCACTGATCACCACGATCGGAGCTGCTGCTGTATCGACAGCACCCTGTTCTGCCCAGGCCCTGGAAACGCTTTGTAAGGTTTGCCGACCCAATTCAGACATCCCCCTGATGCCTGCGCCACAGAAGCGCCCAAGCGGCGACTGCGACGCACTCAACCAGCACATGCGCGCGATCGGGCGCATCGCGCTGCTCACCCCCGACGAGGAAATCATTCTGGCCCGCCTGGTGCAACAGGCCAGGCGGCTGCGGGAAACGGCCGAGGAAATGAAACTGCGGGCCGGCGGCATCAGCCCCGGGGCTGATGCCTGGGCTCTCGAGGCCGGTATGGGCGTGCGTCAGCTGCAACGGCTGCTGCGCCAGGGGGAGCGGGCCCGCAGCCGGATGGTGCTGGCCAATCTGCGGCTGGTGTTCAGCCTGGCCCGTCGCCACCATCAGGGCGGCATCGATCTAGAGGATCTGGTGCAGGAGGGCACGATCGGCCTGATCAAGGCGGTGGAGCGCTTCGATCCCAGCCGCGGCTACCGCTTCTCCACCTACGCCGTCTGGTGGATCCGCGACGGCATCGGCACCGCCCTGGCCAGCCGCAGCAGGGCGATCCGGCTGCCCTCCTCGATGCTCGATCAGCTGCGCCGGCTGCGGCAGGCCCAGCAGCAGCTGGGCCAGCGGCTGGGTCGCGATCCCAGCCTGGCGGAACTGGCCGAAGCCACCGGCCTCAAGCCGCTTGACATCCGCGAGGTGGCCTTCCGGGCCCAGGAGCCTCTCAGCCTCGATGGCCACCACAGCGAGGCTGGCGATCTGCGACTGCTCGACAGCCTCGCCTGCCGCGACAGCAGCCCCCAGGAGCGGCTGACCGCAACCCTGCTGCGCCAGGACATCGAAGAGCTGCTTGCCAAGCTCACTCCCGAGCAGGCCGAGCTGCTCCGCCTGCGCCACGGGATCAACAACGCCAACCCGCTCAGCCTTTGCGCGGCGGCGCGGGCGATGGGCATCAGCCGTGACAGCGCCCGAGGTCTCGAACGCCGGGCCAGCGCTGCCATCCGTCGCTACAGCGTGCGGGTGATCGATTATCTGGAAACCTGACCCAGCTGCTCGACGGCTCGGCGCCACAGCTCCCCTGCAGTCCAGGCCCATGCCCTCATCGCAGCGGAAGGGGCCGCGATGGACACGTTCCGGCAACGGGTGCATGAGCTGGCCTTGCGCGGCGGCCTTTCGGTTCGATGAACTGCATGCCCGGCAGGAGCAGGCGCCCGGCCACCAGCGCTTCGAACTCGACTGGGCTGGGCCGCGCCCCGGATTGCCGCGCTACGGGCAGCCTGGGTCGCGCCTGGCGGTGAGCAGGGCGAGACGATTGCTCTGCAAAGGGTTGAGGTTGTCATCGCTCGCCAGCAGCAGGGTGGGCCGGCCGTCCGGCAGGGTTGGCCCGGGGCTGAGACCCTCCCAGTTGTCGGGGATCAGTCCGGCGGTGATCAGGTCCCACTGGGCCAGGGGGGCAAGGGGGGCCTTGCTGCCCGGCGGCGGCAGGGAATAGAGAGCCAGACGGATCTGCCAGCGATCCGGCGGCTCAAAGCGGCGCAGCAGGCCCAGCAGCCGGCCTGCCGCCAGCGGCATCAGCTCGGTGAGGCCCCAGCCCTCACCCCAGGGCAACTGCAGCGCCCCCTGGGGCATCGGCACGGGATCAGCGACGGCCGGATCGGCCCCGGGCGGCCACTGCCAGCGGAGCAGGCGCACCTGCCGTGGCGGATCCTGGAGCAGGGGCCGCTCCGCCGCCATCAGCAGGGCGGGCGGTCCGGTGCCGCCCAGCAGCAGCAGGGATTCGGGGCCGCCGTTGCTGGCGAGCCCCCGGAGCCCATCCGGACCCTCGCCCGGCTGCCAGTCGGCCGGCAGCTCCAGGGCGGTGAGCAGTTCGCCGCTGAGCGCCGAGAAGCGCAGCAACTGGGCCGGCCGCTCCGGGCTGCGGCGTCCCTCGCTGGCCACCCACCACTGCCCGCCCAGCACCACCAGAGCCTCGGCGTCGATGGCGGGCGGCAGAGCTGCGGCCGGGCCGCTGCGCAGCGGGGTGCTCTGCTGCAGTGAGGGCAGCTCAGGGCCGCGGATGCCCGTCCAGCGCAGCACAGCACCCTGGGGCAGATCGCTTAGCAGCAGCAGGCTGTCGGCGGCGGCGCTGTAGTGAGCAGCGGAGAAACCACCGATCCGGACGCCACCGTCCGAGCGCCGGGGCAGCTCCAGTTGGCGCTCTACCTGCCAGCCCGCCGCCACCGGACAGGGCAGGGGCATGGCGACTGCTGTGGGCCCGCTGCCGGCCGCAGCGATGGCGGCGCAGATCGCGGCGGTGATCGCGGTGTTGAGCCCGGGCAAACGATCCATGCCAGCCAGTGCGGTAGCAGAGACCAGAACAAAGCAGAGGTTATGGCCAAAGCCGCAGGCGGTGCGCTGCGGGGTAGCGCTGAGCGAATGAGGATCCAACGATGAAGTGTTGCCGAACCCTGGTATGGATCTCTGGATTCTTCAGGCTCGTCCCACCAATCAGCTGGAGCCCTATGAACTGACGCGACTGCGTGAAGAGGCAAGGGAACTCGGGCTTCGTGTCGATGTGGTTGCGCCTCAGGAAATTGACCTGATTGTGAGCAGCGGTGGCCGCCGCTCGATCCGCCGCTGCGGCAGCGAAGTTGATTTACCCGATGCTCTACTGCCGCGCACGGGTAGCGCCACCGACTACTTCGGCCTGGCAATCCTGAGACAACTGGAACAGCTTGGCGTCAGCACCGTAAACAGCAGCCGCTCAATTGAAGCCGTCAAGGATAAGTTATTTGCCCATCAAATTCTAACGCAAATGAATTTACCGATCCCACGTACCATGCTGGCTCGATTTCCAGTAGATGTGCAGCTGGTGGCCGACCAGATCGGCTTCCCCTGCGTGATAAAAATGTTAACGGGATCCTACGGAGAAGGTGTTGTGCTGAGCAGTGATCCCCACAGCTTTCGGGATTTGATGGAACTGATCTCCAGTCTGGATCGTTCGCAGACCCTGATCCTGCAGCAATACATCGGTAGCCGCCCCGGCGAGGATCTGCGGGTCTGGGTGGTTGGCGGCAAGGTGCTGGGCGCCATGCTGCGGCGCAGCACCGACGGCAGCTTCAAAGCCAACATCAGTCGTGGTGGTGATGGTCAGGCCTATCCGCTCAATGCCGAGATTGAACGTCTGGCCCTTGGCTGCGCCAAGGCCCTCGAGCTTGAGATTGCCGGTGTGGATCTGTTGTTCAACGACGACGGCTACAGCGTCTGCGAAGTAAACAGTGCTCCTGGTTTTGCAGGCTTCGAGGCGACCACTGGCTTGAACGTTGCCCGTTCGGTACTGCAGCTCTGCCGCGATCGCTCCCGTTGCGTTGATGCGGTCCATGGGCAGGCTCCGGCGTGGGCCGCAGCATCCACGCTTCTGGCAGCCACAGCTTGAGCGGTTCTTAACGAGAACCGCGTCGACCACGAGCAACCTGGCATTGGCTCCTCTCCACCCCCTCCAGCCGGACCGCAGCCATGCCTGGTTCCCTCAGCCTCACCGAAGCCTTCGCCGCCATCCCCCTGGCTGCCGTGTGCTGTGATCAGAGCTTCGGCAAGGACGAAGCCCGGGTGATCCGCGATCAGTTGCTGGAGCGGAGCGCCTACCGGACGATGGAGCCCTACGCCTTCGGCCTGCTGATCTCAAGGCTGCTGCAGCGCATCCGCGAGGAATCGTGGCAGACACTGATCAGCGACGCCGCCCCCAGCCTGAGCAGCGATCAGCAGGAGACCGCCTTCGCCCTGGCCTGTCAGTTGATTCACTGCGACCGGGAAGTCGCTGCAATGGAACAGGAATTTCTGAGCGAACTGGCCGCCACGCTGATGCTGAGCCAGCAACGCGCCCGGCAGATCCAGGAGGTCTGCGAACTTCTCAACCGCGACTTCGGCGCCGAACCGGCTGACGGAAGGATGGTGAGCGCTTGCTGGAGTCCGTGAAGCCACCCCCGGATTGCGGCCGCATGGAGCGGAATCCGGCATGCTGAGGTCATGACCCTCCTCCACTGCCCGCTCTGCATCGGCCTGGCCATTCTTTCGGTGCTGCGGGCGATGTCGCACCTCACGCTGGCGACCCTGCGCCTGGCGCCGCGTCCCTGAGCCGCTTGCTCCAGCGGTGTCGGTGTCGCATCGGTAACAGCGCCGTCACCCTCTTCCGCCGCGATCCGGGAGGTCGCCCGTAGCCGAACCCTCGTGCTGCCAGTACTCGCGGAAACCGGGCAGGGGCCGTGAGCGGATGCGGAAGCGGATGGCCAGCAGCCGCACCAGGAAGATCAGCGCGATCGTGACCCAGGCGGCGACTCCCTGCTCCAGGCCGGCCCCGCGCACAAGCGCCACGAACAACAGGCAGCCGAGCAGGGCCAGGCTCTCCTCAAGCGTGCCCGGCAGAAACATGCCGGGCTCGCGGCGCATCAGCACATCGCGCAGGATGCCACCCCCCACGGCGTTCACCAGCCCCACCAGCACCACGCCGGGCAGGCTGAGATCGGCGGCCAGGGCAAGATTCATGCCCACCACCGCATAGGCGCCCAGGCCGACGGCATCCACCATCGAGACCAGATGCTGCAGGTGTCGCCAGCGCTGGATGCGACCGCCGGCGATCAGGATCAGCAGCACCGCCAGCGCCACGAGGCTCAGATAGCCACCGCTGCGCAGCACCTGCGGTGGCCCGCTCTGCAGGAAGAAGCCGTCGCGTAAGAGTCCTCCGCCCAGCGAGGAGACGAAGGCCACCGAGAGGATGCCGGTGATGGCATAGCCCTTGCGGGCCCCCAGCAGCGCGCCGCTCAGGGCCCACAGGAACGTGGCGCCGTAATCGAAGTAGGGGGGCAGAACGAAGGTGTTCCCGTTCATTGCCTTAGGCCCTAAAGATGGTGGAAGGAAGCAGCTTCCGCCGCCGTGAGGTTGCGGCTGATCGGATGGCTCTCCAGGTGGGCGAGCGCTGCGGCGATGTCGGCCAGCAGCAGATCGGCCATCTCGCGGGTGAAGTCGCGCTTCACCAGGATGCGCTGGAACGGGGTGTCGGCCAGGCTGCCGGTGAAGGGATAGGCGGGCACCTGCCAGCCGCGCAGCCGCAGGCGCTCGGCCAGGTCGTAGAGGTTGAAGCCGCTCCCACAGCCCTCGCTCAGGCGCCACACCACCGCCGGGATGCCGCGGTGGGGGTCACCGTCGTGGACCAGCTCGAATGGCCCGAGACGCACGAGTTGATGGGAGAAGTGGAGGGCATTGAAGTGGCTGATGCCATGCACGGCGGCATAGCCCTCGCGGCCCAGGCTCACGAACAGGTGGTACTGGGCCAGCACCTGGCCGGCGGGTCTGGAGAAGTTGATCTGCATGGTGGGCATGTCGCCACCCAGATAGCTGACGTGAAATACCAGCTCATCGGGGAGATCGGCGGGCTGACGCCAGAGCAGCCAGCCCACCCCGAGCGGCGCCAGGCCAAACTTATGACCTGAGGCATTGATCGATTTCACCCGTGCCAGACGGAAATCCCATGGGGCCAGATCCGGGGCACAGAAGGGAGCCAGGAAACCGCCACTGGCGGCATCCACATGGATTGGCACGTCGAGCCCGGTGCGTTGCTGCAGATCATCGAGGGCAGCGGCGAGATCCGCCACATCTTCGTAGAGGCCGTGGTAGGTCACCCCAAGGGTGGCGACCACCGCGATCGTATTCTCGTCCACCTGTTCGAGCATCCGCTCCGGGGTGAGACAGAGCTCATCGGTGCTCATCTCCACCTCGCGGAGTTCCACATCCCAGTATCGGGAGAATTTCTGCCAGCAGATCTGCACGCTGCCGCAGACGAGGTTGGGCCGCTCCGCCGGCAGACCCGCTGCCCTCCGCATCTGACGCCAGCGCCACTTGGCGGCCAGACCACCGAGCATGGCCGCTTCGCTGCTGCCGATCGTGGAGCAGCCCACTGGCTGGCCGGGAGCATTCCAGAGATCAGCCAGCAGGGCCACGCAGCGCTGCTCGATGGCAGCGGTCTGAGGGTATTCGTCCTTGTCAATCAGGTTGCGGTCGATGCCAAGCCGCATCAGCTCGCTCACCTCGGCCGACGCGTAGGTCTGGCAGAACGTGGCGAGGTTTTGTTTGCTGTTGCCATCAAGCAGCAGCTCCTCTTTCAGCACCTCCGCCACGATCTGGCCGTCGAGACCTTGCTCAGGGAAGCTGTCGCAGGCAAGGGGCTGGGTCAACAACCGGATTGTGTCAAGCATTGCCATGGATTCAGCGGCGAGGGGAAACAGAGGTGTCCGTCGCAATGAAACCGCAACGAAGTCTCGCGAGGATGGCTGCACCGTCTTCGCCCGGCCAGCACCAGGCGTTGCGAGCCAGACACCTGCGGGTGAGAAAAATTTCGCCGCTGAGCACCCCTGAGACACTCGCCACCGAATCAGCAATCATTCATCCATGGACGTTCGACATAATTACGTAGCACAGGTTACAACCAAAACGCAGCCTGGTTCGTGGGGAGGATGCATACGTTTGTCTCTTGCAGGATAGGGCAGTGGATCACGGCCCAATCATGACGGGCATCGGCAACCTTTACTTGCAGTTCGACTTGCTCGGCACCATCGTGAACTTCGATGGGGCGCATCGCCGGTGCCAAGTTGGCCAATTTTGGGGCTCGTCGTATCCTTGCCAAAGGGCTGCTGCTGTCGCTGGATGTGCTGATCGCCGCGGATCAGAGGGCGGCGCGGTTCAGCGGGGGAGCTCACTCCTCGTCTTCGGCGGTGCCCGCAGGGATCAGCTTGATCTGTTTGCGGCCCAACTTGATCTCGAATTCATCCCCTGGTTCGAGGCCGAGCATGGCGGTGTAGGCCTTACCCACCAGCAGATTGCCGTTGCCCTGCACTGTGGCGATATAGCTGAGCTTGCGGCCGGCCTTGCCACGGGCCTTGCCACCCCCTTCACCGAGATTGAGCCCCTTGGCTTCTAGCAGAGCCTCGTAGAAGGCAGTGAAGTTGAGACGCTCTGCGCCATCTTTCCTGGTACTCACGTAGCCGCAGCCCTTGACCAGCTCCGACTTCGAGACATCACCCAGTTCCTTGACCCTGCTGAGCAGTTCAGATCCAGTGAGCATGGTGGTTGATTCACTTCAGCCAGCCTAGGGATAAATAACGGCAATGGGCAGCATTGCGATGAATCCGGTCAACTTTGATCCATGCGCAGCAGGTTGCCAGCGCGCCGCCCGAACCAGGGTGAAGGTTCCCGCCCATCTTCCGCAGGAGCCATGGATGTGTCGCTGGTGTGAGCGTTCAACCCTTGTGGATCACCTGATCGCACAACTGTCCACAAGCAACCGCCACTTCACTCTTCTATGGGGATTGCTCGCCAACACCGCTTTCGCTCAGCAACCAAGGCCGATGCCCGCGCCGCTGTGCAGGCGGTGGCTGGCCGCAGCGCCGATGGATCCATCAATGGCCTGATCTGCAACGAACCGGCCCTGATGCCGTTTCCGGAGCTTGCCGTTCACCAACCCACCTCGGAGCTGCCGGTGCGCATCAGCACAAGCATCAGCACCGACATGGTGGAGGTGAACCTTCCCCGCGCCAGGCGGGGACCGCCCACAAGGCAGGCCGCATCGAAGGCAGCCGCTTCTCGCTCTGCCAAAAGGCAAATGACGCAAGCGCGGAGTCCATGGTGCCAGCGTGCGACAGCCTGCTGCGGTGCCATCAGTCTCCCAGGTCGCACCGATACTGAGAGTTGACCGCTCGATTGCCGTTGACAGCCATGGCCCTCACCCTCTATGGCGGCGCCCGTTCGCGAGCTTCCATGCCCCGCTGGTATCTCGAGGAGAAGGGCATCCCCTACCAATGGGTAATGCTCGACATGGAGGCCGGTGAGCACAGGGGGGAGGCATTCACCTCCATCAACCCCTTCGCCAAGGTGCCGGCCCTGGTCGATGACAGCCTCCGGGCACCTGGCGGCGAGCCGCTGCAGCTGTTCGAGAGCGGCGCGATCCTGCTGCATCTGGCCGACCGCTACGGCCAGGAGTTCAGCGGCGCCGCCGATGGAGCCGCCGCCCGGCGCGCCCTGGCGGCCCAGTGGCTGCTGTTCGCCAACGCCACCCTGGCGGTGGCCCTGTTTGTGCCGAGCAACCGCGAGCGCGAGTTTCCGCGCCTGATGGAGGTGCTCGACGGCCTGCTGGCCGGCGGCCGCTCCCTGATGGCCGGCCCCTGGGGCGATCCTGGCTGGTGTGTGGCCGACTGTGCCGTGCATGCCTACCTGGCCTACCTGCCGATTTTCTTCCCCCAGATCGACCTCACCCCCTATCCCAACGTGCAGGCCGTGATTGCTGCCACTGGCCAACGCTCTGCCTACCAGCGGGTGATGGCGGGTGGGTGATCGAGGTCTGGAGCGGGGGTCGCCGTGCCGGGTTGAGCGACACGGGGATCTGAAGCTGCTGGTCGGCCCAGTGGGCGGCAAGGGCCGCCAGGAGGCTGTGGCAGTCGCCGTGAATCCGGAGCATGGCATCGGTGGCAATGGCTGGCCGTCAGCCTGATCGCAACGGCCCCGTGTCCCGCGACGAAAGAGACAGCGGCAGGCAACCGGAGGCACTGGAGCGCATGACCGATGACGGTGGCACAACAAAGCCCGGAGCGTGGGGCCCCGGGCATCTGTCTGCTCAGCCGTGATGCCGCCCCGTGGGGGAGCGGGTCTGCACCGGCGGCAATGGCTGTTCATGAAGCGGGCTTCACCCCACGAAGCCGAAGCCGGTAAGCACAGGAATGATGGTGTGGGTGTCGCAAGCCCCTGCTCTGCAGCGCTGATGGGACGGTTTCAGCTGCCTGCATTGGACTGCGCCGGCCGGCCACCGCAGCGTTGCCAGGTGCTGAGCAGGCCGTTGAGCTCATTGTGGAGAGATTGCAGATCGGCGATCCGCTGCTCTATTTCGCCGGCTTTGTCGCGGATCGTGGTCTGCAGGTTGTCGCAGGTGCAGACCCCAGAGCGGCGTGACTCCAGCACGGCCGTGATGGTGACCAGGGGGATATCGAGAGCTCTCAGGGTGCGGATCAGGGCCAGCTCGCTATACACCGATGCATCAAAGAGCCGGTAGCGACCTTCGCTGCGACCTGATGGCTGCAGCAGGCCCTGGTCGCAATAGAAACGGATCGTCTTCACCGAAACGCCTGAACGGGCAGCCACCGCACCGATCTTCTGGAGCTCCTTGGCAGGCACCTCCGCCTGCTGTCGCGCAGCCACTTAACTCTCCAGTTAGAGGAGAGCCTATGGTAATGGCCCAGTGGTCTCACCCCCCATATCTGAGGACGGCCAGGTGGCGTGGTTTCTCCAAAGGAATGCCCTGGTCCTGCTGCTTTCAGGCCGCAGGGGGGTCAGAACCTGAGGTCTGGTCAGCGACCGGCGAGCATCACCGCCCCCATCGCGGCCATGATCAGGTTCTCCATAAAGCTCACTACGCCGAGCGGGGTTTTGGAATTCCCGCCCACGCAGGCGCAATTGAGAGCCAGGTGATCAATGAACACAGCCTTGCCCACCGAAACCATGCCCATGGCACCGAGCAGAACCGCCACGGCGCCCACCAGCTGGGCAGCCAGGATGGGATCGGGGTGGAGCAGCACCCCGAGGCCCACCAGCAGCTCGATCCCGGGGTAGAGGCTTCCCCATGGCCGCCAACGCTGGCTGAGCAGGTCGTACCTGCGGAAGCTGGCGGCGAACGCCTCCACATCCATCAGCTTGAGCATGGCCAGCAGGCAGATGGCCAACCCCATGAAGCCGCCCACCCCCACTGCCAGCACGAGCGCCATCAGGCCGGCGGTGAGGAACACGGCCACCACTGGCGCGTAGGAGATGTCTGCGGATTCCGGTCGTACGCCGAGCCGCGCCGCCAGATCGCTGTACCCACCGATCCGCTCATCCCCCGCGTAGACCTGTGGCGTGGTGGCCACGCCATGGGCGGCCTTGAACGCTTCCACCTCCTCGGCGCTGGTGAGGCGATGGTCGTCAAAGGGGATGTGCCGCTCCTGCAGCAGCCGCACCGCCCGCAAACCCCAGGGGCAAACGTGGTCTGGCAGATCCATCCGGTAGAGCCGGACGGCACGAAGGCCGGGTGAGGCCATGGCAGCCACGAACACGTGAATCATCCCAGTGTGATGTCTCCAGCCACTAGAGAGTCAAGGTGCTTGTTGCTGGTACCCGGCGGGGCCGAGCGGATAACGCCTCAGGCCGCTCCCAGGCCCAGATGATTGACGTAGGGCTGGAAGTTGCGGTCGGCGATGATCCCGTCGACCGTCTTGCGCGGCGTGATCCCCTTGCGGCGCAGCTGGCGGGACAGCTGCCGGGCGGTGGCCTCATCCTGCTCGTTGCGGAACCCCTGGATCACCTCCACCGGGATCAGATCACCGATCGCCAGCGGCTTCCCCCCGCGCGCCCCATCCAGTCGCTCCAGCTCAGGAGGGCTCACCTCATTGAAGAAGGCGATCCAGACCGATGAATCAACAACGATCACGGCAGCTGCTTCCTAGCCTCTTCAAGAAACCCCGGAGGGCGTGGATACCCACCCTGCTGCTGCAGCTAGGCCTGGGTGCGCATGCCTTGCTCTACGGCTTCTCGCTTCCTGAGGTCGCCGGCCCCAGGGGGCCATGTGAACAGACCGGGCCAGTCACATACATTCGAGCTCGCCGGCAGCAGCACCACAACCGTGATGGGTGTGATGACCAGTTCTCTCTTCTCTCACTCCAGCCGCCCAAGCGGCGGCAATGCGCCAGACCATCTGACCCCTGCTGCTCCATGGGAGGGCCGGATGATCCGTCCTTGATCTGGTTAAACTTGCCCCATTTGCAATGAATTGCAGGCTCGCCGCCCCGGCCGATCTGTGGAATCATAGAACTGGTTTAACCAATGCTCGCTCTCGGATGATCCTTCCTGCCGTTTGCGATCGAATCATGAGGGCGAAATATCATTTTCTGCTTTGTTTTCTTGGATTCCATATCGCTCCTGCCCATTCCTTTGGAGTCGACGTCTGCTATACCTCACCATCGTCCGGTCTGGCGGCGATTCGTAACTGCATTGGAGTCGAAGAAGAATGCCGGACGAGCAACCTACCGCCATCACAAGCAGTAGCCTGTCGCGGCGAGGCCTTCACGGATAGTCTCAGTGGCCTCAGCGGTTCCAACGGAATCATCGGTGGACGCAGTTTGGTGCATAGTGATTCCACCTACCTGATGGCGCAGCTAATTGGTTATACGCCATGGGAGGCCTACCAGATCTCGATTTATAACGAGGCAACTGATCAGTCGTTTTATCTACCTTTCGACCAAAAGGGACAGCAGATTCTGAGCGACTCCACGGTTGATCAATGCCGAGCGACCTGGGGCCTTGGCATGGCGCGCCAATGCCTCATTACAACCAAGGAGATGAACGGTGTTTATAAGTTCAACAATGAGTCGGGAGGCATGTTGCTTCACCTGCATGCCCGCTTCTCCCCAGGCGGGGGTGAACCGCCAAGCATTGGCCTTCCCGCCAACTACTTTTCCCCCGCTAACGCCCCCTATGAACCACTCCTGACCAACTTGCAGGACTGGGCCTTGAATCGCCGTCAGGATGCCTGCGTTGCAGGAATTCTGCTTCGAAACACGGGTGGAGCTTCACCATCGATCCCTTGCGAAGCGCGCGACAGGGTAATCAAGAGCCCGCAGAGTGTTTTTGCATTAGGGGTGCCTCAGCTGCAGATTCCATTCTATTCCAATCTCGGTAGGTTGATCATTCACGAAGATGACAATGGCCAGGTGCAGGCTACCGACAGCGGCTTCGAGGGATTTGTGACGCCACACCAGCTAGACTTTGCCAAGTTAGGCATCTTTCTCCATGCCTACGGAGATCGAGTTTCGCACCACATGTGCACGGATCGATCCTGGTTTCAACTTGAAGAATCTGGTGACTATGACTCCACATATGATCAGGTCTTCTGCGCTCAGGGCAGTCATTTTCTCTGGCATGCTTGGGAGCAAGGGACCGATCAGAGCACTGCCAATCTCGAGTCAGAGTTCCAGACCATGCAACCGGCACTCGAGGGCATCTGGGAACAGCTTCTGGAGCATGCTCGGATGAGGCAGAGCCTGCGGCTGCAGGAAGGCTTCGATGAAGCTGATCTATTCAACAGGTTGATTGACATCTTGAGCATCTATGACCCCAATGATCGGCTCGATACCATGGTCGCCCTGATGGAAAGCTATGCCGTTCTGCCTCTTCCCGGCCACGGCAGCTCGGCAAACCTCTCGATCGATGAATGGCTGGATCTGGCTGGGGCACCAGCCTTGCCTCAGCCTGAACCAGTGCCGGCCCCACTTCCACTCTTTGGAGTATTTGCAACATTCCGGTGGAGCCGTAATCTACGCCGCCGAACCAAAGCCGCTGCTCCGTGCCGCTCTGCTCCCTCAGAGACACCGTCACCAACACCACGGGGGTGATCGTCTCCACATGAGCAGTTCTGAATGAGGTCTAGTATGTGGTCTCCGCGAAGCGCGCAGGCTTCTGCTTGGCGTTGGTGGCGAATTTGAGGTACCAGTACGGGTATCTGCCCATAGATCCGCCGTCTCGCAACCCTTGATCGAGCGAGTTCGGCATGGATCGCTTGTCGAGAAATCCAACAACCAGGAGGTTGCCCTGTAGGAGGCCTGACCCGCCGGAGCGGGATCGAGATTCATAGCAACAGAAGGGTCCCGGGCGCTCACGGTCTCAGGTCTATGGCCCTGGTTGCCCGTGGCTGGTACACGAGGCCGAGGTGTATCGCCGGATCGGCTTCCATCCAGCCTTCTCCCAGTGCTTCACCGTGGGAGATGGCTATCTGGTACTGCGCCGATTGCATGGCACCACCCTCTCAGTCTGCAGCAAGGCATCCTGATCCCGAGTCAGGCAATTCCGGCGTGGATGCAGCGCTCTGCCATGTCGAGGCATATGGCCTCGTTGGTCATGACGTACACGTTCGCACCATGATGCTCTACCAGGGCCGGGGGCTGATCGTGGCCATCTCCGACTTCCTTTGTCCAGAGACTTGCCGTGCCTGGGACACTGCTGGATGACGTGCGCCGCAGTCATCGCCTGTTTCGTAACTTACGTAAAAGCGGCATTGTATCGGGCCGTTCAAGTCAGCCCGGCCAATCAGGTGAGCGGCACTGAGTACGTGATGGTGCGTGTCGCGTTACTCCTCAGCGTTGCGGTTACGATGAGACCAGGGATGCCTGCAATCTGTTCAGTTCCTGTCCAGGATCGGTGGCTGCCCCCTCGGCTACTATAGCTTCGGAGGCTACTGAGCCAAGAGCTGCTGATCACGATGTCCAGCAGTCCCGGTTCCGAGAAGATCGGCTGCTTCCTGTTGCGCGGCCTGCGCATCGGTTCCAGCACGGCTTAAGGGAATTGATCGAAAATTTGTACGTTGATTAAACGGAATCGTGTCGCACGTCGAGAAAAAATCAGGCCCGATAATTAATTGCCATTTGCCGCAATATTTGCGGGAAAAAGTTCGGGGCAGCCGGGCCTGAAATTGTGAGCGTGCAAAGCGAAAATTCAGCGATTACTGCACTTTGGCCAATGTTTCATCCAGCCAGTCATAAACTCTGGCATAGACCAGGTTGCCGGCGCCCATTTCGCAATGTTCCCCGGCACCCTCGGCATCGGTGAATTTCATCAGCGTCTTCGGGCAGGTCAGATGATCATAAAGCTCCTGTGCCTGGCCTTTGGAGTAAAGGTCTTTCTCGGCTTCGCAGACCAAGGTTGGACAAGTGATCTGTTCAGCGATGCCATTGCCCAGGTTGTACTCCTGGGATGCTGCGAGAAAGGCACGGGGCGTCTTGGTGTCGAAGGAATACATGCCCTGGGTGAATTCCCAGCGGACAACACTATTGGTTTTCATCGCTTCCTCAAGCTTTGCGTCGAGTTCGGGCGCGCTGGGTGCATTCAATGCGGCGAGCACCTTGGGGCGTTTTTCAGGTGGCACGTAGTTGAGCAGCGTGCTGACGAAGTCGTACATGCCATCGTCGGCGATACAGGCGGCCAGGCGATGCTCGAACGCGGCGGCACGTGGAGCCAGGTAACCGCCAAAGCTCTGTGCATACAGAGCAATCCTCTTCGGGTCGACATCCTTTCGGGTTAGAAGGTAGTCAACGAAGGGCGTGACTACATTCTCCCAATCTGGATGGAAATGAAGTCCCTGCCGGTGGACGGACGTGAACTGGCCTGGACCGTCAAAGACCATCACGTGATAACCGCGCTCGACGGCGGCGCGGGCTCCTTGCCAATGCATTTCCTCGGCCGATCCGTCGAAGCCGGTGTTGAGAAGCAGCGTCTTTCGTGGTGTGCCGGAGGAATCGGCCGGGTGAAAGTTTCCTGTTAGCGTGGTTCCCTCGTAGGGAATCTCCACCAGCTCGATTGCCGGGCTGAAGAGCGCTGCCGCCTCGCAATAGCAGGCTGTAGACCGTTCAAAGGCACGCTTTACCCGCGGATCGTTTGCATTGGCGTGCAGGAAAAACTCGGCGCTGCGGTAATAGCTGCAGGCGCGCAGGAAGTTGTCGCGGGCGCTGATCTTGTGGCCCCTTGCAAGCTGATCAGTCGCCTCATCCGCGAGGCGATCAGCGAAATCACTATGGCTGTCATACCAACTGTCATAGTCGCCAGATTTGATGCGCTTGGCGATGGCAATGACTTCTCCGAAGAGCGAACCGCCGTAGCTTGCGGCGCCAAACAGGCGCGTGATCTCGAACCAGAACTCAGGATCATCTTTAAAGAGGAACGCTTCGGTGCCGGCTTCCTCGGGCTCGACTGATTGCAGGGTCTCAGTGCTCGATTGGAAAGCGGCCGCCAGCACCTTGGCTGTTTGTGGATGGAACAAGTGATTCATCAAGAAAGCCTAGGTCTGCTGCGCTCCGACTCTGCCATTGGATGACTCGGTTTCGAAGATGTCGCGCACCTTCGGGGTGAATGTCTGGACGTGGGCCTGCAGGTTTTCGCCGCGGAGCTAGAGGGCACGCTCCAGATGAAGGCCGAGAAGTCTGGCTTGCCAGTGGGCTTGGGGCCGGCATCTGTCAATGCGGTGGGTTTATGCCGCTGGTTGCCTGGCGGGAAGCGGGTGTCGAGTGTGTGCCCTGCAATCCTTCCGATCCGCTCAGGCGCACCGATCCACCACGACCCCGGCCGGCAATGAGCTGTCTTTCCGCCACCAGCGATGTCCGCACCTTCCTGTCGGTGTTTTCTCGTCGGTGCCTTCTTCACAGCCGTGCTGTTCGCTGAGCCTGCTGTTTCCGGCGGAGCCTCCCAGGGATGCCAGGGCATCGAGCAGCTTCTGCTGCTGATCGCTGGATTCGTCCGTTACGGGCTTGGCAGAGTGATCGTTCAGGCGTTCAGGAAGCGGAGGGGGTGGGATTCGAACCCACGGACCCTTGCGGGTCGCCGGTTTTCAAGACCGGAGCCATCAACCACTCGACCACCCCTCCAGGCGGCCGCCGTAGGCGGTGATGCCATTCTCTCCCATGGCTGGCGGCGGTGGATGGGGAGGGTCAACGTCGCTCCAGCTGGCTGGCTATGCCCTTGACGCCGCCGGGCAGGGTGGCACGGGAGCGGGGGCCGCTCCAGGAAGCCAGGTAGAGGTGGGCTTGGGGGTCGAGTTGGCGCACGCCGGAAAGGTTGGCGTTCTCGACGATTGCGCCGCTGCCGGCACCGGTCAGCAGGTTGGGGGGTTGGCCCGGCTGGGCTGGGCTGGCCGTCTGGGGACGGCCCCAGAAGAAGCGGGTGCCCTCAAGCAGCGCACCCTCGAGATTCGCGCCGCCGAGGTGGGCGCCAGCCAGGTTCGCCTCGCGCAGGTCGGTGTTGCTGAGGTCACAGCCGCGCAGATCGGCACCGTTGAATTCGATGCCGCGCAGGTCGCAGCCCGAAAGGTCGACCCCCGTGAGCATCTGGTGGAGCCGGATCACCGGCACTCCGTGGCGGCGGTCTTCCTCGTAGTTGCCCTCTCCATCAAGAATGGCGCGGCCAAGGCGCTGGTCGCGGCGCAGCGGTGTGAGTAGCCGTGCGCCGGAGAGAAAGCGCAGCACCCGCGCCTTGCCTTCGCTCTCGATACTGCCCAGCACCGCCGCCAGACGGCCTTCCGCCAGCATCCGCTCGAGGGGCCAGTCTTCCAGCAGCCCCTCGTCATCCACGATCAGCTCGGAGATGCCGTGGATGAAGCTGTCGATTGTCTGCGCTTCGGTGATGCGGTTCTGCTGGGTGGTGAGGCGCATGTCGACCATCACCTGGCGCCAGGCGATCAGCAGCGCCACCGTCGCCACCAGGATCTGACCGAAGGCACCGATCACCCCCTCGCCGATGGCGCCGATCGCCTCCCAGTTGCCGGTGCTGTAGAGGCGGATCAGCGGATCCAGCCAGCCCAGGGCCACCGGCACGGCGATGGCACCGGTCACCAGACCCAGCACCGCCAGCATCCGGCTGGTGGGCAGATCACCGAAACGACCGGCCAGCAGGCGGATCAGCGGCGGCAGCAGCTGCAGCAGCGAGAGAGCCAGGGTGAGGGCACCGGCCACCACCGTGAGTGGTGCCCAGCCCAGGGCCAGACCCACCAGCGTGAACGCCAGGGCGAGGGCCAGCTGCAGCGGCGCCGACTGCTGCAGCCGGTTCCAGGCATTGCTGCCGCGGAATGGGGGCACCACCACCAGGCTGTCAGCCACAGCCGGGGGCCGTTCGGGTGTTGGGGAATCGACGCTCATGGCAACGGCAATACCTCGATCGCGCCCGCCTCATAGAAGAAGCCCGCCGCCAGGATGACGTAGGCAGCAACCAGCAGCACGCCCTCCAGCCAGTCGGAGCGGCCGTCGAGGCTCACCAGATTGCTCAGCCCCACCGCCGTGATGA
>JBIIJS010000200.1:0-4758 GCA_044233605.1 Cyanobium sp. | reverse complement strand
CCCCGAACTGCTTGCCAAAGTCAAGGAGCTAGGCGATATTTCAAAATCTGAGTTGGTGCGCGAATGCGGCCACTTGAGCACCAGAAAAGATGGCAGCTAGCGCCTCAACTTCACTGCGTTCTACGAGGCACTGCTAAATGCCAAGGGGGTGAATCTCGGCACCGATAGCGCCAGCCGGAGTACTGGCAAGGGTGGCCGCAAGCAGATCAAGCTCATCCCCCTGGGCGCTACCGAGGAGGAGTGAGCGGGTTGTTGATCTCAGGCGCTTTTCTTGGGATGGCCGGTGATGGGCCATGCAGTTCACCTGGCTGACTGCCCTCAGGCGGGGTAGATGGCGGAGTGGCGCGTAACCCGTTGCAGCTGACGCGTTTCCAAGGCCAGAACGCGACGGGCGAAGTCGGGATCACGCTCCAGCGTGGTGTCGAAGCAGTCGACCGGCACGGCTAGAACGCGGGTGCCGCTGGTCTCCGCCACGATCGTGTTCTCGGTGGTGCCGTGGCTGAGCACCTCCAGTTCATCCAGCACCTGGCCGGGCTGCATCCGGCTGACCCGCACGCCTTCGTCGCCACTCACCTCGACGCGGGCGGACCCCTCGATCAACAACAGCAGCTCGCGGCAGGTGTCGCCCGCCTCCGTGATGGCCGCGCCAGGCTCGTAGCGACGGATTTCGGATTGATCCGCCAGCAGATCGAGGGTGTCGGCCCAGGTGCGCCGGAAGAAGTCGCTGGTGGCGAGCACCACCCGTTTCTCCAGATCAGGCAGATCCGCCAGCGCCGCTGGAGGGCTCAGGGCCAGCAGCTGGTCCACCGTGCGGCCCACCCAGGCAGGGGTTGATGGCCCTCGAAGGCAAGCGCTGCAGGCCTTCCCCCGTTGGGGATACAGGTTGCTCAAGAGCACAAGAGCCGAGGCGGCCACACTGGGCTCGGGATCTTTCACCAACTGCTCCAGCTGAGCCAGGGTCTGGGCTCGGGAGGCATGCGGCAGTACAGGTTCCGACACCGCAGGCTGACGCCGCAGTGCGGCCTGCAGTTCGGCGGGAAGGCTGTCGCGCCAGCGCGGCGCAGCAAACAGCGGTTCGAGGCTGTCACGGGTCAGTTGGTGCAGGCGGTGCACCAGTGGCTCCCGATCCGATCCGGGGGGCAGCAGGGCGAGGGAGCGCAGGATCCCCTCCAGGCACAGTTCCTCGCGATGGCGCAGCCGCTCTTCAAGCAGGGACACGAGCAGCGGCTGGTGCTGCAGTTCCGCAGCGGCCATGGCCTGCAGGCTGAGATGCAGCGGCGCCAGCCTGTCGAGAAGCAGTTCGGCGCGGTGGACCGCTCCGCTCACGGGGTCGAGGATCTCGATGGCTTCGGCCTCCTCAGCGGTAGAGATGGAGAATTGACGCACCAGCGCAGCGAGCTCGTTCTGAGCGCTGGTGCCGCCGTTTTGGCCCGTTTCCGGGGTGCCCGCCCCAGCGAGCTGCTGTTGCATCCGCAGCACTCTCTCAAGCGAACGGCGGTAGCCGCTCAGGCGCACCTGATCCTCCAGGCTGCGGCGCTTGTCTGGATCCAACAAGGCAGGATCCTCAACACCCAGTTCCTCGAGCAGGAGGCGGTGTTCGTCGTCAGAGATGCCGAGCTCCTGGCGCATCCGCCGCAGCACCTCAAGGCTGCTGGCGATGTTCACGTAGCCCTCAGCCAGGGCGTCGCGCACCACGCCTTTGTAGGCCTCATGCCGCTGGTCATTGCCGAACTCGGGCAGCACCCTGGCCAGCACGTACAACTCGTCGGGGTTGAGATCGCTGAGGCTGCGGCCCTCCAGGAAGCGCCCGAGGTCGAGGCCAAGCTTGGCGAGCTGCCGGCGGAAGCGCTCGGCCAGGTTCTCACGGCTGTAGAGCGCCGGACTGCGATGCCAGTTCCGCACCAGCCACAGGGAGCTCGTCGCCACCAAGGCCAGGTCGAACAGGTACTGCACCCAGGCCGGCAGCAGCAGCAACAGCGGCCGGCCTGCGAACAGAAAGAAGACGTTGAACACCAGGAAGGTGGCCGCCAGGAAGACCCGATGGCGGATCAGGGTCTTGTCGGGCTCGGAACCCTGGCGACGCGCCCGGCGGCGCATCCAGGCCTCGATGGCCCGCCCGCCCAGCCAGCCGAGCCAGGTGAACAGTCCGAGCACCAGCGGCACGGCCACCAGCCGCGGCAGCGGGATCGGCTGGCCGAAAAGAAACAGCCCCGGGCTGAGCAGTTGCGTCAGCTGATCGCTCTGACGGGCCCAGGCGCCGGAGAAGTAGTAGTCCCAGTTGCCTGCGTAGAGGTAGTAGTAGAGGAAGTACCCCACCACCAGTCCCACATAGCCGTAGCGCTCGAAGCTGAAGGCCGGGCTGTGCAGGCGTTCCCAGTACATGCGCTCCGCGTCGATGTCGATGCAGGGCTTCTGGCAGGCGACACAGGCGCTCTGCTCCGCGCCGCCGCTATCCAGGGTGCGGCACATCGACTGGGTGATCGGGGTATCACTCATGTGGGCGCGACTGCCCAGCAACCCGCCCGGCGTGGAATAGATCGACTGCACGGGGGCCATCGGGCAGAAGTACTGGCACCAAGCCTTGCCGCCATAGAGCCAACCCACGGCAACGGCCGCTGCAATCGTGAACAGCAGCCAGCCGGCCAGCACAAGGCGATCGGCATTGAAGAAGAGGATGCGGCCGCACAGACCCAAATACAGCCAGCCGAACTGGAGTGCCGGATAGTGTCTGGCCAGCCAGGAGTCGGGCGGTACCCGCGCCAGCTGGGGGCGGAGCTCCCCGCTCTTTGGATTGCGCTTCTGCGTCTGGCGCTGCCAGCCCAGAGCCCGAGGGATCTGGGAGAGAAAGGAGAGCGGGCAGATCCTCCGCCAGAGCTCATGGCCGAACACCAGCAGGATGAAGATCGCCGCTGGCACCACGGCACCCCAAAAGATCGTTGTGCCCAGCGGGTAGGGGGCTTCCACCAGGCAGCGGCCCTGCACCTCCACGCAGGTACCCGGTAGCCGCAGCGGGCTCCAGGGGTGCTCCGGATTGGTTAAGCGGGCCGAGAAAGGATCGATAAACAGAGAGCCGATGATCAACAGCCAGCTGGTGGAGAGCAGCCATCTCACCCAGTGCATGCGGATCTCGCTCAACTGCGAGCCAGCCATCGTTCGAGATCGGAAGCATTGGAACGCTAACCAGCCTTTCGGAGGCCTAACTGGGGCACCACAGCAAAGCTGGAATGAACCCTTGACTTGCGGCCGGTGAAAGCCCCCGCCCCCTGCCGACGCTGCCACCGCGCGAGGCCTGCCTGCGGATGCCCAACACCGGGGCGGAGCTCCTATAGTAATACTGTTACATACATTTTCAAATTTCCCTTTACTTTTATGCTAAAATTCAATCGCACCCTGGGCGCAGGCGTTGCCGCTTTGACTCTGAGCCTGTTGGCTCCAACAAGCGCTTTTGCAGGGGGTTCCTCAATGCCCTCCAAGGACATCGTCGACACCGCCGTTTCTGCGGGAAGCTTCAAGACGCTCACAACTGCCCTCGAGGCAGCTGGGCTCGTCGAGACTCTGAAGGGGAAAGGCCCATTCACCGTTTTTGCCCCCACCGATGCGGCCTTCGCGAAACTGCCGGAAGGCACACTGAGGTCGCTGCTGATGCCTGCGAATAAACAGAAACTAAAGTCTATTCTTACCTATCACGTCGTTGCCGGAAATGTGAAAGCCGCTGATGTCATCAAGCTTTCGAGCGCGAAGACATTGAACGGTCAGTCGATAACGATAAAGGTTGTAAATGGCAAGGTGTTGATCAACGGTGCCACTGTCGTCAAGGCTGACATTGCAGCGACGAACGGCACGATCCACGTGATTGACACCGTACTGATGCCGAAGTGATCTGCTGTTAAGCCGATTGAAAGGGTGCCTCGCCTGGTCGCGGCACCCAACCAACAGGCATGAACCATCGAAGATTGATCTTCGGTAGAGGCAAAGCTGGCCCAATCTTTGCGAGCGGCCTCAGTCGCTATGGCTTGAATCACCAAAAAAGCACTTTCATCGGGAAACACCCGATAGTGAGCAATACCTACACCGTCAATCTGGGCCTGGAAACCGGTGACGAGTTCGAGATCAAGCTGGGTCGCAAGCAGATCCGCCTGGTGCCGGTGGGAGGAGCCGACGAGGAGGAGTGACGGGCAGCTGCGAAAATCAGCCGATGCCCCCTGCTGCTCCGCCCGAGCCACGGTTGATCGACGGAGCGGACGCAGCGCTGGCCACCCTGCTGTTGGCCCATGGGGCCGGAGCAGCGATGGACAGTCCATTCATGGCCGCCATCGCCAGCGGGCTGGCGCAGCAGGGCTGGCGGGTGGTGCGCTTTGAATTTGCCTACATGGCCCGGATGCGCGAGACCGGCCACCGCCAGGGGCCCGACCGGATGCCGGTACTGCAGGAGGCGTTCCGCCAGCAGGTGCAACAGGAGAAGGCGAAGAGGCCCGAGCGGCCGCTGTTCATCGGCGGCAAGTCGATGGGCGGGCGGGTGGCCAGCCTGCTGATCGATGAGCTGGCCGTCAGCGATGGGGTGCGCGGCTGTCTGTGCCTGGGCTATCCCTTCCATCCGCCCGGCAAGCCGCTGCAGCTGCGCACCGAGCACCTGGCCGCCTTGCGTACGCCCACCCTGATCCTGCAGGGGGAGCGCGACAGCTTCGGGCGACGCGAGGAGGTGGAGGGCTATGCCCTCTCGCCGCAGCTGCAGCTGGGCTGGATCCCCAGCGGTGACCA
>JBIIJS010000283.1:0-8002 GCA_044233605.1 Cyanobium sp. | reverse complement strand
TAAGTGTGGAGCTGAGTGTTCGAATCACGGAAAATATCCAGGGCCTGCGCCTCCTGCACAGCACGGGTGGTTTGCAGGAGGCCGTGGAGGGGTTTCACGATCTATTAGCCGACAATGAGCGCTTAGGAAGGCGATCGGCAAAACTGGGAAATATCATTACCCCATTTTCTGCTCTGCTGCCCATCATCGCTATCGCATTGATTGCGGGCATCGGTGTTTTCACTTTTGCCAACCGTCAAAGTGGTGTCCTACCTAGCTTAGTCACTTTCGTACTTGCCCTGCAGAGATTCAATGTGAGGCTTGGAGGATTAGCCAGCCTTGCCAATGGCTACGCCGGTAGTGCAGCACAAGTATCTCGCCTGAACGCAATTCTTGACGATAGCGATAAGAAGTTTATTCGCAATGGTGGGATTCGCATCGATAAACTGCGTGACAATATAGAACTTAAGAATGTAAGCCTGAGATATTCCTCCGATCTACCAAAGGCACTGAGAGATATTGATCTTCGCATCGATCGAGGCTGTACCGTTGCGCTCGTTGGCCCAAGTGGAGCCGGCAAGAGCTCGATCGCCGATCTGTTAGTGGGCCTATACGAGCCCACAGAGGGCTCCATCAAAATTGACGGCGTTGACTTCAGGCAGCTGGACCTAGCCAACTGGCAAAAACGTCTAGGGGTAGTGAGCCAGGATACGTTTCTCTTCAATGACACGATCGCCAAGAACATCTCATTTGGCAGCCCCGGAGTCGTCCGTAGCGATATCGAGGAGGCTGCGGTAATGGCCCAGGCTGCTGGCTTCATTGAAGCTCTGCCACAGGGATACGAAACTCTTGTGGGAGAGCGTGGGTATCGGCTCAGTGGAGGCCAACGGCAGCGACTGTCGCTAGCCAGAGCGCTGCTGCGCAAGCCGGAACTGCTCATCCTTGATGAGGCCACCAGTGCGCTTGACACCCAAAGCGAACGGCTGGTTCAGGAGGCGATCGAGAAATTTGAGGAGGGCCATACAGTGGTTGTGATCGCTCACCGTTTGAGCACAATCGTCAATGCGGATCTTATCTGTGTAATGGAGAAGGGGCGGATAGTCGAGCGTGGCAGTCATCAAGAGTTACTACAGAGCAATGGCCGTTATGCATTGCTGTGGCGGCAACAGATACAGCAGCGCAATCCGAATCAAAGCACCTAATCCAACATTATTGGCTGATTAAATGTATATTTTCATCGCCAATTAAAAAGCTCCTACCAAGGTTGCTAATCGGAGAAATTATGTCGACAGGATATCAATCCAAACCTCCTCCGTCCACCCAAGCGAAGCAAGTATTCACTTGAACGATTGGAAGCAATGATGGTAAACCATTAAGGCAAATACATTCTCATGAGCATAAGCAACAAAGGGAGTGCAGGACAAACGTGCTAAGCGAATTAGGCGGAACAAAGCAAGTGGTAAATTCGTATAGAATAGATTGAAACCACAATCCATTCAACAAACATTCCTTGTAATCGCCAAGATACTTCACACTGCTCGATGGCTCGGCGGGTTATAGGGGCCACAGCTTGTTGAGGAGCGCATACTCTTGATCACACTCAACAAGAACATATTAACGAGAAATCCGATACCCGCAATGGTAGTCTTATCTATCGACAATCCTATTAACGACTGCCAATTCCACCACTGAAACGCCACCAGCCCGGCAAGAAGAACGCCGGCGGATGTATTAATCCTTCGCAATGCGAGAAGAGCCGGAAAGAGGTAGAAAACGTAGTCATACCGCAGATGCGTGACAAAAGTAAGGGAGGCAACCGATGCGAAACTCCAGAACTCCATACTGCCGGCTTTGTGACCTGAAAAAGCAGGAACTGCTATCGCTAGGAGAAAACAACAAACCATGGCCAAAATCCGGGACCACCCACTCTCCGCGATGGTGTTCTGCAATACAGTAAGGAGATCCCCCGCGCCTGGACTCAACCTATAAGTCGACGCAACCTTCAGTGGAAGCATGACGAACTCTGTTAATGACACATCGCTACCGATCCAGATCCAGGAGAATGCCAAGGCTGCAACGGCAGGGATCATCGTCACCAACAAGTAGCGCCAGCCATGGCGCAGCAGATAAGCGGACGCAAGACTCGGGGCGAAAGAGTACTTCGCATAAGTGAAACCCGCCAGAAGCGCTGAGACTCCAAGGCGCTTGCGAGTAGGTACACCGGTCTCAAGCGTCCGGTTTCCTTCCCTTCGGCTCACGTAGATTGACGCTACAAACGCGGCCAGAATCAGCAGAGAGTGCTGCCCGTTCTCGAATACGTGGATCGTCGGGCGCGATGCCAAAAACAGCGCGAGTCCAACAAGACGTCGTGTTCCGCGCAGGTCGAAGAGGCGAGACGCCATCGCATACGTAAAGGCCAAGAACGCGAAATTTGTCGCGGCCCACGCCAATTTCGCAGTCGAAAAATCAAGGTGAGCAAAGGGGAAAAGCAATACGTAAAGAAGCGGCAAATAGTTAGGCTGTTGAGACAGGATCATCTCCCCCGTAGGATTTCCTGAGAGCCAGAGTTTGTAGGGATTTCGTCCAGACCAAAAGATTTTGCTGGGACTCCATTGAAAGTCCTCGGAATGCCTAGGCATCGATAAGTCGTGAACGATCCCATTCACCGCATAAAGCACAAGCAGTGCAAAGAGCAGTATTACGAACAGTTTCAAGATTTGTTTGTGCATTGAATCATGTGTCAGAAGAATGAAAATCTCGCAATCGAGCAGGCGTTGAAGCACTAGTCGAATGGCCTGCCATACAGTGCAGAGCAAGTGCCGCCTTCATCTTGATACTGGAATTTTTCGCTTTTGCGGAGAGCGTACGAGACTTCTCAAGGATCAGTGTACGCTCAGAAATGAATGCTAAATAAACTCCGTCTAGCTGTGGTAACCGATCGTTGTATAGCGGCGTTAGCGGTTGTCGACACACGATCCAGAAGGCCAGATCACTATGAGGTTGCTGGGAGCTGATTAACTTATGACGAATTTCATCAAATCATGTTCCAGCCTGCGGCTGGAGAAGAGATTTTCGCTGCAATATCGTAGTAGCAGAAATCATTGACCAATACGCTGCAGACGAGCCATCGCTCCTTCAGCAGGTTGCAAGTGTCCATAGCCCAATATTCACTGCCCAGATCCGTCTACATCAGTAGATGCATCGATTACGATTAATATTGGCTAGCGACAGGGAGAGATGAGGAGCCTGTGGTGACGAACTTCCAGTAGATTCACTTGCACCACCGCAGCCCCTTGCCTGCTGGCCTGAGAGCAGGGCTGGAATGGATTGCAGCTCTAAGTGGCCTTGAGTTGAGCCCATTGGATGACACGGATTACACGTTGGCGGTCAATCCTTCTGCCTGCTGCCCGCATTCACGGCGCCTCCTGCCAGCCACCAGAAGGCAGGAGGCACGTACAGTTAAGGCATATCAGGGCAGACCAGAAATCGGTGAAATTTTGCGATTCCGAATGGACAACCTGACCAATCAAGCTGACGCGCGATCGGTGACTTCAGCGCTATTACAAGTAACTTTTATCTTGCTATCTTGCTATGAAAACTGTGCTTAATGCATAAGTAGTAAGATAGGTGAATTGGTTGGTTCACATACTAACGGGACCAGCGGTGCTAAAAGATTGAATTAATTCTGATCGAAAGTAGAACATTTGTGAAAGTCGGGGGAATAACCACCACGATGAAAACTCTTGCGCTGGTGGCCGTGAGCATCGTAGTGTGGAAAAATCCACCGGCAAAGAAGAAGTCAGGCTCATGAAGCAATACCACGTCGAGGTTGAGCGGATCGACGCGGATGTTGCATTACGTCTATGGCAAGATGCCGACGAAGCTAGTATTTTTACGAAACCAACCATCCTTTCTAGCTTATGCCATGAGGTGCACTGGTGGTTAGCAAAGGAGTCAGGGAAACCCGCTTGCCTTTGGCCTGTCTGCCTTGATCAAAGAAAACAGGTCTGCAAGCCGGAATTTGCTTATTACTTGGGCCCAGTCCAGCTTGGCAACCAAGATCCGTCGCCAAAAGGTCGTTTGCTCAAGGCCGTTGATGTTCAACACAAACTCCTTGAAGTCCTCACAGAAAACTATGGCGAGATGCGTTGGAGCACGCTTCCTGGTGAGGGCGATCTGCGCCCATGGCTGTGGTTTGAAAAGCAAGGTCGTCACCCAATCGCCCAACCACGCCACACAGCATGGATTGAAAATTTAAGTCGCTTTACAGATCACGATAGTGTCATCCATTTCGATCGTACACGACGCAAGCAATATCGCAGAGCACTCAAGGGAGGCGCTGTACTTCTACCTGAAATCACGATTGACAGAATGAAAGAGTTGTACTATCAAACGCTCGCTAGAAACGATGCCACCGAAAGGGCACTAAAGAGGATGGAGAGCCTCGAGTCGCTGTATGAACTAACAAAGAAAGGACATGGGTTTGTACTGGCCTGCGGTTTAGAGCAGGATATGTTGCCACGCGCTTTTAGTCTAGTGATGATTGGCAAGGCTCGTGCAAATGCCATAATTGCTGCATCCGATCCACTGTGGCGCAGTGAGGAATTCAACCCCTTCCTTCAACTCAACTTGCTAATTAGGGCTAATGCTGAAAATGCAAGCTTGTATGACTTTAATGGGGCGAATTCACTGTTACTCAGCAGCGACAAGCATACCTATGGAGCAAACGTAAAGATGTATTTTGACTTTATATGGCAATAAACACGATGAATCAGCAAATTAAAAAGAACATCTTTGCAGGACCACACGGGCCTTGGCTAGTAGCCGAGATCGGTGGCAACCATGAGGGTAATTTCGACGTAGCCTTGAGGCTTGCGGACCTCGCGCTGGAGGCAGGAGCAGATGCCGTCAAGTTTCAGGTTTACTACGGTGACACATTAGTGTCATCGATCGCCAGCCCCGATCGCAATACCCACTTCAAGCGCTTTGAGCTTGCACCACAACAGCACTTGGCTCTTGCCGAACGCGTGCTGGCCGCCGGCCGCGGCTATGTGGCGTCGGTGTGGGATATTGAAGCCTTCAACTGGATCACTCCCGTCCTCTCCGCATGCAAGATCGGCAGCGGAGATCTCACGGCTCCCCCGTTCCTGCGGGCCGCGGCGCGAACCGGCAAACCACTCATGCTCTCCACCGGCCTCGCCGACATGTCTGAGGTCACAGAGGCAGTGGAAGTGATCCGAACAGCAAATACATTGTATCGAGAGCGCACTCAACTGGCCTTGCTCCAGTGCACGTCAATGTACCCAATCGCCGACGCCGACGCCCACCTTGCGGTGATGCGAGCCTTCGACTCTCTGGGTGTGTCCGTAGGATATTCAGACCACACGATCGGCACCAAGGCCCTTGAGGTGGCCGCAGCCATGGGAGCCAATGTGCTGGAGTTTCACTTCACCGACCAAAAGCACGAACGCAAGTTTCGCGATCATCAGCTCTCACTAGACGTTGTTGACCTAAAAAACCTCATCGATGCACTCAAGGACATCCGTACCCTGCAAGGCACTGGGGACAAGCAGCCGCTACCCATTGAAGTCACAAATGATCATCCTTATTCCTTCCGTCGGGCAGTCTTTCCTGCACGCGACATTCAAGCAGGTGAATTGCTCGACAAGGACAACGTGTGCGTCCTGCGGCCAAATCAGGGTATCGATGCACGCGACTACGACAGGGTGGTGGGGCGCGTAGCCCGCCGACAGCTGCGGCGTCATGAACCCCTCGACTGGCAGGACTTCGAGTAAACACTCAGGCTTCCGGCACAATCAATCCCCTTCCAACAAATAGGTTTACTTGAACATCATTTCGCATTTTAGCATATATTTTTGCAATAGCAACCAAGAACTGCATTGGCATGCAACTGACACTGAGAAAGAACAAGGATCCGGTAGAATATTCACTACACGCCCTCTTCACTATTTTCAATCACCATTGCGTTAAGGCCGCTCCAAAAAAGTAATGTTACTGAATCTACATACCGCAGCATACTTCATCAATAATTAGTCAACGTGCTGAAATCATTACCCCTTGTTACCGTCTACGTTCCCTGCCGCAATTATGGCAGATTCCTTGCGCAGTGCGTAGAAAGCGTATTTAATCAATTATACACAAACTGGGAGCTATTTATAATCGACGAAGCGTCTGAAGATAACACAGCTTCTATAGCCGAAAACCTGCGTCAACGTCGACCAAATCAAATCACAATAATTCAGAATACTGAACCACTCGGATTGCAGAAGCTTGCAAACTATGTGCTCGGAATAGCCAACGGAAAGTACACGATGCGATTAGATGCTGATGACTGGTTGGATGAGGGGGCTCTCCTACTAATGATCAGCAAGATAGAAGCATGTCCCGATATCGGTCTTGTATATGGTAATTACTTTTATGCAAATGCTGAAGGCGAGGTGCTTGGCATGGAACGCCGACACCGCTTGGGTACAGAGGATAAAGTTGGGCATTTGCCGCCACATGGCGCATGTACCCTGTTCCGTACTCGAGCATTAAAGGCAGTCGGTGGTTACTCAGAAGATATCAATGCCCAAGATGGTTGGGAACTTTGGTACAAACTATGCAACCGCGTTGGTGCGGTTAGCATGGATATGCCTGTTTTTTACTACCGCCAACACGCAACCTCGCTCAGCCGGGATCATCAGCGGCTATTGACGGCTCGCATGCGAATATTCGCGCAGATTGGCAATGGTCTAGAAGGTGGCTATAAGCCGTCCTGTGTAGCAGTCATACCGGTTCGCGAATCTTATCCTGGCTTCGAGGACGTTCCCTATCGTGAGTTTCATGGCAGCTCACTACTTGAAAGAGCTATACGCTCAGCAGCTGAAACCAAAGTTGTATCGCAGCTTATTGTTTCATCTCATAGTCAACGAGTACTAGACTTTGCAACTGACTTGGAAGCACAGGGTAAAGTTCCACGTCATGCAAGATTACTTCGCGACAATTCAGATAAAAACATGACTAAACTACCAATTTGGGACATCATGCTACAGGCAGGTAAATTTCATGAAGAACTAAATGGATCAAGCCCCGATATTGTTATGTTCTTGAGTATTCATGCTTTGAACCGGCGTCCAGAGCATGTTGAAAAAGCCATCAACGTTCTACGCATCACTGACAGCGACTCAGTGGTGTCAGTTAAGGAAGAACGCGAGCCTATATTCTCTCACGGCCCAACTGGTCTTCAGTTACTTAATCCAGGTCGGTTCCAGGAGCTTACCTATGATCGAGAGCGACTCTATTCATTCAATGGTGCCATAATTGGAGTATGGTGGGAAGTTTTGAAACAAAAGTGCTTTCTTGGGAAGAAAATAAGTTACATTGAAATGACTTCGCACGATAGCATCCAGATAAAAAGCCCCGAAATGCTTGACTGAATATTTGCATCGCCTGGGTAAATTATCGTTTACGCTTTGCAAGTCCCTGTCAATATAAACATTTAGGCAGAGCTACAAGTTCATCAAAAATCATTTATACCATGGCAGAATCATTGCCTTCTGATAGAACCACTTCACAACTTCCCATGCTCACTAGCAAGTCAAATCGTGTATACTGAAAACTTGAATTGCTGAGTTCAGGTTTTTTATTAAGCGCATAGATGCTCGGGCTGGCAAAAGCAATCGATGGGATACACAGGAAGCATCTTTACTACGACCATGCCTACAAGTGGGCGATAATCGCCCAGCTGTAGGCCAGCGTGGAGCGCAGCGGTATTGCCGTTCAAGCTGATTGAAGCCAACGAGGAGAGCAGTCAAACAGACCAAAGCAACAGGTGAATGCCAGCGCGATTCCGGTATATGACGAAAACTCTAAATTTCAACTTTTACAAGCTCCAGTGGTTAATTACACGATAAATGTCTATATACATAGCATGAAGACAAGCGATCTGATCGCTCACACCTACAGCCAAATCCAAGAGCTTTCCGCCACTGGGGTGCGATTTGTTGGAATATGTGAGTCC
>JBIIJS010000199.1:0-4782 GCA_044233605.1 Cyanobium sp. | reverse complement strand
AGCTGCAGCTCGCGCGTCCATGGCGCCGGCCCCGGAGCCGCCTCGGCAACCACCGGAGCACTTGGATCACCACAGGCGCAGTCGCGGCACATGACGCCACCAGGCACGTATCTCAACAAAGCTAGAAACAGCACCTGCCCCCGGTAGTACCGCCGCACCGCCGGGTCAGGGATTGCGCAGCGAAGCCGGGGCCGCATGAATGACGGCAGCGCCGGCAGACTCCACGCATGCGTCCGTCCCCCTGAGCCGATGCCCCTGATCCCCCGCTGGCGCTACATGACCGACGAGGCCAAGGCCCTCACCCGGCGCAGCGCCGTCTCGGCCCTGGTGGTGCTTGTGGTGCTGCTTCTGTTCCGCTCCCTGCTGCCCTGGGTGTTCGCGGCCCTTGCCGTCTGGTGGCTGTGGAAAGCGCTGCAGCGCTGAAGCAGGGACCCCCCGGCCGAAGCACCGCCCTCAGCTGCGGGCCACCAGCAGGCCGGCCCAGAGGAGCAGCGCCATGGCTGGACCAACGGATCCGCGGGATCACAGGGGATACGGGAGCGGAAGCTCAGGCCGCAGGCCAGCTCGGATCGACCAGCCCGCCGGTAGCGGTAGAGCGCGGTGTAGGTGAAGTCGCGATTGCCCCTGCCTTTGCGCACGCTTTCCCGCCAGCGGCAAACAGCTGCTGGCCGCTCATGCCACACCCCGATCAATCCGCCGGTAGCCGAACCAGTCGGGCACCTGCGGTTGGCTGAATCCCTCCGGGTGGGGCGCCAGCTGCACATGCCAGCGCCCTCCTTCGAGCAGCTCCAGTTGCTCGATCGCCAGGCAGTCGTCCACGGCCGCCAGGTCGTCCTTGTGCCGCTGCAGGGCGTCGTGCAGCCACTGGCGCTTGGCCGCCGCCTTGGCGGCGGCGGGCGAGACGGCCACCACCAGACCGAAGTGGTGCAGCTCGGCGAGCGATTCAGGGCGGTAGGCGCCCAGGTTCACGAACCACAGCCGCTCGGGCCGGGGCGCGCAGGGCTCGCGCCCCAGGCTCACCGCCCAGCCATCCACTGCCCGCACCCTCAGATAGGCATCGAGGTGCAGGCCCTCGCGCAACCCGAACCACTGCCGCCGCAGCTCCGGAATCGCCGCCTCGATCGTGGCACCCACCACGAAGCGCACGTCGTGCAGCTCGATGTGGCATCCGGGCGCACGGCCGCCCAGCACCGCCAGAAACAGCCGGGGTTCTGCCGGGGAGGAAGGGCTCGTCGGCAACGCAGCCGTCGTCGCTGCAGCTTGCCTGACTAAGCCAGCCAAGGCTCCAGGAAGCGCAGCGGCTCCGCCATGGTCTCGGAGAAGCCGAGAATGCCCGGATCGCGGTGCTCGTAGAGCAGCGTGTCGTCGGCGTCGGTCAGGAAGGTGCCGCCGCGCTGGGCGATCCAGCGGTCGTCGGGCACATAGGTGCGCCAGGCGCCGAGCACCTCGCGCATGTTCGCGAGCCGCACGGTGGCCAGCTCGAACGGCCGCTGGAACCCCTTCCCCGCAAGCTCAAACAGCGGTGTCGCCAGCCGCGGCGGGGCGGAGCGATCGCCCGTGTAACCGCGCAGCACTTCTTTGAGAGTGCCGGGGGAGCCGAGCCCGGCGCACATCAGCAGCAGCGACGCCCAGGCGCCGCCCGGCACCTCGAGGCCCTCGTACAGCCCGAGCGCCCGGTGCAGGCCGGGTTCGGCGTCCACCTGCAGACACGAACGCGGGAAACCGGTGTAGGCGCAGAAGCGATCGGCTCCGGCCGCGTCGCCGATACCGATCGCCAGCAGTCCGATGCCGGCGGCCGCCAGCCGCGGCAGAGCACCCGCCATCGCCTGGGCGTATTCGACGCTGTCGAAATCACCGAGCTGGGGGAGCAGCAGCACCAGCCGCCGCCGACCGGATTCCATGCCGGGCACGCTGACGAGGCGCTGGCGCAGAGGTTCAGGAGCGAGCATGGCGGCAGGGTAGGCGGGGTGCGGTCACGCTCAGTTCCTGCAGGTGAGCATCCAGCCCCCCGTCCCCTCCACCTGCCAGCGCGGCACCCAGTTCTCGTAGGAATAGTGAAGCCCGTCGCCATCGTGGTGGCTGAGGTAGCCGCCATGGATCAGGTCGCAGTTGCCATAGGGATCGTTCACGAAGAAGCCAGCGTTGTCGTAGCCGATGATCACGATCCAGTGGCCGCCGCCGCTCGGCGCGGCGACAGGCCCATCACAGAGCCAGCCCGCGGCCACCGGCCGGCCGGCATCGATCTCCCCCTTGAGCATCGCCACCGTGCCATCCGTGCGGAAATCAGCCTTCAGGCCCAGGGCGCGGAGGGCGGCCAGCTGCGCATCCGAACTGGTGCTGTCGCCGTAGCGGGCGCGGAGCTTGTCGTAGGTGTTCTCGTTGGGCTCCTTGCCCCAGTACATGGCGAGCATGGAGGAGCTGGCGGAGAAGCATTCCCGCCATCCCTGGCCGTCGGCCATCAGCAGCTGATCGGAGTAGGGCACCTTCAGGGGATTGCCATGGGGGGATCCATGGGCTGGAGCAACTGCTGGGGTGGCAGCCGATCGGGAGGCGGCCTGCGGCGTGGTCCAGAGCGTGGCCTCCGCCTGGCGACGCCTCAGCAGACCGGCCTGGACAGCCGTGCCCGGATCGCAGTAAAGCAGCAGCGTCTGCGGCACCTGGGCCCAGTCGCGGGTTCTCAGATCCCGGCTGATGGTGGCGAAGTTGGCCTCATCGCCATAGAAATCCATCCCCAGATTCCAGGCGAAATCCAGTAGCGCACATCTCTGGTTGCCGTTCATCTGCTGCCAGCAGGGAATCGTGGTGGCCAGGTGGTTGGCGCAGGCCTGGGCCTGCCGTTGCAGCTCTTCCTCCGCCTGGCCGCGGCTGATGGTCTGGCCGGGTTGCACCGGCCGGCCGTTGAGGGTGGTGAAGCCATAGCCGATGGTCCAGGGTTCGGCGCCCGTGGCGGGATCTGGATAGGCATGATCAACAAAACCCTCGAAGCTGCGGATCAGATCCATGGCGGGGCTGTATTCCATCGCCAAGGGGGTGGGGCCTTGCGCGGCAGCCGGCGGGGCGGCGGTTGGAGTGGTGGCGGTTGGCGGAGGGGCGATGGCGGCGGGCTCGGGGTGGAACGGAGCGACCGTGCTCTCCGTGCTGCTGCCCCGCGACGCGCTGCGGATGCCTGGCTGGATGGCCGTGGAGATCTTGTTGGCCGCGTAGGGCGCGAACAGGCTCAGGCCTGAGAGCAGGAACGTGGAGACAGCCGAGATGGAGGGCGGCAGCTGGCAGGTGAGACCGAAGCTGTAGAGGGCGAAGATCCCGAACCCCATGTAGAGCATCAGGATCGCCAGTCCACCGAGGGTGGCGATCATGCGGCTGCTGCTGGCCTCCAGCAGGGTCATCGCGATGGGCGTGCCATCGCCGCTGCGGATGGTCATCCCGGCGGATTCGCTGCTGCGCCCATCCACTGGAATGGTGAGCCGGGTGGGTTCGGAGAGGGCATTGGCCAGAGACCAACCTTCCTTGGTGAGGCTCCGCTTCACCAGAAAAAGGCCGATGAAGGTGCCGAGGCCCACGATCATGGTGATGGCGTACACCACCGGCGGGCCCATGGTGCGGCATGAGCTGTCGTTCACCCCGGGGCTGTTCACTCCGATGGCGCTGAGGGTCTGGGCCAGGGCGCCCGGGGCGCTCACACCCATCAGGGCGCAAGGCAGAAGCTGCCAGCGTCTCGGCACTGACCAACGCCCCCTCGCCAGCGCAGAGCGTTGCTGGCGGGAGAGCAGGGGGAGAAAGCGCAAACCGATGGGGCAACAAGACTGCTCCCACAGTGCCACCGCTGCTCCGTGCCGCGAGTGGCCTGTGGTTGGCGGAACCCGTTCCGCCGGATGGCTCTGCAGCCTCGGAAGCTCAACACCACATTCATCGCCGCCGCCGGGGCGATGGGCGAGGTGGGATCGCTCGCTTCCGTGCTGAACGATCTCGTCCACCGAACCTTCTTTGAAAATCCGGCACTCGATGCATGACTTACCAGAACAACCCGGCGGGATTCCACGGCTGCAGGCACACCTCGCGCTCAGCCCCACCGATGCCAGTGGCACAGCGGCCCCTGCCCGCCCCCGATCGCCAGCGCCTGCCGCAGCGCCCCCTCCACGAACAGCTTGGCCTCCACCACCGCGCTCTCCAACGTCAGTCCCCGCGCCCGGCCGGCGGTGATCGCCGCCCCCAGCGTGCAGCCGCTGCCGTGGGTGTGGGGCGTGTCCACCGGCGCATGCTCCAGCCAGCGGCCCGCCGGGCCCTGGCGCTGCAGCAGAAAATCGCGGCCGCGCAGCTCCGCCAGCCCGCCGCCCTTGATCAGCACCGCCACGGGTCCCAGCTCCAGCAGCCGCTCCGCCGCCCGCTCCACCTCCGCGGCGGTCTCGATGGACAGTCGAGTGAGAAGCCGTGCCTCATGCAGGTTGGGCGTCAGCAGCTCCGCCTGGGGCAGCAGGCAGCGGCCATAGGCCTCGATCGCGTCGGCCTCCAGCAGCACCGCCCCCGCCCGCGACACCATCACCGGATCGATCAGCTTCGGCAGCGTCAGCGGCGCGATCGCCGCGGCGGTGGCCTCGATCAACCCCCGGTTCAGCAGCATCCCGGTCTTCAGCGCCCCCACCGCCAGGTCGCTCACTACCGCCTCGATCTGGGCCGTGAGCGCCTCGGGCGGCAGGGCATCCACCCGGCTCACGCCGCGCGTGTTCTGGGCGGTGATGCAGCTGATCGCCGAGCAGCCATGCACCTCCAACGCCGTGAACGTCT
>JBIIJS010000198.1:0-4828 GCA_044233605.1 Cyanobium sp. | reverse complement strand
TCATCGTGCGCTCTGGTCAGTTGCACATAGTCTCAGACAGCAAGGTGCTGGGCCGCTACAGCGGTGAAGGCAAGATTGTGAATCCCGGTGAGGAGATCGCTCCTGGCCTATCGGCCGAGGTGATGCATTTTGTTGAGGCAGTGGATACTCCCGATGGAGGTGCGCTTTTGCTACGCCCTGTGGAGGAATACACGATCCCTGATGAAGCACATCTGCCCGAATTGGCCAGTGTGAAGCAGAACGGGGGGCCATCACTCAGCCTCAAGGCAAGCCAGCGCCTCACCTACAAAGACGGTGAACTCATCAAGAGTGTCGATGGCATTGAGCTGCTGCGAACGCAGCTGATTCTCGACACCCACGACACAACTCCCCAGATGACCGTCGACGTGGAGGCGGTGCCGGATCGGCGCGCCAAGACGATCGACCGTCTGCATTTGGTGATCCTTGAAACCCTGCTGGTGCGGCGCGACACTCTTTCTGATGCCAGCCACGGCTCCACCCACACCGAGCTGGCCGTACAGGATGGCGACAGCGTCAAGCGGGGCGAAGTGGTGGCCACCACCCAGATTCTCTGCAAGGAGGATGGTGTGGTGCAGCTGCCTGAGCCGGTGAGCGGCGAACCGATCCGACGCCTGATCGTGGAGCGCTCCACCGACACTCGCAACATTGATCTCGGTGCGGACGGACCTGGCGTGAGTGTGGGCCAGCGGATCGTTGACGGCGATGAGCTGGCCCAGGGGGTTGCGGCCCCCTGCTGCGGCGAGGTGGAGGCGATCGAGGGCAGCAGATTGCGCATCCGCCTCGGCCGGCCCTATATGGTTTCCCCCGATTCAGTGCTGCACGTGCGCGACGGCGAACTTGTGCAGCGCGGTGACAGCCTGGCTCTGCTGGTCTTCGAGCGTCAGAAGACCGGTGACATCGTGCAGGGTCTGCCGCGCATCGAGGAGCTGCTGGAGGCCCGTCGGCCTCGCGAATCGGCGGTGCTCTGCCGCCGCAGCGGCACCGTGCAGATCAAGCAGGGCGAAGACGACGATTCGCTAACCGTCTGCGTGATCGAATCCGACGACGCCAGCAGCGACTATCCGATTCTGCTGGGTCGCAACGTGATGGTCAGCGATGGACAGCAGGTGAGCGCCGGCGAGCTGCTTACCGATGGTCCGATCAACCCGCACGAACTGCTCGAGTGCTACTTCGAGGATCTGCGCAGCCGCAAGCCCACCATGGAGGCAGCACAGGAGGCGATCTCCAAGCTGCAGTTCACCATGGTCCAGGAGGTGCAGAACGTCTATCGATCCCAGGGTGTCTCGATCGATGACAAGCACATCGAGGTGATTGTTCGCCAGATGACCAGCAAGGTGCGCGTCGAGGATGCCGGCGACACCACGCTGCTGCCCGGTGAGCTGATCGAGCTGCGCCAGGTGGAGCAGGTGAATACCGCCATCGCCGTCACCGCCGGCGCCCCGGCCGAGTTCACACCGGTACTGCTGGGCATCACCAAGGCATCACTCAACACCGACAGCTTCATCTCGGCCGCCTCCTTCCAGGAGACCACCCGGGTGCTGACCGAGGCGGCGATCGAGGGCAAGAGTGACTGGCTGCGCGGTCTCAAGGAGAACGTGATCATCGGTCGCCTGATTCCCGCCGGTACCGGCTTCGGCGGCTTCGAAGAGGAACTGCGTGCCGAGGCGGGCCCCCATCCCGACATCCTCGAGGAGGAGGCTGCCCGCTACCGGCGCATGCAGAATCTGCGGCCCGATTACACGGTGGAGCTGCCTTCACCGGCCGTCAGCTCCGCCGCGGTACTCGACGATCCCTCCGATGCCGATCTCGAGGCCACCCGCAACCGTCATGGCATCGAGGCCAGCAGCAGCAGCTTCGCCGCCTTCGCCCGGCCGGCGGTGGAGGAGGGCCTGGAGGAGGATCTCATCCCCGACCCCGGCGCACTTGAGGGTCTGCAGGAGGAGGGGCTGCTCAGCGATGACTGACCTCACCTCCCTCGGTACGCCCATTCCGGTGCGGCGGCGGCCGCGCTGGGGTTTTCATGTCCACAACGAGCTACTGCAGGGCCGGATCGCCATGCTGGGCTTCATCGCCCTGCTTCTCGTGGAGTGGAAAATCGGTCACGGCATTCTGATCCGGCCCTGAACCCATCTGTTTCTCCCATCGCGTCTCCCCTGCTCGGGCGAGGGCTGGCTGAGCTGGAGGCCTGGGCGGTAGCCGAGGGCCAGCCCGCTTTCCGTGGCCGCCAGTTGCACGACTGGATCTACGAGAAGGGTGTCCGCAGCCTGGAGGTCATCTCGGTGCTGCCGAAGGCCTGGCGCCAGCGTCTGCTGGAGAATCACGCTGATGCCGGCGCCCACCTGATCGGACGCTTGCCATTGCTGCACCGGAGTGATGCCTCCGACGGCACCGTGAAGCTTCTTCTGGGCACCACCGACGGTCTCAGCATCGAGACCGTTGGCATCCCCAGCGGCGATCGGCTCACCGTCTGCGTCAGCAGCCAGGTGGGCTGTCCCATGGCCTGTCGTTTCTGCGCCACCGGTAAGGGTGGTCTGCAGCGCTCCCTGGCGGTGCACGAAATCGTCGATCAGGTGCTGAGCGTCCGTGAGGCGATGGACCGCCGCCCCAGCCATGTGGTGTTCATGGGCATGGGCGAGCCCCTGCTCAACGTCGAGTCGGTGCTGGCCGCCATCGATTGCCTCTGCAGTGATCTGGGCATGGCCCAGCGCCAGATCACCGTCAGCACCGTTGGGGTGCCTCAGGCGCTGCCCAGCCTGGCGGAGCGGGCTCTGGAGCGCCTGGGCCGGGCCCAGTTCACCCTGGCGGTGAGCCTGCACGCCCCCGATCAGGCCCTGCGGGAGGAGCTGATCCCCACCGCCCGCGCCTATCCAATCGAGGCATTGCTGGAGGATTGTCGCCACTACGTGGCGATCACCGGCCGGCGGCTGAGTTTCGAGTACATCCTGCTGGGTGGCGTCAATGACACACCCCGCCACGCCGAAGCGCTGGCCAGGCGCCTGCGCGGTTTCCAGAGCCACGTCAACCTGATCGCCTACAACCCGATCGAGGAGGAGCATTTCCAGCGCCCCTCGCCAGAGCGGGTGGAAGCCTTCCGCCGGCTGCTGCAGCAACGCCACATCGCTGTGAGCGTGCGAGCCAGTCGCGGCCTCGACCGCGACGCAGCCTGTGGCCAGCTGCGACGGCGCCTCAGCCCCGCCGGCTAAGCGCTCGCCTGGGCCGGTGCCCCCGCGCGGGCAGACTGCCCTTCATCTCCTGGCGAGCCCATGGCCCCGATCGACTGGCTGATCCTGATCGGCTATCTGGTGGCAAGCCTGGTACTGGGCCTGTGGCTGGCCCGGCGCAACCGCGACCAGGCCGATTATTTCGTGGCGGGCCGCCAGCTCAAGGGCTGGCTGGCCGGCGCATCCATGGCGGCCACCACCTTTTCGGTCGACACCCCCCTGTACGTGGCTGGACTGGTGGGGGTGCGTGGTCTGGCGGGCAACTGGGAATGGTGGAGTTTCGGTGTGCCCCACGTGGCGATGGCCGTGGTGTTCGCGCCGCTGTGGCGCCGCAGCGGCGTGCTCACCGACGCCGCCTTCACTGAGCTGCGCTATGGCGGCCCCACGGCCGCCTGGCTGCGGGGCATCAAGGCTTTCCTGTTCGCCCTGCCGATCAACTGCATCGGCATTGGCTACGCCTTCCTGGCCATGGCGAAGGTGAGCGAGGCCCTCGGTCTGGCACCACCCCCCCCGGGCGCGACTGCAGCTGCTGGCGATCGTGGGGGTGCTGGTGCTGATCTACACCGCCGCCGGCGGCCTCTGGGCCGTGGTGGTCACCGACATGCTGCAGCTGGTACTGGCCCTCGTTGGGGCGATGGCGGTGGCGGTGTTTGCCGTCCAGGCCGCCGGCGGCATGGACGCGATGCTCACCAGCCTGCGGGAGCTGAACCGGCCGGAGTTGCTCTCCCTGGTGCCCTGGCAGCTGCAGGGTGGTCAGTTGCGCTGGATCGATGGGGCCGGCATCTCGGTGGCCACCTTCAGCGCCTACATCGCCCTGCAGTGGTGGAGTTTCCGCCGCAGCGACGGCGGCGGTGAGTTCATCCAGAGGCTGCTGGCCACCCGCGACGAGCGCCAGGCCCGTATCGCCAGCTGGGTGTTCCTGGCGGTCAATTATCTGCTGCGCAGCTGGCCCTGGATCCTGGTGGCCCTGGCGGCGGTGGTGCTGCTGCCCGACTCCACCGACTGGGAGCAGAGTTATCCGCTGCTGGCGGTGAAGCTGCTGCCGCCTGTGGCCCTGGGGCTGGTGGTGGTGTCGCTGGTGGCTGCCTTCATGAGCACCGTGAGCACAGCGGTGAACTGGGGTGCCAGTTATCTCACCCACGACCTGTATCAGCGCTTCATGCGCCCCGCCGCCGGCCAGCAGGAGCTGTTGCTGGTGGGTCAGCTGGCCTCCGTGCTGCTGGTGGCCTTAGGGGTGCTCACAGCCCTGCTCAGCAACAACATCGGCACGGTGTTCCGACTGGTGATCGCCATCGGCACCGGCCCGGGGGTGGTGCTGGTGCTGCGCTGGTTCTGGTGGCGGATCAATGCCGCCGCTGAGCTGGCGGCGATGCTGGGGGGCTTTCTGGTGGGCTTCTCCACCTCGGTGGTGCCGCTGCTGCGCATCGATGACTACGGCCTGCGCTTGCTGGCCACCACGGCGATCACAGCGGTGCTGTGGATTCTGGTGATGCTGGCCACCCCGCCCGAGAGCGCGGCGGTGCTGGAGCATTTCGTGCGCCAGGTGAGGCCCTCGGGTCCGGGCTGGGCGCACTGGCGCCGCCGTA
>JBIIJS010000197.1:0-4837 GCA_044233605.1 Cyanobium sp. | reverse complement strand
CTCAACCCTGAGCCTCCCGCTCCGGCAGCACCAGCTCCAGCGAGGCCAGCTCCAGCTCCCGGCCGCTCAGCAGCTGGCGGCTGATCGCGCCGCAGTGCGGGCACTCCGCCAACCCATCGGCGCAGGCAAAGCGCCGCCCGCAGGGAGTGCAACGGGCCATGGCCGGCACCAGCGTGATGCGCAGCTTGGCGTTGGCGGCGATCGTGCCGGCCATCACCACCGGGAAAGCGAAACGGAGCGCCTCCAGCTCCACCCCCGCCTGCTCCCCTACCCGCAGCACGATCGACTGGATGGCCGTGGCACCCTCGGCCGCCGCCGCCGCCAGCGCCAGCCGCCGCACCTCCTCCATCAGGCTGAGTTCATGCATGACGGCTCCGCCATTTCTGCAACAACGCGCGTGCCCCCGGCAGGCCTTCACGGAGCTCAGCGCTGAGAATCGTGCCGTGGCCAAAGGCAAAAGCGGGCACCCGCAGCAGATGGCCCCGCGGGCGGCGGCCGTAGAGCACCTCGCACACCGCCAGCAGCTGCACCGGCTCCAGCCGGTGGCTCTCGGCCGCCGCGCCGGAAGGGATGAGCTCCCGCAGCTCAGGGCGCGCCCCGGCCGGTGCCAGCCAGGCATCAATGAACAGCACCGCCTCCAGGCGCGCCAGCTCCTCGGCCAGCTCGGGGGTGAGCTGCTGCACGCTGCGCCCACCGGCCTCCTCGGCCAGCCGGGCCCCCACGCCGTCGTCGCCGCGCAGGGGATTGCCGATGCCGATCACCAGCCGGTCGGGCGAGGGACGCCGCTCCATGGGCCGCAGCAGGCAGACAGGCACTGCGCAGAATTGTCGCGGTCCCCGGCGGTGCAACGTGAATCGCTTCTCCACTGGCATCGACCAGCCCGACGAGCGGCCAGGCTGGAGCCCCGGCGCCCTGGCGCCTCTGGCGCTGCTGGGCTATGTGCTGATCCGCGGCTGCGATGCCAGCGTGCTCAAGTGGCTGCAGGAACGCGGCGCCGCCACGCTGCTGCGCACGGCTGGCGCCGAGGATCCGATCAGCTTCAGCAATGTGTTCTTCTTCGCCAGCCTGGCCACCGGCCTGGTGATGCTGCTGCTGGATCGCGGCAGCGTGCGGCGCCAGCTGCCGGAGTTCAGCGCCGCCGACCACCGGCTGCTGATCAGCCGCGCGGCCCTGGGCTTTCTGCTGGGCCCGATCGGCTATTTCATGGCCCTGCAACGCCTGTCGGTCGCCAGCCAGACGCTGCTGTTCACCCTCACCCTGCCGGCCACTGCGTTCCTCGCGAAGGTGCTGCTGCGCGAACCGCTGCCACCTCGCTTCGGGCTCACCCTCACCCTGCTGCCCGCCGGGCTGCTGATCAGCCGCAGCATGGACCCGGCCGCGCCGGGCTCCGGCGCAGGTCTCGACCCCGTTGGCATCGCCTGGGCGCTGCTGAGCGTGGCGGCCTTCGCCGCAGCCGGGGTGTTCAACCGGATGGTGGCGGACAAGGGCTGGGGGATGGGGCTCACCATCGGCCTGTCGAGCCTGATCGCGGCCCTGGTGTTCGGCGCCGTGACCCTGCTGGTATTCGGGCCGGCCCAGTTTCTGCACCTGCGCTGGTGGTGGCTGATGGGGGTGCTGCTGGTATACACCGGCGGCATCAGCGTGGGCGGCGAACTGATGCTGCTGGCCAGTTACCGCGGCCTGGGCGCGATCACCGTGGCCCTGTGGGGCAATGCGGTGGTGCTGGTGGCCCTGGCCAGTGCCCATCTGCTGCTGGGCGAGCAGATCGGTAGCCGCACCCTGCTGGGGGCAGGCCTGATCCTGGCCGCCCTGCTGGCGGCTCAACCCGGCGGAGCCCGAACCACGAGCGTGGGTTGATCGAGACACGGGGGCAAGCGGCCAAACGGGCGGCCGATTTGCCGGGGCAGCTCATGGAGAGCCGCGGCATTGTTTCCAGTCCCTTGATGGTGTTGATTGCGGCACCACGATCAACCCCGACCCCGCCTCGCCGTAGGCCCGGCAGGGACGGCCGCTGGCCAGGTGGTGGGCGGCGAGGGCGCAGAGGGCGGCATCGATCAGATCGATGCTGGTGAGTGGCGCCGGGTCGATGCCGCCCTGCCGCAGCAGCTGGGCGCGCTGGCTGCGCTTGTGGGCGGCGCTGGCCCCACCGCCGCGCAGCTGCCAGGTGATGGCGTGGGGAAAGGTTTCAAAGCAGGCCGGAGCATCGGGCAAATGGCCCGCCGGCGGCAGGGCGGCGAGCAGCGGATGGCTGGCCTCGAGCTGCTGGTAGAGCGCTTCGCCCTGCAGCATCCAGCCGTAGTAGTTGCTGGGGTGGCTGAGGGCCGCTTGGCGGCTGGGGGAAGCGAAGCAGCGGATGCCGGCAGCGTTGAGCTCGCGCTCGCAGGGACGGGCGCGGCCATCGGCGCTCCAGCGGCAGGGGGCATCGATGGCGATCAGCCGGGCACCGATCTCGACGCGACACCAATGGGCGAGATCCTGCACCTCGGTGGTGGCCAGCTGGCCGGCGTAGGCGCCAGCGGCGAGCGCCACGGCGTGGAAGCCCTTGCGGGAGCCGCCCACGTCGATGCCGATCACGGTGGCAGTGCCCATCTCAGGGATTCAGGAGGTTTTCCAGACTCTCGCCACCCGGCAATCGATCGATCCCATGCCTGGGCCACCCGCCGGATCTCCACCAGAGCGGCAAACAGCATCCAGATGATCAGGAAGGCAATGGATGTTTTGCCGGTGCCGGTGGCCATGTTGATGGCGTACAAACCGAGGCCTTTGCTGGCGTAGGTGAAGCGCAATTGGAGCTTGCCGGCGTAGGCCTTGGCCTGGCCCACGCCTTCGCTGAGGAATTTGCCTCGGCGGCCGCCCCCTTCAATGCGCCCGGGGGCAATCGGAAACTCACGGCGAATGCGGATCGATGAGTTCGGCGCGGGTTGCCGTCTCGTTCATGGGATCAGCGAGGTGAAGAAATCGAGCAGATCACCGGTCATGGAGTTCTGGCCGTGGCTATGGGCCACTGTCACCAGCAGGTCGAGATCCGAGCCGGGGCGAGCGGTTCCGCGGGCGCGGGAGCCGAAGAGGCGCACCTCGGCACCGGGAATGGCCGCCTGGATCTCAGCCGCGATCGTGCGTAGCAGGGGCTCGTCAACGACGTGGGTATCGCTGGAGGGGCGAGAGATGGCGCTCACGAGGCCCGTTTGACGCGGGTGGCCGGGCTTTGCCTCCTGCCTGCTCAAGGTCCCAGCGCCCCTGGCCCGGGCCGAGCCTGATCTCGATCGCGCCCCAGCGGCCATCGCGCAGCTGCACGATCGCGTCCACCTCCACGCCGTACTGGTCGCGGTAGTGGTACACCTCGCCATCGAGCGCCTGGGCCAGCACCCGCAGATCGCGAATCACCAGCGAGTCGAACAGCGACCCCAGCCACTCCAGATCCTTGAGCAGGCGATCAGGACTGCCGCCGAGGGCCGCCACCGCCAACCCCGGATCGACGCAGCTGGGCGGTTCCCCCGCCGGCCAGGGCGGCGATGTCCACATCCAGCAGCACCGCTCCGGCGGAGCCCAGGCAGGCGCGCAGCTCGGCGTCGGCGATGCGGGGGCGGTAGCCGGAGGCCATGCGGCAGCAGCCAATGCAGCAGATATCGGAACTCCAATGCTGAATATGTAGGCCTTGGAATGCAGGAAAAGTTGGCCGACTGATGCCCGAAACGGTGGCAGCGCGCCCTCAGGGAGAGCCTGCGCGAAGCGGCTCGCGTTCATAGAGCAGCTCCCCCACCCGGGCGATGTGCTCCCGCAGGGGCAGGCCATAGCGCTGGGGCGTCTGCGTGGGGGAGGTGCTGGTCATGGCGAGGCGGCCGCCAGGGCGGCGAACTGCTCGCGAAGGGCGCAGAAGGCCGGAGGGAAGCGAGCGATCACGTCGCGGGCGATCGCCTGGGCCTGCTCGAGGTTGTAAGTGTGGGACGACTGGTGGCGGGAGCGGATCATCGCCATCCAGGTTTCGCCATCGGCGATCAGGCCATTCTGAAAGGCCAGACGGGTGGCATCACGGGAGCCCACGATGTGGGCGATGCCCTGGTGCTCCAGTTCGCTGGGCTCCCGCGCCTGGGTCAGCTGCACACCACGCCCCAGCACCAGCAGGGCCAGCGGGGGTCGGTGCCCGTCATGGGATCAGGGTAGGGAGGGCTCAGGCGGCCCATCTGCAGCGGTCGCTGGAGCAGGCCGGGCGTGGGGTAGCTCCTCTCCGATGGGCTGATCGATCCGGATCCGGCCGATGCCGGCGATTGAACGGCTGGCCTGGACCGCCGGCAGCTGCGACGCATCAACCAACCGGTCCATACCTGCCTGAGCGATCCCTTCGCTGGCATCGGCAAACCCGAGCCCCTGCGGGAAAACCTGGCCGGCTGCTGGTCACGCCGCATCGATAAGGAGAACCGGCTGGATGACCGGCTGGATGATGAGCGTCTGGTGTTCCTGGTCTGCCTCGCAGTACGGTCTGCTCAAGACACGCAGCACGATCAGGTTGCTGATGTCATTGGCGAACGCTGCCCTTGAGTGGCAGGCTGACATTTCTAATCGACAGGTGTAACTCGCCGGCGGCTTGTCCACTCGAAGGGCCTGCTGGATGTCAGTGAATATGAAACAAAACCATGTGTGGCAGCAAAGCTATAAATTTATGTGATGCCCAATCAATGCCGAGTATAGCGATTCACGGACTTAAGTAATTAGACTTCAATCCACTCCTTATCTTTAACCAGTGGGAGCAAGTCGCGCATTGCCCAGCGCACAAACGGCCTGTCCAAACAAGATTGAACTGTTACCTCTGGAAATATTTCAACGGCCAGGTCATTCCGAA
>JBIIJS010000196.1:0-4875 GCA_044233605.1 Cyanobium sp. | reverse complement strand
CTTCGCCGGCGACTCCTGGGTCGTGCTGTTCTCGCACCCCGCCGACTACACACCGGTGTGCACCACCGAGCTTGGGGAGGTGGCGCGCCTACGGCCCGAATGGGAGAAGCGCAATGTCAAAACGATCGCCCTCAGCGTGGATTCGGCCGAAAGCCACAAGGGTTGGATCGGCGACATCAATGAAACCCAGAGCACCACGGTCGACTACCCAATCCTGGCCGATGCCGACAAGAAAGTGAGCGATCTCTACGGGATGATCCACCCCAACGCGCTCAACAACCTCACCGTGCGCTCGGTGTTCATCATCGATCCCAGCAAGAAGCTGAGGCTCCAGATCACCTATCCGGCCAGCACCGGCCGCAACTTCGACGAGATCCTGCGCGTGATCGACTCGCTGCAGCTCACCGACCACCATCAGGTGGCCACCCCCGTCAACTGGAAGGACGGCGAAGACTGCGTCGTCGTGCCCTCCATCCCCACCGACGAAGCCCGGACGAAGTTTCCCAAGGGCGTCACCGAGATCCGTCCCTACCTGCGGATGACCCCGCAACCCAACAAGTGAGCCGCCGCTGAACGCGGCATGGAACCCTCCCGGGCAAGTGGCACGAAGCACTGGCGGCACCGGTTCACGGTGCCCCAGTTCACGGTGGTCACCGGCCTGTTGGTGATCACCGCCGGCACAGTGCTGATGGCCTCCCCACTCTGCTCCACCGACGAAGTGGGGCTCTGGCAGGCACTGTTCACGGTCACCTCAGCGATCACGGTGACCGGTCTAAGCATCATTGATGTCAGCCGCGACCTCACCCCCCTCGGCCAGGGCTTCCTGGCCGCCCTGATCCTCACCGGCGGGCTGGGGCTGATGGCGGTCACCACCTTCCTGCAGGGCTTCGTGCAGGGCCGCTCAGGCCTGCGCAAGCGCCTCGATCGGGGCCGCGCCCTCGACGAGTTCGGCGTCGGCGGCATCGGCCCCACCTTCAACCAGATCCTGCTGATCGCGGCGGTGGTGATCGGCCTGGGCACACTGGTGCTCTACGTCTTCGGTTTCGCCGACATCCCCCAGCCGGGCCGCAGGCTGTGGGCGGCCCTGTTCCACTGCGTCAGCGCCTACAACAACGCCGGCTTCGGCCTGTGGAGCGACAATCTCGTCGCCTACCGCGGCAACCCCTGGGTGAACGGGGTGATCGGCGCGCTGATCGTGATCGGTGGCATCGGCTGGCGCGTCGCCAACGACCTGTGGGTGAACCGTTTCCGGCTGGGCCGCATCCGCCGGCTGAGCCTGCATACCCGCCTGGTGGTGCGCACCACGATCGTCCTGATCCTGGTGGGCGCGATCGGCCTGCTGTTCACCGAGCACTTCGCCACCGAGGGGATGATCCAGAAGCTCAGCCTCTGGGACAAGCTGCAGGTGACGCTGTTCCAGTCGATCACCTGCCGCACGGCCGGATTCAACACCGTGCCGCTCACCATTAACACGATCTCCGACGCCGGCCTGCTGCTGATGATCGTGCTGATGTTCATCGGTGCCAGCCCCGGCGGCACCGGCGGCGGCATCAAGACCACCACCTTCGCTGCCCTGATGGCGGCCACGCGCTCCACCCTGCGGGACGAGGAGGTGGTGGTGGTGCGCAACCGCGAGTTGCCTGCGAAGGTGGTTCTGCGGGCGATCGGCGTAGCCATGGCTTCGGCCCTGTTCGTGGTGCTGATGGCGCTGCTGCTCGGCCTGGGCGACACCACCGCGGGCACGCCGGGCAGCGAGGCTTTCACTTTCCTGGAGAAGCTGTTCACCTGCGTCTCGGCCTTCGGCACCGTCGGCCTCGACGTGGGCGTCACCGCCCAGCTCAACCGCTGGGGACAGCTGGTGCTGATGGTGGGCATGTTCGTGGGCAGAATCGGGATTCTGCTGATGCTGTCAGCCATCTACGGCCACCGCCCCCAGACCAGGGTCGGCTACCCGCGCGAAGAGCTCTACATCTGACACCGCCTGACAACCTTGAGCTCCATCGGCTCAACCCAGCGAGATGAACCCAGCGAGACAACGATGAACCAGTGGTGGCAATGGCAGGGCGGCGCGGAGGCGGTGGCGAAGAGCTTCTGCGTGATCGGCGTCGGCCGCTTCGGAAGCGCCGTCTGCCGCGAGCTGCTGCGGGCGGGCCAGGAAGTGCTGGCGATTGACAGCAGCCAGCGGGCGATCGATGAGCTGCGCCAGATGGAACCGGCGATCGAATGCCGCGTGGTCGACTGCACCGATGAGGAGGCACTGCGAGCCGCTGGCGCTCTCGACGTGGGCACGGTGGTGATCGCCATCAGCGAGCCGATCGAGGCCAGCATCACCGCCACCCTGATCGTCAAGGACGCCGAGGGCAGCCTGGTGAAGCAGGTGATCTCCCGGGCCACCAGCGACCTGCATGAAAAAATGCTGCGCCGGGTGGGGGCCGACCGGGTGGTCTTTCCTTCGAAGATGCAGGGCACCAGGCTGGGCCTGGAGCTGGTGCGCCCGAATCTGCTGGAGCGGCTGCGCCTCGACGACCGCAACAGCATCGGTGAGATCAAAGTGCCGGCCTCCTTCGTGGGCAAGACCCTTCACGATCTCAACCTGCGCAAAAACCACAAGGTGAACGTTCTGGCCGCAGGGCCCGAACGCAAGGTCACCGTCAATCCGCCCGCCTCCCATGTGCTCGGGGCCGATGAGCTGCTGGTGGTGATCGGCAGCAGCGAAGCCCTCGAGAACCTGGCCTCCCTGTGAGCCCCGCCTGCAGCCATCGCGGGGGCGGGCGATGAAGGTGCTCGGGCTGATGAGCGGCACCAGTGCCGACGGGATCGATGCGGTGCTGGCGGAATTCCGAGGACCGCCGCGGCGGCCGCGCTGGCGGCTGCTGGCCAGCCACGCCCACCCCTACCCGTCCCAGCTGCGGGAGCGGCTGGTGGCGGTGGGGCAGGGCAAGGCCCTGCCGGCCGGGGAACTGCTGGATCTGGCGGAGGCGGTCACCGAGGCCCAGGCCGCCGCCGCCCGCGGCTGCGATCCCGACGGCCGGGCGATCCTGGTCGGTTGCCACGGCCAGACCATCTGGCACCGGCCACCGCAGCCTGGTCAGCGCGGCTCCAGCTGGCAGATGCTGCAGGCTCCGCTGCTGGCCGCCCTGCTGGAGCGGCCGGTGGTCTTTGACTTCCGCAGCGCCGATCTGGCCCTCGGCGGCCAGGGTGCGCCGCTGGTGCCCCCCGCCGATGAGGCCCTGCTGGGCCGCACGGGTGGCTGGCGGGCCGTGCTCAACCTCGGTGGCATCGCCAACCTCACCTTGCTTCCCCCCGCCTCCGGGCCGGGGCGCCGGCGCCCCGTGCTGGGCTGGGACTGCGGTCCTGCCAACACCTTGCTGGATCTGGCCGTGAGCCGCTTCAGCGAGGGCCGCGAGAGCTGCGATGAAGGCGGCGCCTGGGCCAGCCGCGGACAGGTGGATGAGAGCCGCATCAGCGCCTGGCTGAACGAGTCTTACTTCCGCCAGCCTCCGCCCAAATCCACGGGCCGGGAACTGTTCGGCTGCGCCGATCTGGAGGCCAGGCTGGCTGAGCTACCGGCGAATCCAGCCGACGCCCTCGCCACCCTCACGGCCTTCAGTGCCGCCGTTGTGGCCCAGGACCTGGCCCATGGCGTGCGCCCCGTGGAGCTGCTGGTGGCCGGCGGCGGCGCCCGCAACCGCTTCCTGATGGAGCAACTGCGCCGCCGCTGCCACGGCATCACGGTGCGGCACCTGGCGGAGCTGGGCATCGACGATGCCCAGCGGGAGGCCCTGGCCTTTGCCCTGCTGGCCTGGTGGCACAGGATCGGGCAGCCCGGATCGCTGCCCTCAGTCACCGGGGCACGGCGAGCAGCGGTGCTGGGGGTCTGCGCCCTGCCCGCCTGAGCGGGGCAGGGCGGCCATGCCCTGCCGCCGAAGCTTCAGCCGGCTGGCCGGCGCAACCGCAAGCGGCGGGGCGCCCCCCGCAGACGCCTGGGCGCCGCCTGTTCCTGGAGCTCCAGAACCGCGCGGAAACGGTCCGTGCGGGAGACCGACCCGGCGCCGAGCTCCGGGGCAGGGGGGCGGCGCCGGCCTTCGAGCCGCTGGCTTTCGAGACGCTCGATGCCCTGCTGGATGAGCACCCTGGCCATATTGCTGACGGTACGGGATTCGGCCTCCGCCAGGCTCGCCAACCGTGCACAGAGCTCCTCGGGCAGCACAACCTGGATGCGGGGCGATTTGGGCCGCCCGCTGGAAGAGGTCTGACGGGTGGGCACGGGCCTGGTGAGAGGGCACGGATGCGCAGACGTGCGCAGGGATGCTTCGGGATACCGAAAAGTGTACAGAGATCTGCACGGGTAGTATCCATGTCTAGAGTTCATGTCAGATCTCCTGTCCCCATCCGCCCGATCCGAACGGGCAGTGCGACCCCCCTCCCCTCTCCGCTTTCGTCCACTCCGCCGGCCCCAGGCCGCGTTCCCCCATGGCCCGCAGCACCCCCAGCGCCAGCTCCGCCCGTCCCGCATCGGCAGGCGCCTCCACCCGCAGCCGCGCCGGCAAGCGGCGGCGCACCGCTGAACCCAGCGACGTGCTGGTGTCGGCAGTGATCAGCACCTACCTGCTCACCCACCTGCACCATGTGCTGCAGCGGGCCGAGTACGGAGCCCAGCAGGAGGGTCGCCAGGCGCTCGCGGCCAATTACGCCCAGCTGCGCAAGGTGCTCTGCCTTGATGCCCGCACCATGGAGGATGCCTCCGCCAGCGGCACCGAGGACGACGGCCGCCCCCAGGCAGCCTGAGTGGGGTTCCCCTCCGCAACGAATCCGCAGCTTCTTCTCGGCCCAGGCAGCAGCCAGGGCCACTCACTCATAGGGTTTATCGGAGGA
>JBIIJS010000195.1:0-4919 GCA_044233605.1 Cyanobium sp. | reverse complement strand
GCCTATGCGCTGGAGCAGGTGGAGCTGCAGAAGGCGGGCTTCCGCCGCTGGGGTATCTGGGGTGACTGGGAGCGCCCCTACCTCACCCTCGACAAGGCCTACGAGGCGGCCCAGATTCAGGTGTTCGGCCGCATGGTGCTGGCCGGCCACATCTATCGGGGCCTCAAGCCAGTGCACTGGAGCCCCAGCTCGCGCACAGCGCTGGCGGAGGCCGAGCTGGAGTACCCCGACGGCCACACCTCGCCCAGCGTGTATGTGGCCTTCCCGGTGGTGGAACTACCGGAGGCTCTGCGCGCCAAGCTCAACGGCAGTGGCGCCGCCGCGGCAGTGGAAGGCCTGGCGGTGGCGATCTGGACCACCACCCCCTGGACCCTGCCCGCCAACCTGGCGGTGTCGGTGAACGGGGCGCTCGACTACGCGATCTGCCGCCGCGGCGATGGCAGCGGCCACCTGGTGGTGGCTGCCGAGCTGGTGGAGAGCCTGCGCACCAGCCTCGGCCTGGCGCTCGAGCCGCTGCTGACGGTGAAGGGCAGCGAGCTGGAGGGCATCGTCTACCGCCATCCGCTCTACGGGCGCACGGCGCCGGTGGTGCTCGGCGGCGACTACATCACCACCGAATCCGGAACGGGTCTGGTGCACACCGCGCCGGGCCATGGCGTCGACGACTTCGCCACCGGCCGCAAGTACGGCCTGGCGGTGCTCTGCCCGGTGGACGAGGCCGGCACCCTCACCGCGGAGGCGGGGCCGTTCGCGGGGCTGAATGTGCTCAAGGACGCCAACCCGGCGATCATCGCGGCCCTGAAGGAGGCCGGCGCCCTGCTGGCCGAACAGCGCTACGAGCACCGCTATCCCTACGACTGGCGCACCAGGAAACCCACGATCTTCCGCGCCACCGAGCAGTGGTTCGCCTCGGTGGAGGGCTTCCGCGAACAGGCGCTGGAGGCGATCGCGGCGGTGGATTGGCTGCCGGCCAGCGGCCGCAACCGGATCGAGGCAATGGTGCGCGAGCGGGGCGACTGGTGCATCTCGCGCCAGCGCACCTGGGGGGTGCCGATCCCGGTTTTTTATCACCGCACCAGCGGCGAGGTGCTGCTCGACGCCGAAAGCCTGGCCCATGTGGAAGCCCTGATCCGCGAGCACGGCTCCGATGTGTGGTGGGAACGGGAGGAAGCCGATCTGCTGCCCCCCGCCCGCGCCAGCCAGGCGGCCCAGTGGCGCAAAGGCACCGACACGATGGACGTCTGGTTCGACTCGGGCTCGTCGTGGGCGGGGGTGCTGGGGGGGCTGGGCGGCAACACCGGCGACACCGGTGAGACCCCGCTGAATTACCCCGCCGACCTCTACCTCGAGGGCTCCGACCAGCACCGCGGCTGGTTCCAGAGCAGCCTGCTCACCTCGGTGGCCGTGAACGGACATGCCCCCTACAAGCGGGTGCTCACCCACGGCTTCACCCTCGATGAGAAGGGGCGGAAAATGAGCAAATCGCTCGGCAATGTGGTGGATCCGACGGTGCTGGTGGAGGGCGGCAAAAACGAGAAGCAGGATCCGGCCTACGGGGCGGATGTGCTGCGCCTCTGGGTGAGCTCGGTGGATTATTCCGCCGATGTGCCCCTCGGCCCGGGCATCGTGAAGCAGCTGGCCGATGTGTACCGCAAGGTGCGCAACACGGCCCGCTACCTGCTTGGCAACCTGCACGACTTCGACCCACGCCCAGCCGCGGAGGGCGGGGATGCGGTGCCGATCGCCGAGCTGCCACTGCTGGATCGCTGGATGCTCAGCCGCACTGCCGAACTGATCGAAACGGTGAGCGCCGACTTCGATCGCCATGAGTTTTACCGCTTCTTCCAGGCGCTGCAGAACTTCTGCGTGGTGGACCTGTCGAATTTCTATTTCGACATCGCCAAGGACCGGCTCTATGTGAGCGGTGCCGGCGAATTCCGCCGCCGCAGCTGCCAGACGGTGCTGAGCCTCGTAGTGGAGCGACTTGCGGGCCTGATTGCACCGGTGCTGTGCCACATGGCTGAAGACATCTGGCAGAACCTGCCCTATCCGGTGGCTGAGAAATCCGTGTTCGAGAGCGGCTGGCCCAGGGCAGACAGCGATTGGCTGAACCTGCTCAGCCCGGATGAAAGAACGGCCATCAGGAATGTCCGCGATGTCCTGCGCCCAAGCGTCAATCGCCTTCTCGAATCATGCCGAAGAAAGCAAGTGGACAGCACGCATCCCCAGGCCGATGGCATTGGCTCTTCTCTCGAGGTGCGGATCCAGCTTGCTCCTGGTGAGCCGGATGCCTCCTTCTCGCTGCACAATCTCCAAACCGTGCTGGCCGCCAGCGCCCGCCCCGAGGTCGACAATCTCGCCGACTGGTTGCTGGTGTCGGAGCTTCGGATCGGCGGCGAGCCTCCCGAACAGGCGCTGGCGCAGGCCGAGGAAGTGGGTCTGAGATTGCTGGTGGCGCGCGCTGAGGGCAAGAAGTGCGAGCGCTGCTGGCACTACGAAAGCGACATAGGCGAGCATGCCCATCACCCCACGCTGTGCGGGCGCTGCGTGGCGGTGCTGGACGGACGATCCCTCTGAACGTGCCGGGAGGGTCCTGACAAGCACCGCACATGGATTGCTGGGCATCGCCCCCCTGCGATTCCATCAAGGGATCGGGCCGCACGCGAAGGCATCCCAGCCTGTTCCGCGTTCCTATGGTCGGAAGGATTCCAGCATCGCAACCAGCTCAGCAAACGGTGGCCGGCTCGCCGGCTCTGGCGCCATACAACGGAGTTGCAGCGCTTTTAACGAAGCGAGGCGCCCATCCACTTCGGCTTCCGTGTACTCCAGTAACTCGCCAAGCAAACAGCCAAAGGCGCGCACCTCCAACGCCTCAAATGGATGAGCGCCTCCACTTGCCTGAGGGGTGTAAAAGGAGGCCGCACCAAAATCCCCCAGATAGCAGCCGCCATCAGGGCGGTAAAGCACGTTATGCGCATAAAAGTCGCCGTGCGAAATGCCGCGAGCATGTAGATGCTCGCCCACAGCGGCCAGGCCCCTGGCCAGATCCAGCACCATAGGCAAGGAGAAATGCTGATCGACCCCATAAACATCCCTCGTGCACGTCGCGAGACTGGGCGGGCCCGCGAGACTGCGAAACTCCGGGTCGACCCACGGCATCACCAAGCCATGGGTGCCGGCTGGGTGCCCCGTGAGTACACCCATGACCCCGATCAAGTGGGCGTGATTACCCGCAGCCAGACAGGCCGCCATTTCTTCTGCAGGGAACCCGTCACTGGTGACCGACCCCTTGAACAGTTTCACCGCCACGGGCTGCCCGGCTTCCTGCGGCGACGGTTGCCAGTGAGCTTTGTGGATGACTCCCGAGGCTCCTTCACCGAGTTTTTGAGCCAACACGAGATCCGCCCACTGAATGTGAGGCACAGTTCGACTCGCTAATCCAGGCGTAGCGGACACTGGATTTCCGCCGAACGCCAACCAGGTCAGCCGGGGTAGTTTCAACAGCCACTCCGGCAAAGACTGGAACCGGTTGGCAGAAATGCGCAACAGCTCAAGACCGACACAGCCGCGCATCGCCTCCGGCAAATCGGCGAGTTGATTGCCGGCCAACATCAGTTTTTGCAGGCGCGTGCAGTTACCCATGGAGTTGGGAAGTACCGCAATCTGATTATCCGTAAGGATCAACCAGCGCAAGCCAGCAGAAATAGCAGCTGCCGGCACCTCACGAATGCTGTTCGACTTAAACCCGACCATCTCCAGGTTTACGCACGAGGACAGGACCTCAGGAAGCCGGGTAAAGCGATTTTCCGAGCAGAACAATACCCTTAACTTGCTCAGCCGCGATAAGTCGTCCGGAAGCGTGGCCAACGCATTCCCCGAGAGATTCAGAACCTCAAGCGTGTCGGCTAACGCGAAGATCTCCCGTGGAAATTCCTGAAGATCACAGGCAAGATCAAGCCGCGTGACGCCCTTCAACTGGCCGGAGCGCAAGGCAGCAAGCGTGGCGGTGGTTGTCGTCATGGGTCGACCGGCTGGCGTATCTGCAGAAACGGCACCGCCGAGCCAGCACTGATCAGAAGGCTAGGGGCGCGAGAAACGTCAACGCAAACGGCGCCGAGGTCCGGTTAGCCAGCCAGCTTCGCCTTGTCGGTAGCGCTGACATGGAATTGCAACCCCAGCGCCGCAATCACTTCAATACTGCTGCCAGTTCAGGATTGCCGGGGGGGATAAAGACTTTTACGGTCTCTCTCCGCCAAGACCTGCATCACGCGCGATTGAGACTCGCCATCCTGCAGGGCAGTCCCCAAATACGCCGCGACATCCTCCTCCTCTTCTGTCAGCACCACCGGCAAGCGTCGAGGCTTGCGTGCTCGCACCACCCCCTTCCGATCCAGATCCCGCTCCAGCAGCTCCCGGTACAGAAACAGCAGCGCCGATAAGGCCTGGTTCTGGGTGGAGGCGCTCACCTGGCCCTCCACCGCCAGGTGAGTGAGAAAGGCATTCACCTCCGCGCTGCCCATCTGCCGCGGATGACGCCTCTGGTGAAAACGCAAGAAGCGCCGCAGCCACTGCTCGTTCGTGTCCACCGTGCGGCGGGCGTAGTGGCGGGCCTGCAGCTCCTCCCGGCAGCGCTGGATCAGGCCCGGCGGGCGGCAGGCCCCCCTTGCTACGGTCAATCCCATGCCGATCATCCGCTGCGAGGCCCTCGGCAAAACCTTCCGCATCGCCGACAAGCAACCGGGCCTGGCGGGCACGCTGCGCCATCTGATCCGCCGCCGCAGCCGCGCCGTGGAGGCGGTGAGGCAGGTGAGCTTCACGGTGGAGGCCGGCGAGATGGTGGGCTTTCTCGGGCCCAACGGCGCCGGCAAGACCACCACGCTCAAGATGCTCAGCGGCCTGCTCCACCCCAGCGCAGGGCG
>JBIIJS010000194.1:0-4922 GCA_044233605.1 Cyanobium sp. | reverse complement strand
CACCTGATCCAGAGCGCCGCCGGCGTGATGATCTTCGCGGAGCCGCGTTTCGGCACCGCCATCCTCGGTGAGCGCGATCTGGCGGGCCTGGCTGATGCCAATGATGAGCTCGACCGGCTGGTGGCCGATCTGCTGGAGCGCCGTCCCGAGATCCGTACCCTGTTCCTGGTGGGCAGCTGCCCCAGCGAGGTGATCAAGCTCGACCTGGCCCGCGCCGCCGAGCGTCTCACCGCCCGCATGGCGGGCCGGGTGCGGGTGCTCAACTACAGCGGCAGCGGCATCGAGACCACCTTCACCCAGGGGGAGGATCAGGCCCTGATGGCCCTGCTGCCGCTGATGCCAGCCAGCGATGAGGAGCAGCTGCTGATCGTCGGCACCCTGGCGGATGCGGTGGAGGATCGCTTCATCGCCCTGTTCCAGCGCATGGGCATCGAGCGGGTACGCAGCCTGCCGCCTCGGCGCTCCACCGAGCTGCCGCCGGTGGGACCCGGCACCCGTCTGTTGCTGGCCCAGCCGTTTCTGAGCGCCACCGCCCGCGCCCTGGTGCGCCGCGGCGCACGGCTGATTGAGAGCCCCTACCCCTTTGGTGTGGAGGGCAGCCGCCGCTGGATGGAGGCAGCCGCCGCTGCCTTTGATCTCGATCCCGCCACCGTGGCGGGAGTGCTCGATCCGATCGAGGAGCGCGGTCGAGTGGCGATCGAACCGCACCGGCGGCTGCTGGAGGGCCGCAGGCTCTTCCTGCTTCCCGATTCGCAGATGGAGATTCCCCTGGCCCGCTTCCTGGTGCGCGAATGCGGCATGGATCTGGTGGAGGTGGGGGTTCCCTACCTCGACCGCCAGTTGATGGCGGCCGAGATGGCGTTGCTGCCCGCCGGCGTCCGCATTACTGAGGGCCAGGACGTGGAGCGCCAGCTGGAGCGCGTGCGTGCCGAGCGTCCCGACCTGGTGGTCTGCGGCCTGGGCCTGGCCAATCCCCTGGAGGCCGAGGGCCTGGCCACCAAGTGGTCGATCGAGCTGGTGTTCAGTCCGATCCACGGCTGCGACCAGGCCGGTGATCTGGCCGAACTGTTCGCCCGCTCCCTGCGCCGCCGCGCCGCCCTCTCCTTCGCCTGAAGCCCCCGATGGAACTCACCCTCTGGACCTATGAAGGCCCCCCACATGTGGGCGCCATGCGCATCGCCACCTCGATGGAGGGGGTGCACTACGTGCTGCATGCCCCCCAGGGCGACACCTACGCCGATCTGCTGTTCACGATGATCGAGCGGCGCGACCGCAGGCCGCCCGTCACCTACACCACCTTCCAGGCCCGCGACCTGGGCGGTGACACCGCCGAGCTGGTGAAGCGCTCGATCGCCGAGGCGGTGGAACGCTTCCGGCCCGAGGCCCTGCTGGTGGGCGAGAGCTGCACCGCCGAGCTGATCCAGGACCAGCCCGGTGCCCTGGCGGCCGGCATGGATCTGGGTGGCATCCCGATGGTGAATCTGGAACTGCCGGCCTATTCAAAGAAGGAGAACTGGGGCGCCGCCGAAACCCTCTACCAGCTGGTGCGGGGGCTGCTGAAGGCGCAGGTGCCGCCGCCGGGCAGCGCGAAGGTCGATTCCCAGCGCTGGCGGGCCGAAGGGCGCCGGCCGCGGGTGAACCTGCTCGGCCCCAGCCTGCTGGGATTCCGCTGCCGCGACGATGTGCGCGAGGTGACCCGGCTGCTCGGCGAACACGGCATCGACGTGGCCGTGGTGGCGCCGCTGGGTGCCAGGCCCGCCGATCTGCAGCGCATTCCCGACGCCGATGCGAATGTGTGCCTCTACCCGGAGCTGGCGGCGCCGCTGTGCAGCTGGCTGGAGCGCAGCTTCGGCATGGCCACCGTGCGCACGGTGCCGATCGGCATCGGTGCCACCGAAGACTTCCTGCGCGAGATCTGCGCCCTGTTGGGTCTGGCGGAGCCGGATCTGGGCGAGGGGGAGCGCGCCTCGCGCCTGCCCTGGTATTCACGCTCGGTGGATTCCACCTACCTCACCGGCAAGCGGGTGTTCATCTTCGGCGATGGCACCCATGCCCTGGCCGCTGCCCGCATCGCCAGCCGCGAGCTGGGCTTCGAGGTGGTGGGCCTGGGCACCTACAGCCGCGAGCAGGCCCGTGAGGTGCGCGCCGCCGCCAAGGAGCTGGGCCTCGAAGCACTGATCAGCGACGACTACCTGGCGGTGGAGAAGGCGATGGCCGAGGCGGCGCCGGAGCTGGTGCTCGGCACCCAGATGGAGCGCCACAGCGCCAAGCGGCTGGGCATCGCCTGTGCCGTGATCAGCACGCCGCTGCACGTGCAGGACGTGCCGGCTCGCTACGCCCCCCAGATGGGCTGGGAGGGGGCGAATGTGATCTTCGACACCTGGGTGCACCCGCTGATGATGGGTCTGGAGGAGCACCTGATCGGCATGTTCCGCCACGACTTCGAGTTCGTGGATGGCCACCGCAGCCATCTGGGCGATGGGGCGCCGTCGATGGCGCCCACCGCGGATCCGGTGCATGGGGAGGGATCCGCCCCGGCGGCCGCCGCCGCCACCGCCATGGCCGCCACTGCCACCCTGGAGGCCCCGGCTGTGGCGGGCGAGCCCGGCTGGAGCGCCGATGGTGAAGCTGAGCTGCAGAAGATCCCCTTCTTCGTGCGCGGCAAGGTGAAGCGCAACACCGAAACCTTCGCCCGCGAGCGAGGCATCGCCGTGATCGACGCCGAAACGCTGTACGACGCCAAGGCCCACTTGAGCCGCTGAGCGGCGGCCGCCCCGATCATGGGGCGGTGTTCCGCGGCGATGCAGCGATGGCCCGTGACGACTCCGCCGACCAGGGAGCGGCCCCGGCCGACTGGCGCCAGCCCTATCTGCTGCTGATCGAGGCCAGCTGGGCGCGATTCCTGCTGCTGGTGAGCCTGGTCTATGTGCTGATTCACCTGCTGTTCGCCGCTCTCTACCTGCTGGATGTCGATGGCATCGGCGGCCTTTCGAGCCAGATGGCCCTGCCGCTGCAGGCCTTCTTTTTTTCGGTGGAGACGATGGCCACGATCGGCTACGGGGCGCTGTACCCGCAGAGCCATTGGGTGCACGTGGTGATGACGCTCGAGGCGCTGGTCGGTCTGATCCTGGTGGCACTGATCACCGGCCTGGCCTTCGCCCGGTTCTCCCGCACACCCCGCTGCATCCGCTTCGCGGAGCGGGTGCAGGTGCGTCAGCTCGGCGATGGGCCCGCCCTGCTGATCGAGATTCACAACGAACGCTGCGCCCCGATCTTCGATGTGCGGGTGCAGGCAGTGTGGCGCTGTCCCGATTCAGAGGGCCTGCCGCGGCACGATCGACTGCCGCTGCAGCTGCCGGATGGCCTGCCGCTGCAGGAGCGACTCACCTTGGTGCACCACCTCAATCCTGCCGCGGACCTGCCGCGGCGCCCGGGCGGCTTGCTGATCACCTTCAGCGGCGTGGATGCCACCCTGGAGCGGCCGATCCACGCGGCCCACCTCTACCCGGCTGAGGAGATTGCCTGGCTCTGATCGCCCCCAGGAGCTGGGCGTGCCTTCGCCGCGATTGCCGATGACGCGCTTCTATTCCCGGCTGCTCGTCGTGTGTCTCGCCCTGATGATGGGCATGGCCCTGCCCCGGCCCTGGAGCCTGCTGGTTGCCTTGGGCTATCCCCTCCTCGCCTGGGTGCTGATCCGGGGGCTGGGCTGGCCTGGGCCGAACCCGGCGATCGGGGCACTCTCGCGGCGGCTGTTCCCCTGGCTGGGCGGCAGTGCGATCGCTGTGTGGCTGCTCTGGCTGCTGACGCCCCTGCAACTGCGGGGCTCCGGCATCCCGGTGGTGGTGCTGTGGGCCCTGTTCAGCGCCTGGAGCGCCGCCCGGTTGATTCTCCTGCTGGCACAGGAGCGCAAGGTGAATGCCTCGGTGCTGCGCGGTGCCGTGGCCGGTTACCTGATGCTGGGCCTCACGGGCGGCCTGCTGGTCAGCGCGCTGGAAACGATCGAGCCCGGCAGTTTCAGCGAGGTTCAGCTCGAAGAGGGGGGTGCCGGGTCGCCGGTGTGGGCCCTCAACTTCGTGCGCCTCAACTACTACGCCTTCGTCACCCTCACCACCACGGGTTTCGGCGATGTGAGCCCCCGCACACCCCCGGCCCAGATGCTCAGCGTGGCGATCGCGGTGAGCGGTGTTTTCTATCTGGCGGCGGTGATGGGGGTGCTGATCAGCCGACTCACGGTGAAGGATGCCCACGAGGACGGCCAGCCGCCGCCCTGACGCTTTCGAAACCCACATGTTTCGCTTTGCGAGATCCGTCCACAGCCGGCGCGCCGCTGCTCTTGGATGGATCCGTGCCTTCCGTCACGATCCGGTCCGTCCATGACCACCACACTTCAGCCCCCCGGCCTGGCAGACAGTGCCAGCCAGCCCGCCTCCCGACGCGAGGACGGCGAGGGCAGCCTGCAGGTGCATCAGGATCCGGGCCTGAATATCGAGGAGGGAGCTCTGGTGATCGCTGTGTACGGAAAGGGCGGAATCGGCAAGAGCACCACCAGCTCCAATCTGTCGGCGGCCTTCTCGAAGCTGGGCAAGCGGGTGCTGCAGATCGGCTGCGATCCCAAGCACGATTCCACCTTCACGCTCACCAAGCAGATGGTGCCCACGGTGATCGACATCCTCGAGACCGTTGATTTCCATACCGAGGAGCTGCGGCCCGAGGACTACATGTTCGAAGGCTTCAATGGCGTGCAGTGCATTGAGGCCGGGGGTCCGCCCGCCGGCACCGGCTGCGGGGGCTACGTCACCGGCCAGACGGTGAAGCTGCTCAAGGAGCACCATCTGCTCGAAGATACAGATGTGGTGATCTTCGATGTGCTCGGAGATGTGGTGTGCGGCGGCTTTGCGGCTCCGTTGCAGCATGCCAATTAC
>JBIIJS010000237.1:0-3911 GCA_044233605.1 Cyanobium sp. | reverse complement strand
GGGTGCAGCGGCGCTGGCGCTCATGCAAGACGAGGCCTTCCTCAACCGGATGGCCGGCCTGATCAACCTGCACGTGATCGACCCGGCCGACGCCGAGGTGGCCGGCCAGCTGGCGGGGCTGCGACGGCAGCTGGCCCAGGTGTGGCTGGATGCCCGCGCCGATCAGCTGGAGCCGCTCTACCGCAGCCGCTTCGGCGAGCTCTACCGCAACCTGCTGGCCAGCGGTTTCGCCAGGGTGGAGGTGAGCAGCGCCGACCGCAACCTGCGGCGGCAGCTGGCCCAGCGGGTGGCGGACATGAGCCGGCCCGGGGCGATCAATGCCCTGCTGGCGGTGCTGCCCTTCTATCCGCCCGGCAAGATCTCCTTCGCCGGCGGCGAGCAGCACATGCCGGTGTGGCTGGTGCGTGAGATCAACCGGTTCGATCCCGCGGCGATGGGGAACAAGCCCGAGCCGGTGGCTGCCGGGGAGGTGGCGGTTAGCGGTGAAACTCCCGCCAGGTGAGCCAGTAGCTGAGGGCGGCGAGGGGTGGCAACAGCAGCAGCGGCAGCAGCAGGGCCAGACTCATGCCACCGGCCCCGGCGGTCGCCAGGCCCGCCGTGACGCTGAGCAGCAGCAGCAGGAGCAGGAGCAGCTGGCTGCGGCGGCTGCTGAGCACCTGCCAGAGCCGGCGGCGGCGGCGGCGCCAGAGGGTGCCGAGCTGGCGCTCGGGCGGCACGTGCTGCCACCAGGGGTGCTGGCGGGGGTCGTCGCCGGCGGCCATCAGCGCAGCCGCTCGAGGTTGCGGCGCTGGTCTTCGAAGAAGCCGGTGAAGATGTTGATGAAGCGGCGCTCGCGCAGCTTCACGTTGGCGGTGAGGCTCATGCCGGGCTGGAGCGGAGCGGTGCTGTTGGGCAGTTCGATCGTCTGGCGCTCGAGGCGCATCACGGCCGGGTAGTAGAGGCCGGTGGCCTCGGTGCCGAGCACCCGCTGCTGCTCCTCGGCGGGCAGGGCGTCGGTACCGATCCGCTCCACCACGGCGGGCACGGTGCCGAAGTCGCTGGCGTCGAAGGCCTGGATCTGCAGGTCGGCGCGCTGGCCGGGCTGCACGAAGCCGATGGCCTGGTTGGGCAGGTACACGCGGGCCTGGAGGGCGTCGTTGGGCACCACCTTCATCAGCGACTTGCCGGAAGCGTTGGCGCTGGTGCCGGTGCCCTGGGCCACCACGCTGCCGGTGCTCACCTCGATGTCGAACACGGTGCCGTCGGCGGGGGCGGTGAGCAGGCCGAACTGGATCTGCTGGCGGGCCTGGCGGATGTCGCTGTCGAGCTGGGCGATCTGGCGCAGGTTGTCTTCCACCTTGCGGCGCAGCTCCACGTTGGTGCTGGCGCTGGTGTTGACCAGGGAGGATTGGAGGCGGGCGATCTCGCGCTGCTCCTGGGCGATGGCGCTCTCGCTCTTCTGCACGTTCTGGCGGGCTTCGAGCAGCTGCACCTCGCTGGCGGCGCCCTGGGCCACCAGGCCGGCGATGCGGCTGGCGATGTTCTGGTAGGTGGCGAGGCTGGCGCGCTCACCGGCGAGGCGCTCCTGGGCCTTGCGCAGTTCCTGGCGGGCGCCCTCGCGGCGGCTGGCGAACTCCTCGGCCTGGCTGGAGAGCTGCAGGCGCTGGTTGGCGGTGAGGGAGGAGGTGGCGGAGCTGTCGCCGAGGGTGGCGGCGGCGATCTGGTTTTCGTTGAGCAACCGCTGGCGGATGCTCTCGCTGGCCTGCAGGCGGCTGCGGGGCTCGCGCAGGTCGAAGCGCACCAGGGGGTCGCCCTTGCGCACGGCCTGGCCCTCCTTCACCAGCACCGCCTCCACCACGCCGGGCACGGGGGCATCCACGCGCTTGGTGCTGTTGCGGGGTTCGAGCTTGCCCTGCACGGCGATCGTTTCGGCCAGGGGGGCGGTGACGGCCCAGAGGCCGAGCAGGGCCACGCTGCCGATGCCGGTCCATACCAGCACGCTGGCGCCGCTGCGCTGCTTGCGCAGCAGCACGGTTTGGTTGAAGCTCCACGGGGCCACGGGGCCGCCCGGGCGGGCCGCGAGGCCGGCGTTGCGGAAGGGGTTGGCGGCCAGGGAGCCGGGCTTGGGACTGGCGGATGGGTTGGCTGGCTGGCTGCTGGGGGCGCCGAACCGTACGGACGGCCCGTCTTCGACAGGAGCGGGGGCCTGGGGTGCCGGCGCGGCGGGCCGGTGCGTGTGGTGGCCGCCGCTGCTGGGGGGGCGGCCGAAGGTGGTGGGCGGCTCGCTGAACGGGCCGGCAGCCCCATGGGAAGGGGTTTTGGCAGCGGGCAGGCGCAGCCAGCCGAACATGCGCTGGAGGGCGTCCTGCAGGGGGGTGGAGGTGCGCAGCATCAGGTTTCACCCTCCTGGCTCTGGCTGCGGTGCAGGGCGTAGTACCAGCCCTGGCGGGCGAGCAGGTCGGCGTGGCTGCCCATCTCCATGATTGCGCCCCGGTCCATCAGCACGATCACATCCGCCGGTCGCACGGTAGCGAGCCGGTGGGTGATGAAGAACACGGTGCGGCCGCGGTAGGCCTCCAGGAGGTTGATGCACACCTGGCGCTCGGTGCTGGCATCGAGGGCGCTGGTGGCCTCATCGAGGATCAGCATGCGCGGGTTTTGGAGCACGGCGCGGGCCAGGGCGATGCGCTGGCGCTGGCCGCCGGAGAGGCCGGCGCCGCGCTCGCCCACGTCGGTGTTGTAGCCGCGGGGGAGCTCCATGATGAAGTCGTGGGCGCAGGCGATGCGGGCGGCGCGGATCATCTCGGCGGCGGTGGCATCGGGCTTCACCAGCAGCAGGTTGTCGCGGATCGAGCCGTCGAACAGCATCGATTCCTGGGGAACCACGCCGATCTGGCGGCGCAGAGAGTAGAGCTCGAGCTTGCTGATGTCGAGCCCATCCACCAGCACGCTGCCCTCCAGGGGGGCGTAGGAGCGGGGCAGCAGCTTGAGCAGGGTGGATTTGCCGCTGCCGGAGCTGCCCACCAGGCCCACGAAGGCGCCGGCGGGGATGGCGAGGTTGACGCCCTCGAGGTTGAGGGGGCCCTGGTCGCGGTAGCGGAAGCTCACATCGCGGAACTCCACCCGGCCCTGGATGGGCGGCATGGGGATGGTCTGGGCCTCGGCCAGGCTCTGCTCGGTGGGCCGGTCGATCACGTCGGCCACGATGCGCAGGGCCTGGGTGCCGAGCAGAAACTGCTGCCACTTGGCCGGCAGCTGGCTGAGCGGGCCGGTGACGTAGCCGCCGAGGATGCGGATGGCGAAAAGGCCGCCGATGTTCAGGTCGCCCTGGATGATCAGCCAGAGGGCGATCACCATCAAAAACAGGTCGGTGAATTGGCCTACGAAGGCAAGCAGGTTGGCGTTGGAATCGCTGAGCACGCGCAGCTTGAAGTCTTCGCCGAGGAAGCGGCTGTAGCGGTCTTCGAATTCCCATCGGGTTTTCAGTTCGGCGTTCTGGGCCTTGATGGTTTGCACGCCGGTGATCGCCTCGGTGAGGAAGCTGTAGGTGCGCACCGCCTCGGCCTTGCTGCGGCCGATCTGGGCCTTGATCGCCGGGTTGGCCAGCAGGCCGATGCCCAGCACCACCGGCACCACCGCCAGCTGGAGCACCGCCAGCAGGGGGCTGAGGGCCACCATCACCAGCAGGTAGAGGGGCACGAAGGCCAGATCCACCGCGAAGAGCACATTGGGGCCGAGCAGCAGGTCGCGCAGGCGGTCGAGCTCGTTGAAATAGAACACCACCCGGCCCACGGGGCGGCTGTCGAAGAAGGCCTGGGGCAGGCGGATCAGGTGGTCGAGCACGGCGCTCTTGGCGCTGCTGTCGATGCGGTTGGCTGTGTCGGCGAAGATGTAGGTGCGCAGGCTTTTGAGCAGGGCCTCCACCACGATCG
>JBIIJS010000193.1:0-5004 GCA_044233605.1 Cyanobium sp. | reverse complement strand
GTAGCTGCCCGTGGTGACGCCGGATCCAGTCCCAGGTGGTCGGATCGATCGTGAAGTCGAGCTCGGCCGCCAGCCTCACGCCCCGCAGCAGTCGCAGCGGATCGTCCAGCAGGTTCGACTCGCGGATCGCCACCAGCCTGCTTGCCGCCAGGTCGGCCAGGCCGCCGTGCGGATCCAGCAGCGAGCCGTTCTCCAGCAGGCCTGCCAGGGGCAGGGCCATGGCGTTGATCGTGTAATCGCGGCGGTCGAGGTCGGCGATCAGATCGGCACCCGCGCAGCGGGCCAGGTCGATCGTCCAGCCCCGCAGCACCAGCCGGGCGATCGAGCGCTGCGGGTCGAGCGGCACGAAGCTGCCGCCCAGGCGAGCCGCCAGTTGGCGGGTCAGGGCGATCGCATCCCCCGGCACCACCAGATCGAGGTCGGGGCGCTTGCCCAGGCGGCCCAGGAGGGCATCGCGCACCGCGCCCCCCACCAGGGCCGACTCCGGGGGCAGGGCCGCGGGCGGCAGCGGCCAGCGCTGTGGCGCAAGCGTCCGCCACAGGGCCGCCACGGACAACCCTTGCCCACCCGTCAGAATGGAATCAGGCCCGGCCTGCTGCGGCATGTGCATCTGTGTGGACTGCCACTGGGTCGACCGCTGCCAGGCCTATCACACGGTCGAGAGGCAGCATGGCGTTCCCCACCTCAGTGCCGATCCCGATATGTGTCCCCGCCGACCCGTGATTCACGTGCAGGTGCGGGAGCTTGCCGATGGCCAGGTGGGCTGCGAGTGGGATGTTCGTTCCTGCAGCGACTTCCGGTCGGATCCCGGCCGCTGGCGGCGCCTCTGTCCGGGACAGCCGCTGCCGACATGAGGTCTGCCGCCGGTGAGGAGGCACAGGGCTGGCTGCTGGCCCTGCATAGCTCCAGCGAGGTGCTGGCTGTGGGCTTGCAGCGGCTCGGTGCGCAGCGACCCGAGCGGCTGCAGGCCTTCCCGCTGGGTCGGGCCCTCTCCAACCGCCTGTTCGAGTGTGTGGAGGCCGTTCTTCCCGCCTCTGACTGGCCGCAGCTGGCCCGTCTCGCCGTGGCCACCGGGCCTGGGGGCTTCACAGGCACCCGGCTCAGCCTTGCCCTGGCCCGCACCCTGGCCCAGCAGCTTGCCCTGCCGCTCGATGGTGTCAGCAGCTTTCAGCTGGCCGCCCGGCGGCTCTGGCGCAGTGGCCGGGGGCCGGCGGCTGGCCCAGGGTGGCTCGTGCAGGAGCTGCCGCGGCGCGGCACGGTGGCGGGTCTGTATGAGCCGGATGCGGCGGTGCCCGGCGGCATCGCCGAGCTCCGTGCGCCCCGTCTGTATTCCGACGCTGTGGCGCTGCAGGGGGCTCCCCAGCTGCCAGCCACCCCTTCTCTGCCGGATGATGCGGCCGAACTGCTCGCCGTGGCCCGGGCGGCCTGGGCCGCCGGTCTGGAGTCTCCCTGGCAACCCGTGCTGCCCCTTTATCCCACCAGTCCGGTGGGGGAGGCCTGACGATGCCCCCCTCCACCCGTCAGGTCCGTCGATCCGGCTCGCGACCTACGGGCCGGCGCTTGCCCCTGCTGCTTCTGGGTGGCGCCGTCACCGGTCTGCTCTGGATGTCGCGGGGCTGGTGGTTCCCCAGCCCGCCTCCGCCGCAGATGATCCTGGTGCTGGGCGGCGACAAGGACCGGGAGATCGTGGCCGCCGATCTGGCCGCGCGCCGGGGGCTGCCGGTGGTGGTCAGCGGCGGCACGAACCCCGAATACGCCCACTGGCTGTTTCAGGAGCGGGCCAGACTTCCCGAAGGACAAGTGCGGCTCGACTACCGCGCCCAGGACACGCTCTCGAACTTCACCTCGCTGGTCGACGACCTGCGCCGCGCCCGCATCCGCCACGCCCTGCTGGTGACCAGCAGCGACCACATGGACCGGGCCCTGCTGGTGGGCCGCATTGTGGCGGGCAGCCGCGGCATCCATCTCACGCCGGTGGCGGTTTCCTGTGGCGATCTGTGCGTGCCTGAGGGTCGGCGGCGTGTGTGGGGCGATGGCGCCCGGGCGGCGGTGTGGGTGCTGAGCGGCCGCGACGTCAGGAGCTGGGTGGAAGAGCAGCTGGGTCTTTGGCTGGAGGAAGCCGGCCTGGTGCGATCAGTCCCTGGTCGAGCAGGGCGTTGATCTGCTCCTGGGCGGCGCGGGTGGCCACGTCGAGATCGGCCCGGCGCCGCGACGCCGGCGCTGGGATCGGCGTGCCGATGCGAATGTGCACCGGCACCAGCCGCAGGGGGCTGCCGCCCGGGCCAAGGGCCCGATGACTGTTCACGATCGCCACTGGCAGCAGGGGCACGCCGGCCCGGGCTGCCAGCAGGGCCGCCCCGGGCTGGGGCCGGTTGACGCGGCCGTCGTCCTGGCGGGTGCCGTCGAGGAACACACCGGTGGCCCAGCCCTCCTCGAGCCGGTCGGTGGCAGTGCGGATCGCTTCCCGGTCGCTGGCGCCCCGGGCTACTGGATACGCGCCGCAGGCGCGGATCAGCGGTCCCAGAATGGGCACTCGGAACAGCTCTGCCTTGGCCATGAAGGCCACCGGCCGGCCCAGGGCGTGACCGAGCAGGGGCGGATCGAGATGGGAGCCGTGGTTGGCCACCACCACCAGCGCACCCTTCGGCGGCACATTGTTATTGCCGGCCGTGCGGCCTCGGAACAGGAGCCGGTAGATCGGAAATACCAGCAGGTAGCTGATCAGCCGGTAGGTGAGGCTCGGCCGAGGCGTGCTGAGCAGGGCGGGCGGTTCGGCGCGGCGCCGGCGCCGCAGCATCCGCCGCATCCTCTGCCGCGCCCCCGTCTCACTCACAGGCCCAGATCAGCGGCGCCACCGATCTGGGCTGTTCCCACTCCTTCGCAGCCGCGGCGCATCAGGCCGCTGAGCACGCTGCCCGGACCGATCTCCACGGCGGTGTCGATGCCCTCCTGCTGCAGCCTTGCCATCGTTTCGCGCCAGCGCACACCGGTGGTCATCTGGCTGCGAAGCCGCTGCTTCAGGGCGGCGCCTCCGGTTTCCGGGCTGGGATCGGTGTTGCTCAGCAGCGGGATCGCGGCATCGGCGAACTCGATGCGTTCCAGTTCGGCAGCGAAGGCCTCGGCGGCCTCGGCCATGAAGGGGGAGTGAAAGGCCCCGGAGACAGCCAGCGGGATGGCGCGCTTGCAGGAGAGTGCCGCACTCACCGCGGCCACCGCTGCGGCAGTGCCGGAGAGCACCACCTGGGCGTCGCTGTTGTCGTTGGCGATCACCACCCCATCGGTGTCGGCCACCAACTGCTCGAGCTGCTCGCGATCGAAACCCATCACGGCAGTCATGGCGCCGCCGCCGGCGGCGGCCATCAGCTCACTGCGGTGCTGCATCAGGCGCAGGCCGGTCTCGGCGTCGAAGACGCCGGCTGCGTAGAGGGCCACCAGTTCGCCGGCGCTGTGGCCGGCCACCAGCTGGGCGGCGCGGCCCTGGGCGCGCAGGCCATCGACCAGCAGGCTCTCGATCACGAACAGGGCTGGCTGGGTGTTGCGGGTGTCGTTGAGGTCGGCTAGATCACCGCTGGCCTTGCCCTCGCAGATCGCCAGCAGGTCGCGGCCGAGCAGCTCGGAGGCCTGCTCGAACCGTTCTCGGGCGCCGTTGAGATCCAGCACCGGCGCCGCCATGCCGACCTTCTGGGAGCCCTGTCCCGGAAACATCCAGGCGATCCCCATGCAGCTCTCCTCCAGCGACAGGCTGGAGATTACGGCTCCGCGCGGCGCTGGCCGGGGCCGGCCCAGCGCAGCAGCGCGCCGCCCCAGCTGAGGCCGGCGCCGAAGCCGCTGCTGGCGATCAGCTGGCCCGGTCGCACCTTCCCTTCGCGCACCGCCTCATCGAGCATCAGCGGAATCGTGGCGGCGGAGGTGTTGCCGTAGGAGGCCAGGTTGCTGAGTACCCGTTCGCGGGGCACGGCGAAGCGATCGGCCACGGCATCGAGGATGCGCTGGTTGGCCTGGTGCAGCAGCAGCCAGTCGAGCTGATCGGCACCGATGCCGCTGCTACTGAGCAGGTCGGCCAGCACGGCGGGCACCTCACGCACGGCGAATTTGTACACCTCCTGGCCATTCATGTGGATCGGCGCGAAGCCGCCCACCTGGGCGGAGATGCCCTCCAGCAAGGGGCGGTGGCCGGAGGACTGGGCCAGGGTGAGGCATTCGTTGCGGCTGCCGTCGGAGCGCATGCGGAAGGCCAGCAGACCGTCGTCGGAGGCTGCACAGGCTTCCAGCGCCACGGCGCCGGCGCCGTCGCCGAACAGCACGCACGTGCGTCGGTCGTCCCAGTCGAGCCAGCGGCTGAGCTGGTCGGCGCCGATCACCAGCACGCGGCGCATGGAACCGCTGCGGATGTACTGGGCGGCCGTGATCAGGGCGAACAGGAAGCCGCTGCAGGCGGCGGTGAGATCGAAGGCCACGGCTCCTGCTGCGCCGAGGGCCGCCTGCACCCGCGGTGCGGTGCCGAACAGGTCGTCGGGGCTGGAGGTGGCCAGCAGGATCAGATCAATGCTGCCCGGATCCCAGCCGGCGTGTCCGAGGGCGTTCAGGCCTGCGGCTGCGGCCAGGCTGGTCACCGTTTCGCCGGGGCCGGCGATGCGGCGGGCGCCGATGCCGGTGCGGCTGCGGATCCACTCGTCGCTGGTGTCGACTCGCTCACTCAGCTGACGGTTGCTGATGCTGACTTGTGGCAGGGCACTGCCGCATCCCACCAGGGCGACACCTGGATGTGCCGTTCCAGCGTCGAGCGACAACGGAATTCGACCCGAGGATGGCTCAGTCAACCACAGGCGGCCGCCCCGGCGCCGAGGGCGTGGAGGTCTTCCATGACGCTATGGCTTGCCGCGGAGTGGGCCAGCCGCAGAGCGCTGAGCACGGAGAGGGCCTTGCTGCTGCCGTGACCGATCACGCAGACACCGTCGACGCCGAGCAGCAGCGCACCGCCGTGCTCGGCGTGGTCGAGCCTTT
>JBIIJS010000192.1:0-5055 GCA_044233605.1 Cyanobium sp. | reverse complement strand
TGGATCGGTATTTTCGGCGTTAAGTGTTCGTTAAGGCTCCGCGGCTCCGATCGGGCAGGCTCAGCGGGGCGGCCCCTCCTTGAGTAGGAAGCCCACACCCCGCACCGTCTGGATCAGCGTGGGCCGGCCGGCCGGTTCGAGCTTCTTGCGCAGGTAGCGCACGTAGACATCCAGCAGGTTGTCGTCGCCCACCCAGTTCTCACCCCAGAGGGCATTCACGATGGCGCGCCGCTCCTGCACCTGGTTGGGATGGCGGATCAGCAGCAGCAGCAGGTCGAACTCACGGGCGGTGAGGTGGATTGCCTCCTCGCCGCGGCTCACCTCATGGCTCAAGGGGTTCACCGCCAGGTCGGCGAGACGGAGCCAGCCGTCTTTGGGTTCGTCGAGCCCGCTGCGGCGCAGCCGCGCCCGCACCCGGGCCAGCAGCTCCTCGATCGAGAAGGGCTTGCTGAGGTAGTCGTCGGCGCCGGAATCGAGCGCCTCCACCCGCTCGCGCACCCCATCGCGGGCGGAGAGCATCAGCACCGGGGTGTTGATGTTGCTCTGGCGCATGCGGCGGCATACCTCCACGCCGCTGAAGTCGGGCAGGGTCCAGTCGAGCAGCACCAGATCCCAGGGCTGACCGCGGATCAGGCCCAGAGCCTGCTGGCCGCTGGCGGCCTCCTTGCAGCGATAGCCCTCCACCGCCAGCTCGGTGGAGAGGAAGGTGCGCAATTCCGGATCGTCGTCGACGATCAGCAGACGGGGGTGGCTCATCGGTCGCTGGAGCGATTCGCACAGGCGGATCCAACCCTCCAGATCTGTAAGTATTGCGCCGATCAGTAGAGCGCTGCTGGGTTTGAATGGCCGTCCGTTGGGGCACTGCCCACCGCTGTCTTCGTGCTCCCGCTCCGGCAACCCCGCTCGCTCTCTGGCCGCATGGCCCGCTGGGGGGTGCTGATCGTGCTGAGCTACGCCGTGGTGGCCCTGCTCACCCCGGCGCTGATCCACGCCGGCTTGCTCAGCGATCCCAACGCCGGCCTCGACAACCCCATCTACGCCCCTCCCTCGGCCGCTCACTGGTGCGGTACCGATCGCCTCGGTCGCGACGTGTGCGTGCGCACCCTCGCCGGCAGCGGTGTGGCCCTGCAGGTGGTGATCGTGGCCCTGCTCCTGGCCCTGCTGGTGGGGGTGCCGCTGGGCATGGTGAGCGGCTACCTCGGCGGCGGTGTCGACCGGGTGCTGGTGTTGCTGATGGACACCCTCTACACCCTGCCGGTGCTGCTGCTCTCGGTGGTGCTGGCCTTCCTGCTGGGCCGCGGCCTGCCCAACGCTGCAGCTGCCCTCTGCGTGGTCTACATCCCCCAGTATTTCCGTGTGGTGCGCAACCAGAGCGCCCAGGTGAAGGCGGAGCTGTTTGTGGAGGCGGCCCGTTCGCTCGGTGCCGGTCCCCTCTGGATCCTGCGCCGCTACCTGCTGCGCAACGTGATCACCTCGGTGCCGGTGTTGCTCACCCTCAACGCCGCCGATGCCGTGCTGGTGCTCGGCGGCCTTGGGTTCCTCGGCCTCGGCCTGCCCGAAACCATCCCCGAATGGGGCGGTGATCTGCAGCAGGCGCTCACGGCCTTGCCCACCGGCATCTGGTGGACCGCCCTCTACCCGGGGCTGGCGATGTTCGTGCTGGTGCTGGGCCTCTCCTTCCTCGGTGAAGGCCTGGAGTACTGGCTCTCGGCCCAGCAGGAGCGGGCGGCATGAGCGGCTGGAACCATGGTTATTTCGCCGCGGGCAGCTACGCCAGCTATTTCCACCGTGAGCTGGTGCCCGGCTGGCTCGATTTCGCCTCCCTGATCCGCGCTCAGGTGCCGCCGCGCCGCCGTGAGGGGGCGCCGTTCCGCTACCTGGATCTCGGCACCGGCATGGGCTTCGGGCTCTGCCTGATCGCCGCCGCCCACCCCGAGGGGCAGTTTGTGGGCGTCGACTTCCTGCCCGCCCACATCGCCCACGGCCGCTGGCTGGCGGCCGAGCTGGGCCTGGCGAACGTGCGCTTCGTGGAGGCTGATTTCCTCAGCCTCTGCCGTGATCCCTCCCCTCTTGCCGGCGCCGATGGCATCGCCGCGCCGTTCGCCTATGTGGTGGCCCATGGCATCGCCACCTGGGTGAGCGCCGAGGTTCGCGAGGCCCTCCTCGCCACGGCCTCCGCCCAGCTGGAGCCCGGCGGGATCTTCTATTGCTCCTACAACACCCAGCCCGGCTGGCTGAGCCGCACGCCGTTTCATGCCCTGCTGCTGCTCGAGCAGCAGCGCTCCGATCCCAGCGATCCACGCCGGGCGATCGAGCGCAGCGCCAACCAGCTCGCGGCCCTGCTCGGCAGCGACGACAACCCCGCCGTACTCGCCGAGGCCCAGCCCACCCTGGCCGCCGAACTCGAGCGGATCCGCTCCCATCCCGATCTCGCCTACATCTGCAGCGAGTACCTCAGCGTGCACTGGCAGCCGCTCTACGTGGGTGAGATGCATGGCCTCTGCGCCGCCCACAAGCTCAGCCATCTCGGCAGCGCCAGCCTCCCCGAGCTGTTCGAGGTGTTTCTGCCCGAACGGGCGCGCTCCGTGGTGACAGCCGAGACCAACCCACGCATCCGGGAGGCGCTCTTTGATCTGGCGATCAATCAGTCGTTCCGGCGTGATCTTTTCGTGAAGGGCAGGGTGGAATTGTCTGGCCCGCAGCGGCAGCAGGCGCTGGCGGCCGTGCGGCTGCGGCGGCTGCAGGCCGCCAGCGGCCCGCACAAGGATTATGTGTTTGTCACCAGCTGCGGCGAGTTCCACGCCGATGGCGATCTCTGCCGCGCCGTGGAGGATCTGCTGGCTGATGGCCCCTTCGATCTCAGCCAGCTGGGCCAGGCCCTGGCGATGGATGCCGATGCCCTGCTTCCGGGTGTGGCGATCCTCCTCCATGCTGGCCGTCTGGCCCTTGATCGCGGCGATGCCGCCGAGCCGGCCGGCGCTCCGGCTCGCCACGCCAACGAGCAGCTGCTGCGCCTGATCGCGCAGCGGGGCTCCTACAGCCATCTGGTGGCCCCTGCCAGCGGCGGCGCCATCCCCTTTTCGTTTGTGGATGGTCTTGCCGTTGAAGCGATCGGCCAGGGCATCGAGCAAACCGATCTGCCGGCCTGGGTGGAGCTCGGTATCCAGTTGGCCGAAGCCCAGCTACGTGACGAGCGGGGGCAGCCGTTTGAGGATCCTGCCGCGCGCCAGCAGAAACTGGCAGACCTGGTCACTGAATTCCTCAGCTGGCGGTTTGTCCTGTTGCAGGATCTTGGTGCTCTGGGCTGATCAGCAGCGAAGCCGCAGATTGCGGGGCAGCTCCTCCAGGATGCTGCCCTCCGCATCGAGGGCGGGGTAGGGGCGTTCTTGCTGTCGGCACCAGGCGGCCACCTCCGGGTAGGCCCACTCGAACAGGCGCATCTGGTAACGCTCCGGCGTCATGCCCTCTCCCCGCTCCGGTGCCACGCCGGCCGCCTGGCGCTGGCGCAGCGCTTCGAACAGCAGGGTGGCCGTGGCCACGCTCACATTCAGCGACTGCACCATCCCCCGCATCGGGATGAAGATCGCCTGATCCACCAGGGCCGCCGTCGCCTCGCTCAGGCCCCACTTCTCGGCGCCGAGCACGAATGCGGTGGCACCTGTGAAGTCGCATTGGCGGTAGTCGATCGCCTCCACGCCCAGGTGCGTGCCGTAGAGGCGGAAGCCCCGCTCGCGCAGTTCGGCCAGCAGCGGCGGCGCCTCGGCGTGGCAGTGCAGCGGCACCCACTTCTGGCTGCCCTGGGCCGTGCTGTTGAACGTGGGCAGCCGGCCCTGATGGCCTACCGCGTGGGCGTCCATCACACCCACCGCATCGCAGCTGCGCAGGATCGCCGAGAGGTTGTGCGGCTTCTCCACGTGCTCGAGCAGCACCGTGAAATCGTCCATGCGGCGGTCGAGCACGGCCTTGAGGCGTTCGAAGCGACGCGGCAGCAGGGGCATGGGCGGAGAACGGAACGCGCGGGCTGGCTCAGGGTCTCAGTTCGCGCAGCTAGCTGCACGTGCCGGTGCCGTGCAGCATTCATATAGTTATTGGTTCCATCTTGCGATGGCAGGCGGGGCCGCTGCCCGCCGGTGATGCCACCAGAAAATCCTGAGCCTGCCGCTGCTGGTTTCGACCAGCGTGTCTACGACGCCGTGGCCCGCATCCCCCGCGGCCGCCTGGCCACCTACGGCCAGATCGCCGAGCTGATCGGTGCCTATGGCTGCGCCCGGCAGGTGGGCTGGGCCCTGCGCCGCCTGCCCCTGCCCTCGGCGGTGCCCTGGCAGCGGGTGGTGAATGCCAGAGGGCAGATCAGCTTCACCCCCAGCCGCGAGGGCAGCGACTGGATGCAGCGGGAGCTGCTGCTGGCCGAGGGGGTCCCGGTGGACGGCCAGGGCCGCCTGCCCCTGGGGCGCTTTCTGTGGATCCCACCGCTGGAAGATGCGGCGATCGTCAGCGGCAGCGAAGCCATGTGAAGCGCTTTTACGAAGCACCACAACACATGACGAGCCGCCCCGTTGCGCCGGATGCCATCGAACGCAATCCCTACCGTCGATTTCAGCTACTTCTGCGCCTGTGCTCCCCACCCCCAGCCCCCGCGGCGAACTCACCACCCAGCTGGCGGTGGCCTGCCTCGGCGCCGGCGTGATCACCAGCCTTGCCGTGGCCCAGGGCCAGAATCCGCTCACCGCCCTCGGCATCACCCTGTTCTCGGCTGTGGCGGCCGTGGCCGTCGGCCAGGTGCTGTGAGTGAGCTGCGGGCCCTGATGCCCGCCCTCGCCAACAAGATCTACTTCAACTACGGAGGTCAGGGGCCGCTGCCCAGCGCGTCGCTGGAGGCGATGGTGGCTGCCTGGCAGCGGATCCAGGAGCTTGGCCCCTTCACCGATGACGTCTGGCCCTACCTCGGCGGCCTGGCCGGCACCCTGCGCGGCCGGCTGGCCCGCTGGTTCGGTGTGCCGCCGGCACGTGTCGCCTTCACCGAAAACGTTACCTCCGGTTGTGTGCTGCCGCTCT
>JBIIJS010000191.1:0-5075 GCA_044233605.1 Cyanobium sp. | reverse complement strand
GGCTGAATCGCAGCGGAAGCTGTTGGCAGGTGGAACACCTGCGGCTCTCCCTGCACCTGAGCGATGACCCGCTCAGCCCCAGCCGCCGCTCAGTGGCAGGAGCCCTGCTGCGCGAGGCGATCCTGCGTGGTCGTGGGGCAGCCAGCTGGATTGCGGTGGCGGCCGGCGTGGATGGCGAGCGTCTCGCCTGGCTGCGTGAGCAGGGCTTCCAACCCCAGCGCAGCGAACGGGTATGGCGCTGGAGCCGCCACGAGCACCCCTACCAGCCCAGCCCCGAGCTGCCGGCCGAGCTGCAGCTGCGTCCGCTCACCTCGCGCACCGCAGCACTGCTCTGGCACCTAGAGCAGGCCTGCTGCCCGGCGCCGCTGCGCCAGTTGCTCGATCGCCGCGTGGAGGATCTGCTCGACCAGAGCCGCAACCGTGGCTGGATGCTGATCGACCCACTGCGCAGCGAGGCGGTGGCCGCTGCCCGCTGCCTCGCGGAGCACCCGGCCGGGGGCCAGCAGGTGGAATTCAGCCTGCACCCGGGCTGGTCGCATCTGCTCGGTGGGGCCACCGAACGGCTGCTGCTGCAGCTGGCCCGACGCCACAGTCCACTCTGGCTCGTCAGTGAGGTGGGTGACAACCAGCGCACCGCCTGGCTGGAAAGCCTGAACGCCGAACCCTGCGGCGAGCAGGTGCTGATGGCCCGCAGCGTCTGGCGCCGGCAGGAGTGGCAGCCGGCCCATGCCGCAGGCCGCCGGCTGGCGGCGGTGTTGGAACAGCTTCAGCCGCGCCGCCAGCCCCTTCCCAGTCCCCTGCGGCATCCCTGAGCCGATGGGGCGTCCCCGTCCCTGCTCCGCCCTCGCCCTTGATGTGGGCCGCCGCCGCATCGGTCTGGCCGGCTGCGATCCGCTCGGCCTCACCGTAACCCCGCTGCCCGCCCTGCAGCGCGGTGCCTTCCACCACGACCTGGCCCGCATCCTCGATCTGGTGCAGCGCCGGTCGGTGTGCGCCCTGGTGGTGGGCCTTCCCCTCGATTTCGGCCAGCAGCCCACCGCCCAGGCGCACCATTGCCGCCGTTACGGCCTGCGATTGGTCAGAGCTCTTGCTGAAACAGGCCGGGCCCTTCCCCTGGCCTGGGTCGATGAACACGCCAGCAGCTGGGCCGCGGCGGAGCGTAACGGCCTGCACGGCGACCGCAGCGGTCGGCTCGACAGCGCCGCCGCCGCCCTCCTGCTGGAACAATGGCTGCAGGACGGCCCGGCCCCCACTCCGCTCGGGGCCAAGCCAGCCTGAGCCCCTCCGCTTTCCTGTCATGACGTCCGACACCACCAACACGACGGGACCCGGCGATGTCCCCACCGTGCTGGTGCGGGATTCCGCAGGGCGCAACCTGCTCTGTTTCCTCGAGCAGCTGATCAGCATCGACACCGTCGACTACGGCCTGCTCACCCCGGTCGACACGCCGGTCTGCCTGGTGCGCATCGCCGCCGACGATGACCAGGAGGATGAGCTGATCGAGCAGCTCGACGCCGCCGAGGAGATCCTGCAGGTGGCCGATGTGGTGCTGCAGGAGCATGACCTCACCCTGGTGCGTTCGGCTGCCACCCTCACCGTCAGCGGCGAGCTCGACGAACCCGATGCCGATGAGCTGGAGGAGGAGCTCGACGAGGAGCTCGACGAGGAAGACGAAGAAACCGATCTCTACGAGATGCTGATCCAGTTCCGCGCCAGCGATGAGGAATACGGGCTCTACATCCCCCTGGATCCGTTCTTCGTGGTCGCGCGACTGCAGGGCGGCGATGCGGTGTTGGTGGAAGGGGATGAGTTTGAGCGGATCCAGCCCCGCATCGAAGCGGAGATCGAGGAGCGGGAGGGCGTCGGCTGATGCTGAGCCGGCTGCTCACCCCCGACATGCTGGCCGGTGGCACGCTGGCCCAGTTACCGCTGGAGCTTCTGCTGGATCGCAGCGAACCGATCCGGGCGCTCGTGCTCGACGTCGACCGCACCCTGCTGCCGCGACGGCAGGCCAGCCTGCCTCCCAGCGCCGAACAATGGCTGCGCAAGGCCCGCGAACGGCTGCCGATCCACCTGCTCAGCAACAACCCCTCCCGCCGACGCATCGGCGCTGTGGCGCAGCAGCTGGATCTCCCTTACACCACCTCAGCTGGCAAACCGCGGCGCGGCGCCCTGCGGCGGGTGCTGGCAGAGCTCAACCTTCCGCCGGCTCAGGTGGCCCTGGTGGGTGACCGCCTGTTCACCGATGTGATCGCCGGCAACCGACTCGGGCTGTTCACGGTGCTGGTGCGGCCGATCGACCCTGATGGCCTGCCCTGCCAGCGCGACCACCTGCAGGCCATGGAGCTGCGCCTGGCCCGCTTTTTCGGGATGCGTCCGCACGGATGAACATGCTCCGGGTGATCAAGGTGGGCACGAGCCTGCTGCGGGGTGATGGGGAGCGGCCCACCGCCGCCGTGATCGCAGACATGGCCGCCAGCCTGGCCCGCTCGCGCCAGTCGGGCAACCGTGCCGTGCTGGTCACCAGCGGTGCGGTGGGCCTGGGCTGCGAGGCGCTGCGGCTGGCGAAGCGGCCCACCGAGCTCGTGGCGCTCCAGGCCGCCGCCGCCGTGGGGCAGGGGCGGCTGATGGCCCTCTATCAGGACGCCTTCGCCGTGCGTGGCCTTGGCGTGGCCCAGGTGCTGCTCACCCGCGGCGATCTGGCCTCACGGCGGCGCTACGCCAACGCCCGCCGCACCCTCGCCCAGCTGCTGGAGTGGGGGGTGGTGCCGATCGTCAACGAGAACGACACCCTCGCCACCGACGAGCTTCGCTTCGGTGACAACGACACCCTCTCCGCTCTGGTGGCGGTGGCGGTGGGCGCCGACGAACTGCTGCTGCTCACCGATGTCGACAGCCTCTACTCGGGCGACCCGCGCAGCGATCCCCAGGCCCGAGCGATTGCGGTGGTGCACGATCTGGGCGAACTGGAACGGCTCGGTGCCGTCGCCGGCGGCGGTGGCCAGTGGGGCACAGGCGGCATGACCACCAAGCTGGCGGCAGCGCGCATCGCCACCTCGGGCGGCATTCCGGTGCGCCTCGCCGATGGTCGTGATCCTGCCGTGCTCGATCGGCTGCTGGCCGGTGAGGCAGTCGGCACCCTGTTCCGGCCGAGTGAAAGCCCCCTGCCGGAGCGGAAAGGCTGGCTGGCCCATGCCCTGCTGCCCAAGGGGAGCCTGTCGGTGGATGCAGGCGCTGAGCGGGCCCTGCTCGAGCGCGGCGCCTCGCTGCTGGCGGTGGGGATCCAGCGGGTGGAGGGCGACTTCGGCCGCCAGGAGCCGGTGCGCGTGATGGGCGCCGACGGACGGGAACTGGGTCGCGGCCTCTCGGCCCTGGCCAGCGACGAGCTACGTTCGCTGCTGGCACGCAGTGGTGCCACCGCCACGGTGGTGCACCGCGATCACTTCGTGCTTACCTCAGCTCCGCCAGCTGGCTGAAGGGCGCCTACGATCCGGCCTCTGCTCCTCCGGCGCATGCGTTTCAGCAGCCTGCTCGCCCAGCTCAGCAGCGTGGAGGCGGCCAGTGCTCGCCACCTCGCAGCCGATCCGGAGATCAGCGGCGCCGAGGCCCTCGACCGCGCCGGTGCCGGCCAGCTGAGCTTCCTGGAACCCGGCCATGCCCTGTCCGCCGCCCTGGGCGAAAGCGGTGCTGCCGCGCTGCTGATCCCCGCCCGGGGCGAGGAGGCAGGGGTTCTCCAGCAGCTGGCCACTGAACGGGGCATCGCCTGGGTGGCCCTGGCCGATCCACGCCTTGGCTTCGCCGAGGCGCTCGAGCTGCTCTATCCGCGCGCGGCCCCCCCACCGGGCCTGCATGCCAGCGCCGTGGTGCATCCCTCTGCCCGGCTCGGCAGCGGGGTTTCGATCGGTGCCCACGTGGTGATCGGTGCCGGGGCAGTGCTGGGCGACGGCTGCGTGCTGCATCCGGGCGTCGTGCTCTACGACGATGTGGTGCTGGGCGATGGCTGCGAAATCCACGCCGGCGCGGTGCTGCACCCCGGCAGCCGCCTGGGGCGGAGCTGTGTGGTGCACGCCAACGCCGTGATCGCCTCGGAGGGCTTCGGGTTCGTGCCCACCGCCGTCGGCTGGCGCAAGATGCCCCAGACCGGCCGGGTGGTGCTCGAAGACGGCGTCGAGGTGGGCTGCGGCTCGATGGTCGACCGTCCGGCGGTGGGGGAGACCCGCATCGGCGCCGGCACCAAGATCGACAACCTGGTGCATGTGGGCCACGGTGTGGTCACCGGTCGCGGCTGCGCCCTGGCGGCCCAGGTGGGCATCGCCGGCGGCGCCGTGCTCGGCGATGGGGTGATCCTGGCCGGCCAGGTGGGGGTGGCCAACCGGGCCCGCATCGGCGACCGGGCGATCGCCTCCTCCAAATCGGGCATCCACGGCGAGGTGGCCGCCGGCGAGGTGGTGAGCGGCTACCCAGCGATTCCGAACCGCCTCTGGCTGCGCTGTTCGGCGGCCTTCAGCAAACTTCCGGAGATGGCCCGGACCCTGCGCCAGCTGCAGCGCTGAGCCGGCCGGTAGCCTCGCGCTCAGCGCTCCCAGCCATCCGCGGCCGATGACCACCCACCGGATCACCCTGCTTCCCGGCGACGGCATCGGGCCGGAGATCACTGCCGTGGCCCGCACCCTGCTGGAGGCCGTCAGCCGCCGCCACGGTTTCGAGCTGGCCTTCGACGAGCAGCCGATGGGCGGCGCCGCGATCGATGCCACGGGCGTCCCCCTGCCCGAATCCACGCTCGTGGCCTGCCGCCACAGCGATGCCGTGCTGCTGGCGGCGATCGGCAGCCCCCGCTTCGATTCCCTGCCGCGTGAGCAGCGGCCTGAAACGGGCCTGCTGGCCCTGCGGGCCGGCCTCGGCCTGTTCGCCAACCTGCGGCCGGTGAAGATCATGCCGGCCCTGATCGGAGCCAGCACCCTGCGGCCGGAGGTGATCGAGGGGGTGGATCTGCTGGTGGTGCGCGAACTCACCGGGGGCGTCTACTTCGGCCTGCCCAAGGGCCGCGTGGAGGCCAACGGTGTGGTGCGTGCCTT
>JBIIJS010000029.1:0-19252 GCA_044233605.1 Cyanobium sp. | reverse complement strand
TTGGTTTTTGAGGCGATCTGCTGCATCAGCTTTGCGCCCAGGTTCTCGAACGGATCCTCCAGCTCGATCTCCTTCGCGATCGTGACACCGTCGTTGACGACATCGGGGGCGCCGTACTTCTTCTCCAGCACCACGTTGCGGCCCTTCGGCCCGATCGTGACCCGCACCGCCTCGGCCAGGGCGTTGACGCCACGTTCGAGGGCATCGCGGGAGTCATCGGCGAACCGGATCAGCTTGGCCATCGGGCGGTTGGGAAAGCGGAGGCGTGGTTCAGGTTCCCACGGCGCGTTCACCGCTCCCCAGGGGGGATCGGGTGGGGATTGCCGTAACCGTTGGGTGCCACGCCTGCGCGATCGGGCTGGGGCCCCTACCTTCAGCCCATGGATGATCTGCTGCAGACCACGATCGAGAACGCCGTCGCTGGCGCGGCCGACAGCGGCCTCGGGCCTGCCACCTCGGTGAACGGGATGGTGTTCGTGGCGATCACCGCGCTCGGGCTGTTGATGGCCCTGGTGTACGTGCCGGTGCGCGTGTTCCTGACGATCACCGCCCGCAGCCGCCGTCTGCGTTTGCTGCAGCGGATCCGACGCATGCGCGACGACCTCACCCAGCCCGTCGTCGCTTCGGAGAACCCGTTGACCAGCACGGAGTGAGGCAGCCGGTGTTCAGCGCATCACCATGCCGCCGTCGACCTGCAGCACCTGGCCGGTGATGTAAGCCGCCGCCGAATCGGCGGCGAGGAAGCGCACCGCCCCGGCCACCTCCTCAGGCCTGCCCATGCGTCCGAGCGGAATGGCCTTGAGGATCGGCTCGCTGTCGAGTGAGGCGGTCATGTCGCTCTCGATGAAACCCGGCGCCACTGCGTTCACGGTGACGCCCCGACCGGCGAACTCGGCGGCGTTGCTGCGGGTGAGGCCGATCAGGCCGGCTTTGGCGGCGCTGTAGTTGGCCTGGCCGGCATTGCCCATCAGGCCCACCACCGAGGTGATGTTGATGATGCGGCCGCGGCGGGCCTTGAGCATCGACTTGGCCACAGCGCGGGTGGTGAGGAAGCAGCCGCTGAGGTTGAGGTCGATCACGCTCTGCCAGTCGGCGCTCTTCATGCGCAGCACCAGGCCGTCGCGGGTGATGCCCGCGTTGTTCACGAGCACATCGATGCGCCCCTCCTTCTCCAACACCGCCTGCACCATCGCCTCCACCTCGACCTCCTCGGCCACATTGGCGCGGTGGCTCCAGGCCTTGCCGCCGTTGCTCTCGATCGCCGCCACCACCGCTTCGGCGGCCTCCGGCGAGCTGGCGTAGTTCACCACCACGGTGGCGCCGGCGGCCGCCAGTTCGCGGGCAATGGCGGCGCCGATGCCCCGGCTGGCACCGGTGATCAGGGCCACCTGGCCGGCCAGGGGAGTCGCGTCGGGGGCGCTGGGGATGCTGGTCATGGCGATCGACTCGGGCGGCGGCGATCGTATGTCCGCGCCGGCGTCAGGTCGGCATCGGCTCCATCGCCATCACCGCAGGGCCGAGCAACTCCTGGAAGTGTGCCAGCTGCTTCTTGCTGCCCATCACCACGATCAGCTGGCCCGGGGCCAGCTTCACCTCGCCGCCGGGGTTGGCAACCAGTTCGGCATCTGCGCCGCCATAGCTGTATCCGCGGTAGGTGTAGGGGTTGACCAGGGCCGGGGCCGGGTTGCGGATCGCCAGCACCAGGGCGCCGGTGCGGCTGCGCAGGTGCAGCTCGGCCAGGGTGCGGCCGTTGAGATCGCCCAGCAGCGAAGGGTCGTCGCTGAGCTGAAATTCCTCCACCTCGCAGTCGGAGCCGGCCAGCAACTCCATGAAATTCACCGCCAGCGGCCGCAAGGCTGTGGCGGCCATGGTGCGGCCCCCTGCCACGTAAGGGCTCACCACCTGGTCGGCGCCGGCCTGGCGCAGCTTGCGCTCGGCCTCCTCGCTGTCGGAACGTGCGATCAGGCGGCTTTTCGGCGCGATCGCCCGGGCGCTGAGCACCACGTAGACGTTGGCGGCGTCGTTGGGCAGGGCCGCCACCAGGGCGCGGCAGCGGTGGATCCCTGCCTCCAGCAGGGTTTCATCAAGGGTGGCATCTGCCATCAGCACCGGCAGGCCCTTTTCCTCGGCGGCCTCCCGGCGCTCGACATTCATCTCCACAATCAGCACCGGCACGCCCTCGAGGCTGAGCTGGGCGGCGATCTCGCGACCGATGCGGCCGTAGCCGCAGAGGATGACATGGTTTTGCATGCGTCTGAGCCAAAGGTGAAAGCGGCGCTCCTGCAGGCGCCTGAAGTAACCCGAACCACTGAGCCCGAGCAGGCTCTGGATCGTCTGCTGAACGACGACCAGGCCGCCGATGATCGAGAACACGGTCACCACGCGGCCGGCTGCGCTCAGCGGGGCCACCTCGCCGTAGCCGATCGTGGGGATGGTGATCGCCACCATCCAGTAACAGTCACCCCAGTCCCAGCCCTCGCTGATGCGGTAGCCGAGGGCGGAGACGTTGACCACCATCACCAGCGACAGCAGCGGGATCAGCCATGGCCGCCGCACCCGGCTGGAGGGAGGCTGCCGCAGGGGTAGCATCCGGCGGATCATCGGCGGCTGAGCTCAGCTGAAGCCAAGGGCCGCCAGCACCGCATCGGAGGACAGCTCATCGAGGCCCCGGGCCGCTGTGAGCCCTTTTACTCCCTGGCGCGCAGGCAGGCTGTCGTCGCTACGACCCAGTGCCACCAGCGGCACGCCGCAGAGCAGGGCCAGCTCCTCGCTGAGCGGGTCGCTGGCCAGAACCACATCGCTGGTGGCGATGCGGGCGGCCCGCTCGAGCAGCGAGCCTTCGGCGGGGGGAAGACTGAGGCTGCGCAGGGCGGGCAGGCGGGTGCGGATGGTGGCCGGCAGCTCCTGCCAGCGGCTCTGGGGCCAGTCGCCCGGCACGCCGGCCGGGGCGAGCAGCAACATCGGTCCGTCGCCGGGCGGCAGGGCGGCAGCGGCCTGCTCGAGGGCCTGCTGGGGCAGGCGCAGCCGGAAGGCGTCGGCGTCGAGCCCCACGCCGATCGGCCGCAGGTAGGCCGCCAGTGCCTGGGCCGGCCAGCCCTGATCGGGCACGCTCACCTTCTCGGTGGCGGAGAAACCACTGGCAGCGATCCGGGCCGGGATGTGGCTCATCGACAGCATCAGATCCACCTGGCGGCCGCCGGCCAGGTTGATGCAGGCCTGGAAGTCGGGTTCGCGCACACAACCGAGCAGGTTGGCCCAGTCGGACAGGTTGGCGTCGGCGAAGTTGAAGGGGATCACCTTCTCCACGGCCGGCAGCAGCTTCCACACCGGTGCCACGGCCGGGGCGCAGGCCACCTGCATGGCGAAACTCAGCTGGTCGGCCACCGCCGCCACGGCGGGCAGGGCCTGCAGCTGACGGATTGCATCGCCCGGGATCAGAAACAGAGCTCGCATCGGGCGGAGTGGGGGATCGGCTCGGTGGGCTGATTGTATGGAGCAGGTTCCGTAGCGTCCGTTCCTGCGGAGGAGTCGTTTGTGCATTTGCTGATCGCCGCCGCCGGCAGTGGCCGTCGCATGGGGGCCGCGGGCAACAAACTGCTGCTGCCGGTGGCCGGCCGCCCAGTGCTGGCCTGGACCCTGGACGCGGCGCTGGCTTGTGCGGCGATCCGCTGGATCGGCGTGATCGGCCAGTCGGTGGATGAGGCGGCCATCAGCGCCCTGGTGCGGGAGGCCCGCTCCGCCCGTTCCGAGGCCGTGCCGGTGCGGTGGATCCTCGGCGGCGAGAGCCGTCAGGAATCGGTGAGCCGGGGCCTGGCGGCCCTGCCGCCGGAGGCGGAGCTGGTGCTGATTCACGACGGTGCCCGGGCGCTGGTGCAGCCCGATCTGCTGGCGGCCTGTGGGGAGGCCCTGCGGCAGGCGGCCGCCGCTGGAGCCGGGGTGATCGCCGCCACGCCGGTCACCGACACGATCAAGCAGGTGGATGGCTCCGGCATGGTCACCGCCACGCCCGAGCGCAGCGGGCTGTGGGCAGCCCAGACCCCTCAGGGCTTCGCGGTGCGGCAGCTGCGCCGGGCCCACGCTGAGGCCGCGGCCCGTGGCTGGAGCGTCACCGACGACGCGGCCCTGTTCGAGCGGCTCGGCCTGCCGGTGCGGGTGCTGGAGGCCCCACCCTCCAACCTCAAGCTCACCACCCGCTTCGACCTCACCATTGCCGAGGCGGTTCTGGTCGCCCGCCACCCGGATGCGGCGGGACAGGCCGATGGCTGATTGTCGCCGCCGTCGCGCTGCTCTCCCTTCTCTGCTGCTGGGGGCTCTGCTGGCTGTGGGGCTGGCTCTGGCACTGGTGGCGTGGGGTGGGCCTGCGGGGGCGGCGGCCTGGGTGCGGCTGGAGGGGCGGCCGGTGCTGGAACTGCGCGCCGTGGCCGGAGCCCAGCAACCTGCCGACGTGGCACGCCGCGCCTCCGCCACCCTGCAGGAGATGGCCGACGACCGGCGCATCGACCCGGAGCGTTTTGAGTTGCGTGAGCAGCCGCCCTACACGATGCTCGGCCTGAGCGAGCCCGGTGGTGGCTTCCGCGCACTGCTGGCGGTCGATGACCGGGCAGCGGCCGCCTTTGGCATGGCGCGACCGGCCCTGGCCGAGCGCTACCGCGATCAGCTTCGCGGCGCGATCCGTCAGTACCGCAGCAGCCACAGCCTCAGCGCCTGGCTGCGCGGCAGCGCCGTGGCCCTGCTGCTGCTCGGTCTCTATCTGGTCGGTTTGCGCCTGCAGGCGACGGCCAACCGGCGACTGGCCACCTGGCTGGCCGGTGGTGCACCGCAGCGGCTGGCCGGCATCCAGGTCGGCCGCATCCAGCTGCTCGACGGCCACCAGCTGGGCGCGTTGCTGCAGATCCTGCGGCGGCTGGGTAACGCCGCGCTGCTGTTGCTGGTGAGCTATCTGATGCTCCCCCTGCTGCTCAGCCAGTTCCCGCCCACCGCCGCCATGGGCGAGGGGCTGCGCGGCCATTTGCGCCATGCGGCCGGCCGCCTGCTGGACGGGGCCATCGCCGCGATCCCCAACCTGCTGGTGGTGGCTCTGATCCTGACGCTGGCGATTCTGGCGATGCGGGCCAGCAACGCCTGGTTCGCGGCGATCGCCCGTGGCCGGCTGCAGATCCCTGGCTTCTACCCGGAGTGGGCCCACCCCACCCGCCGCCTGGTGGCCGGTGCCCTGCTGCTGCTGGGCCTGGTGGCGGCCTATCCCTACGTACCGGGTTCCGGCAGCCGCACCTTCCAGGGGGCGGGTCTGTTCGTGGGCGTGCTGGCTGCCCTGGGATCGAGCGCCGTGGCCACCAATGTGATCAGCGGTCTGATGCTCATCTACACCCGCGCTTTCCGGGAGGGCGACCGGGTGGAGATCAACGGTGTGGTGGGGGTGGTGCGCGAGAGCGCCCTGCTGGTGACGCGGATCGAGACGCCGCGCCAGGAAGTGGTGAGCCTTCCCAACGCCAGTGTGATCGCCGCGGCGATCACCAACTTCAGCATGCCGGCGCGCGAGGGGCGGCGTCCGGTGGCGCTGGCCGCCACCATCACGATCGGCTACGACGTGCCCTGGCGGCGGGTGCATGCCCTGCTGCTCGCCGCGGCGGCCGCCGTGGATGGCGTGGCCGACGATCCAGCGCCCCAGGTGTTCCAGACCTCGCTCAACGACTTCCACATCAGCTATGAGCTCGATGCCTGCGTGCGGGATGTGGAGCGCTACCGCGAAACCCTCTCAGCGCTGCTGGCGGCCATCCAGGATCAGTTCGCCGCCGCCGGTGTGGAGATCCTCTCGCCGGGTTATCAGGCCCTGCGCGATGGCAGTGCAAGCACTGTGCCAGGGCCTCGTTGAGGGGAGCGGGGCATGGTGCCGAACGGAAGCCTCAGAGCAGGCTGAGCCTGCCCCGGCCCCCGTCCAGGACCGCTCTCACCCCCAGCGGCAGGGCGGCGTTGCCCGGGGCGTGTCCCACCGGCAGGTGGGCCACCACCGGGATATCCAGATCCAGGCTGCGTTCACGCAGCACCTGTTCCACACTGAAGCGCCGCTCCACCGGCTCCGCCGCGCGGCTGTCGGCCTCCTCGCAGCCCTCGAAGCTGCCGAAGCCGAGACCGGCCAACTGCCGCAGGGCGCCGCAGAGCCGCCAGTGGGTGAGCATGCGGTCGATTCGATAAGGCGCCTCGCCCACATCTTCGAGGATCAGGATCGCCCCCTCCAGACCCGGCAGGTGTGGGGTGCCGAGCAGGTGGGTGGCCACCGTGAGGTTGGCCACCAGCAGCGGCCCCTCGGCCGTGCCGCCGCGCCAGCCCACCCCCTCGAGGTCGTCGAGCGCTTCGCCGAACAGCAGGCGTCGCAGCCGCTCCCGACTCCATTCCGGTTCGGCGGCCAGGCTGGTGAGCATCGGGCCATGAATGCCGCCACCCAGGCCCCGCCGCACCCGCTCCAGCAGTAGGGAGGTGACATCGGAGAAGCCGAGCAGCCAGCCTTGCGGCAGCTGCAGCGGACCCTCCAGCAGCCGGGCCGATCCCCAGCCGCCGCGCACGCAGGCCCAGAGGGCGGGCTCCTGCGTGTGCGCCGCTGGCGGCGCCAGGTCAGCCGCCCGTTCATGGTCGCGGCCGGCCAGATAGCCCCAGCGCCGTTCGCTCACGGCCACGGCAGGCTGCTGTACCTCCAGGCCCCATGCCCTCAACAGCTCCAGGCCCGCCTCCAGCCGGCCGCTCTCCTCGAGGGCCGAGCTGGCGGCCACCAGGCGCACCGCGTCGCCTCGTTGCAGCGGCGCCGGCAGGGGCAGAAAGGAGGACGCAGGGCGCATGGCTGGTGCGGCAGCGGATCAGGCGGGGCGGAGCAGCTGGGGCAGGATCATCGCCAGCAGCATCAGCCCGCCCAGCCACACCTGGCGGGAGAAATGACGGCCGTAGGCCGAGCGCGGCAGATCGGGGCGAAGCAGAAGGCTGGCTTCCCGCAGCATGCCGGCACTGGCCACGAGCCAGGGCAGCCAGAAGCTTGCCAAGGCGATCCCCTGGAGCATGGCGGCATAGGCCAGGCAGATGCAGGTGATGGCGTAGCAGAGGCCCACTGCCAGGGGTGCGCGATCCCCCAGGCTGAGGGCGCTGCTGCGCACGCCCACGGCCTGGTCGTCCTCCCGGTCGCTCATCGCATACACCGTGTCGAAGCCGAAGGTCCACACCACCGTCGCCAGCCAGGTGAGCAGCAGCGGCCAGCCGCCGGCCAGGGAGGAGCTGCCGGCGGCCCAGGGGATCAGCACGGCGAAGCCCCAGCAGAAGGCGAGCACGAGCTGGGGAAAGGCGAACCAGCGTTTGGCCGAGGCGTAGAGCAGCACCGGCGGCAGGGCGGCCAGGGCCAGGCCCAGCACCAGGTCGCGGCGGGGATAGGGCAGCACCAGAACCGTGGCCAGGGCCACCAGCAGACAGATCAGCAGCAGTGCCACGGCTACGGGCACAGCCACCCGACCCGCCGCCAGGGGCCGGTCGCGGGTGCGCTCCACCAGAGGGTCGATGCGCCGGTCCCAGAGGTCGTTGGCGATGCAGCCTGCCGCGCTCACCGCCAGGCCGCCCAGCAGCATCAGCAGCACCAGTCCGGGCGGTGGTGGCGCGTCGGGGTTGAGCCACAGGGCCCAGCCGGCGGGGATCAGCAGGATCAGCCGACCGCTTGGTTTGTGCCAGCGCACCAGTCGCAGCAGATCGCCGATCGTGCTCAGCTTCCCGGCCGGAACAACGCATCCGCACCTTAGGTGTGGCCGCCGGCGGGGATGGGGACGTGGTGATGGCAGAGTAAGCCGCGCCGGAAGGAGCTGCCCCGATGGCCGAGAGCGTTGACCAGCTCACTCACCCGGAAACGGCGGTCGTTGGCGCACTGCTGGTGGATGGTGGATCCGCGGCTCCGGAAAGGCGGGTGGCGGCGATCGACATCGGCACCAACTCCACCCACCTGCTGATCGCCGCCGTCGATCCGGCTCTGCACAGCTTCCGGGTGCTGCTGGCCGAGAAGTCGACCACCCGGCTCGGCGAACGGGACGCCGAGACCGGTGCGATCACCCCCGCGGCCCTTGAGCGAGGTTTCCAGGCCCTGCGCCAGTTCCGCGACCTTGCTCTGAGCCATGGCGTCGAGCAGATCGTCACCGGTGCCACCAGCGCCGTACGCGAGGCCCCCAATGGCCGCGAATTCCTGCAGACCCTGCTGGAGCACCTGGGCCTGGAGGTGGATCTGATCAGCGGCCCGGAGGAGGCGCGGTTGATCTACCTGGGTGTGCTCTCGGCCATGGCCCTCGGCGAAACTCCCCACACCATCCTTGACATCGGCGGCGGATCGACCGAGCTGGCCCTGGCAGACGGCCGCGAGGGCCGGGCCTTCACCAGCACACGCATCGGCGCGGTGCGGCTGCAGCGGGAGTTCTGCCAGGTGGATCCCTTGCCGGCCGCGCAGCGCAACTTCCTGGAGGCCTACATCCGCGGTGCGCTGGATCCGGCGGTGTCCGAGGTACGCAGGGCCCTGCGGCAGGGTGAGAAGCCGGTGATGGTGGCGACCAGCGGCACGGCCCTCAGCCTGGCGGCACTGGCGGCGGCGGAAGATGCCAGGCCACCGCTCAGGCTTCAGGGCTACCGGCTGAGCCGCGTGCGGCTCGACGCCCTGGTGGCGCGCCTGCTGGCGATGAACCTCGAGCAGCGTCGCGCCCTGCCGGTGATCAATGATCGTCGCGCTGAGATCATCGTGCCGGGTGCCCTGATCCTGCAGACGGCGATGGCGATGCTGCGGGCCGATGAGCTGGTGGTGTGTGACCGGGCCCTGCGCGAAGGCCTGATCGTCGACTGGATGGGTCGCAACGATCTGCTCGGCGACCGCTTCGCGTTTCAGAGCACGATTCGCGAGCGCTCCGTGCTGCATCTGGCCCGCATCTATGGGGTGGAACCGGAGCGGGCCGGGCGGGTGGCCGCCCATGCCCTCAGCCTCTACGACCAGAGCAGGGGCCTGCTGCACGACGACGACGGCGACGGCCGCCAGCTGCTCTGGGCCGCGGCCCGGTTGCACAGCTGCGGCAAGCACATCAATATCGGCGCTTATCACAAGCACAGCTGGTATCTGATCCGCCATGGCGAGCTGCTCGGCTATTCCCAGATCGAGCATCTGATGGTGGCGGCGATCGCCCGCTATCACCGCCGCAGCCCGCCGAAGAAGCGGCATGAATCGTGGCAGCTGATCGAAGGCCGCGAGCAGCGCCGCACCGTGCAGGCGATGGCGTTGTTGCTGCGCCTGGCGGCATCTCTCGATCGGCGGCCGGCGCCGCTGATCGATGGCCTCACGGTGAAGGCCAAGGGGCCGCGCGGTCGTCCGGACGCCGTGCGGATTGAGCTGGTGCCGGCCGGTCCGGCGCCAGGCGATGCAGAGGTGGATCTCAGCCTGGAGCGCTGGAGCCTGGCAGCCTGCGCCGAGGTGGTGCTGGAGGCCACGGGGCTGCGGCTGATCGTGCCGGCCTGATGCTCAGGGTGCTGGCGGAAAGGTCTGCCACTCCACTTCGCTGATGCTGCCCAGACGCCTCGGCGGCTCGCCGCTGACGCTGACGGTGACCAGGTCGGGGCGTCCCGCCAGCACACGCAACCCCGCGCCGAGCCGGAAGCGGGCTTCCTTCTCAAGGATGCCGCTGAACAGCACGGTGCCGTCAGGGTCGCGCACCTCGACCCAGCTTGGTTCATCGCCACGCAGCTGCAGTACTCCGGGGCCGGCGGCCGGTTCGGCGGCCGGTGCAGCTGCCGGTGCGGCGGTGGTGCGGGGCTGGCTCCAGAGGCGGATGGCCTGGGCCACGCCCACCCCCAGCAGCAGGGCCAGGGCGGCGATGGCGGCGGCCAGTCGGGCCGGGAAAGGCCGGCCCGCCGTCTGCTCCGCAGCGGGATCCGGCGCGGGGGCAGTGGCGGTGTCGGCCGCGGCCGCAGCGTCGCTGGAGGGGGGCGTGGCAATGCGCTGCGCCTGGGGGAGGGGCAGCGACTCCTGCATCAGGCGGCTGCTGCGCAGGGCTTCGATCTGCTCACTGACATCGAGACCGAGGGCCTGGGCCACCCGCTTCGCCTGGGCGATCACGAACACCGGCTCGTGCAGGTGGCTGCGATCGGCGTCTTCCAGGGCGCCCAGATGCTCGGGGGCGAGGTGCAGGCGATCGGCCAGCTCGACGATGCCGATGCCCCGGCCTTCGCGCGCCCGGCGCAGGCGTCGACCGAGTGCAACGAGTTCGGGTATCGCCTCCGGGGAGGTATCAGCCGCGGATTCGGACACCGAAATCGGGGGTGAGGGGCACCTCAGTATGGCCGGATTTCGAGGCTCAGGCCACCATCAAAAGTGCTGCGAGCCCAGATGTGGCAGGGGTATTGATCTTTATGCAGTAGGTCGCTTGTGTATAAATTATATGAATCGGCAAAATTGACTTGAATGGGCGATACTGGATTCGAACCAGTGACCCCTTCCGTGTGAAGGAAGTGCGCTACCGCTGTGCTAATCGCCCCTGTGGAGCCCCCCTCAGGGTTTGGCCCAGGTGATTGGAGCATAGACCACACCCCCTCCCCGGCCATCGGCGAGCATGGGAGCTGAGCTTCGCTGACTCCCTTGCCGCATCGGGGCCCTGTCGACACCGAAGTGCTGATCGTGGGCGGGGGTGTGTGCGGCACTGCCCTGCTGTTCGAGCTCGCCCGCTACACCGATCTGGAGCGTCTGACGCTGGTGGAGCGCTATGGACGGCTCGCCCAGGTCAACTCCAGGGCAACCAGCAACAGCCAGACGATCCACTGCGGCGACATCGAGACCAATTACAGCCTCGAGAAGGCGCTGCAGGTGAAGCGCACCGCCGAGATGATCGGCCGCTACGCCGCCCTGCTCGAGCCGGAGACGGCGGAGCGTTGCGTGTTCCATACCCCCAAAATGGTGCTGGCGGTGGGGGAGAGGCAGTGCGCCTTCCTGCGGGAGCGTTTCGAGCGCTTCGCGCCCCACTTCCCGGCGATGGAGCTGCTGGATGCCGAGCGGATCGCCGCGTGGGAGCCGGCGGTGGCCGGGATCAACGGCCGGCCGCGCGCCGAGCAGATCCTGGCGATCGGCATCCGCAACACCGCCACGGCGGTGGATTATGAGGCGCTGTCGGAATCCTTCGTCGAGCAGGCCAGCCTGGCGCTGGCAGGCAGCGGTCGCCGGCTCGATCTGCGTCTGGGCACCACCGTGGTGGCGATCCGGCCCGAGGGGCCGGATCCCTCGGCTCCCGAGAGCTTCCTGGTGGAGCTGCGCGGCCCCGAGGGCCCCGCGGCCCTGCGCGCCCGCCACGTGGTGGTGAATGCTGGAGCCCACAGCTTGCTGATGGCCCAGCAGCTCGGTTTCGGCCTGGAGTATTCCTGCCTGCCGGTGGCCGGCAGCTTCTATTTCACGCCGGCGATTCTGCGCGGCAAGGTGTATACGGTGCAGAACGACCGGCTGCCTTTCGCCGCCCTGCACGGCGACCCGGATGTGCGTGCCGCCGGCCAGACTCGCTTCGGCCCCACCGCCCTGTTGTTGCCAAGGCTGGAGCGCTATGTGGCGGCATCGTTCTGGGAGTTTCTGAGGGTGCTGCGGCTCGACTGGGCGGTGCTGGCGGTGTTCTGGCAGCTGTTCAGCGTTGCCGACATCCGCAACTACATCCTGCGCAACCTGCTCTACGAGGTGCCCTGGCTGCGGAGGCGCCTGTTCCTGGCCGATGTGCGCAGGATCGTGCCGGGGCTGCGGCTCGAGGATCTGCGCTTCGCCGAGGGCTACGGCGGCGTGCGGCCCCAGTTGATCGACAGGCGCCAGCGGCGGCTGATGCTAGGCGAGGTGAGCATTCCGGCGGTGCCGGGCCTGGTGTTCAACGTCACCCCTTCCCCGGGGGGCACCTGCTGCCTGGGTAATGGCGAGCGCGACCTTGAGGCGATCGTGGCGCGCCTGGGCTGCCGTTTTGATCGCGAACGCCTGCAACGTGAACTGCACGGCGAGGATTCCGTCGGTGCCGCTCAGGAATCCGCCCGTGCCCAGGCGGCGGCAGCGGCCCAGGCCGCCCCTAGCGTCTGAGGGAGTCGTCCAGGTGCCAGCCCATGGCCACGCCGCAGCAGGAGGTGCCGCCCTGGGCTCAGGAACTGGTGGGCGCGATCGTGCGCTGGGGCATTGAGGGGGCGCCGATCATCAACCCGCTCAGCGGTGAGCCTCTGCTGCGGTTGCGCAGCGCAGCCGAGCTGGCCGGCGAGTACCTCGACAAGGCCGATCGCATCGGCCTGGCCGCGGCGATCGAGGAGCTGATCGAGGATCAGGCGCGCTGGAACGCCGGCAGCGGTTTTCTCACCGGTATCGGTGGCTTCGCCTTCCTGCCGGTGCAGCTGCCGGCCGCCCTCACCACCAGCTGGGTGATCCAGACCCGGCTAGTGGGGGCGATCGCCCATCTGCACGGCTTCGATCTGCAGGAGGAGGCGGTGCGCACCCAGATCCTGCTCACCCTGATCGGGGAGGAGGCTGGGGAGGTGCTCAAGCTGCTGGGGGTGAAGGCCAGCCAGCGCTTCGCCCAGGCCCAGCTGGGGCGCCTGCCAGCCTCGCTGCTGGCCGCCATCAACCGCGCCGTGGGCTTCCGCCTGGTGAGCCGGGTGGGGCGCCATGGGGTCTTGCACCTGCCCCAGGCGATCCCGCTGCTGGGCGGGCTGGTGGCGGGTGGCATCGACTACTGGGTCACCCGCCAGCTGGGCAGCTATGCGGCTGCCGAGCTCGCCCGCCGCCAGCCGCGCCGATCGCCGGGCGGGCCGCGCTCTCCCTCCGGCAGCGCCTGGCCGGAGGAGGTGGTGATCGACGTCGAGATCCTGCAGTGAGCCTGTCGGCTCAGAGCCGGTGGAAGAGCAGGGTCATCAGTGCCAGGGCCAGCGGGATCGAGGCCAGGGCGAGGCGCCGCCGGCGCGGCGGCCATGTTTCCTCCAGCCAGCCTCCATACAGCCGGCCCGCCAGCGGCACCAGCCAGAACCCTGTGATCGTGACGCTGAGCACCACGCTCAACAGCAGGGCGCCGGCCGGCGCCAGCGGCAGTTCTGCCAGCAGGCGCTCCAGGACCGTCACGGTGGGGTAGAGCACCAGCAGCACCAGCAGGTTGGTCTTCCACACAGGCGCCCGCCACGCCTGCGCGCTCGCCAGCCAGCGGGCGTATCCCTGCCAGTTGGCGTGGCCCTCGAAGCGGAAGCCGTCGCCATCCCGTCCCTGCTGCAGGATGGCGCGCCGCTCAGCGCTATCCATCCAGGCCAGCCAACTCTCCATGTCGCGCCAGCGGATGCGGGTGCGCCACAGCTCCTCACTGCCCTCACGCACCAGGGTGGGGCCCCGGTGGGCCAGAAAGCCGGGCCGCCGCCGTTCGGCCTCGGCCAGCTGTGCCGTGGTGGCCAGGAAGCGTGCGCGGGCGCCCGGCTCGACGCGATGGTCGACCGCGTACTCGAAGCTGCGGTCGTCGCTGAAGGGGTCAGGGTTCGCCTCAGCTGGATTCGCCATCGCTGCGGTTCGCCGGCGATCAGCGGCCGCTGCCTTCGTCGGCCGGATCGCCGCCGCGGAACAGGTGCCGGTGGGTGGCGGAATAGAGCCGGGAGCGCGCCTCTGCCGGGGCCTGCAACGCCGGACTGACCACATACAGGGTGGTGCGGATCAGCTGCCGCTCCCTGCTCACGCGGGCCATCTCGGCCAGGGGCACGACGCTGAGCCATTGGTCGGGCCAGCTGATGCGGTAACCGATCGCCACGGGCGTGTCGGCCGGGTAGTGGTGCAGCAGCTCCTGCTGCACCTCCTCCACGTGGCGGGCGCTCAGGTAAAGGCAGAGGGAGGCTTGCAGGGCGGCCAGGTGGGCCAGGGATTCGCGTTCCGGGGTGCCGGTGCGGCCGCCGGCCCGGCTGAGCACGATCGTCTGCACCAGGCCCGGGATGGTGAGCTCGGCGCCGAGCGCGGCGGCGGTGGCCTGGTAGGCGCTCAGGCCCGGCACCACCTCCACCTCAAGGCCGGCATCGGCCAGGCGGCAGATCTGCTCCTGCAGGGCTCCGTAGAGGCAGGGGTCACCATCGTGCAGACGCACCACCCGCCGGCCGGCGCGGGCGCGCTCGATCACCACCTCCATCACCTGCTCGAGGGTGAGGGTGCTGGTGCGCAGGGTCTCGCAGCCCGACGGTGCCAAAGCGGCGATGGCGGGGTTGATCAGCGAGTCGGTCCAGACGAGCACCTCAGCCTGCTCGACCGCCCGGGCGGCGCGCAGGGTGAGCAGGTCGGGGGCTCCCGGGCCGGCACCCACGATCCGCACCGGCTGGAGCTGGTGCGGGGGCTGCGGCGTTGGGCTGGCGGTCATGGGCTGATTCCGGCGGGGTCGGGCAGGGGGCGGTGACGGCGGTAGAGCCACCAGAGGCCGCAGCTGCCGCAGGCGATCAGCACCAGGCTCATCAGCTGGGCCATGCGCAGGCCCCCTTCGCAGAAGGGTGGTTCGGCCAGGAGGCAAAGCGGGTCGAGCCGCAGGCCTTCGATCCACACCCGTCCGCTGCTGTAGGCCATCAGGTAGATGCAGCTCAGGGCTCCGGCCGGCAGCTGGATGCGGCCGCGGCTCGACTGTCGGAACAACAGCAGCAGAAGGGCGCAGACGCCCAGGTTCCACAGCGATTCGTAGAGGAAGGTGGGATGGAAGCTGCTCTGGTCGAGGAAGGGTGCCGGCCGGTTGGCCAGGGGGATCGTGAGCTTCCAGGGGAGATCGGTGGGCAGGCCGAAGGCCTCGGAGTTGAAGAAGTTGCCCCAGCGGCCGATCGCCTGGCCGAGGGCCACCGCCGGCACCAGAACATCAAGCAGGGGCCAGAAAGCCTGGCGCCGCCAACGGCAGAACAGGATCAGGGCGAGGCTGCCGCCCAGCAGGGCGCCATGGATGGCGATGCCGCCACGCCAGATCGCCAGGGCATCAAGCCAGTTGCCGCGGAACTGGCGCCACTCGAGGGTCACGTAGTAGATGCGGGCACCCACCACGGCGCCAAGCACCAGCAAGGGCAGCAGGTCGGTGATCAGGGCGGGGTCGATGCCCCGCCGCCGGCCCAGCCGGGTGGCCAGGGCGAGGCCGGCAAGCACGGCAACGGCGATCAGCAGGCCGTACCAGCGAAGAGCGAAAGGGCCCAGCTGGAAGACCAGGGGCCCGGGGGAGGTGAACACGGCCAGGCCGGCCATGGCGGCACTCTGTTGAGGCAGGGGAATCAGATGCCCTCCGCCGCCTGCACCTTCTCCACCTGACGCTTCTTGAGCACCAGCATGATCTGGGCCAGGGCCACAGCGGCGAAGAAGGCCAGCAGGCCATAGATCCGCACCGGGTTCTGGAGCACCACCTCGGCATCGAGCTGGCCGAATCCGCCCACATTGGGATCGTTGGTAAGGGCGCTGCCGCCCTCAACCTGATCTCCCACGGCGACGATCAGGCTGGGTCCGGCCGGAATCGTTTCGCTCACGGAGTTGCCGTCGGCAGCCTTGATCTCCACCACTGACGCGCCGTCATCGGAGCTGGTGATGGCGCTGATGCGGCCGGCCACCGGCGCGGTGAAGACATTGTTGTTGGTCTTGACGCCCTCGGGAGTCACCTGACCGCGGCCGCGGTTGCCGCCGATGTGCAGCTGGTACTTACCGAAGTGGATCGAGCTGTCCTGGGCCGGGTCGGGCGAGAGGATCGGGAAGACGATCTCCTGATGCTGGTCGCCGGGAAGGGGGCCCACCAGAAGAATGTTGGGCTGCTCGGCGCTGTACTCCGTGTAGTAGATGCCCTGGGTTTCCTCCTTGAGCTCATCGCTGAGCCGGTCGGGGGGAGCGAGGCGGAAGCCCTCGGGCAGCATCAGCACGGCGCCCACGTTGAGGCCGGTGGGGCTTCCATTGCCGGAGGGCTGCTGCACGCTGGTGTCGTAGGGAAGCTCGACCACCGCTTTGAAGACGGTGTCGGGGAAGACGGCCTGGGGCACCTCGACGCGGGTGGGCTTCTTGGCGAGGTGGCAGTTGGCGCAGACGATCTTGCCGGTGGCTTCGCGGGGGCTGGCGTAGTTCTGCTGGGCCCAGAAGGGATAGGCCCAGCTGGGGCTGGCGCCGCTGAGCAGCACGCCCACGCTGAGCAGGGTGCTGAGCAGCAGGCCAGGCAGGGAGGAGAGGAGACGGCGCATGGGGTGGGGGCGGGCGGCGGAAGCGGGAGCGATGCTGGGGTAAATCAGGCCCACCAGGCCTTTTCACCCGTGCGGAAGTCGGTTTCGGTCCACTGGCTGAGGAACACGTTGTCGTTTTCCACGGTCACGTGGGCCAGGGCAAGGGACAGAGGAGCAGGGCCGCGCACCACTTTGCCGGCGGCGTCGTACTGGCTGCCGTGGCAGGGGCACATGAACTTGTTGGAGGCGGCGTTCCAGGGCACGACGCAGCCGAGGTGGGTGCAGATGGCGTTGATGCCGTAGCTGCCGATCGACTCGGGGCCTTCGACCAGCAGGTAGGTGGGATCGCCCTTGAGCCCCTGCACCAGGGCGTAGTCGCCCTCCTTATGGGTGCCCAGCCAGCCGCTGGCGGTGACGGCGTTGCCCAGCTCGTCTTTGGCGGTGGTACCCCCACCGCCACCGGCGGCCCGGGGCGGGATGAAGTAATTGACCACCGGGTAGAGGGCACCGAGGGCCACGCCGGTGACGGAGCCGAAGGTGAGCAGATTCATGAACTGCCGACGACCCATTCCGGGCACATCTGGGCTCGCGGAGCCTGCGGGAATCTGGGTCATGGGCAACGTTCCGGTGGTGCCGGGCCAACGTGGCGCCCATTATGAACCTTGCGGTTCCCGCACCGCGCCTGCTCCCCGGCCAGTCCCGCCGGGCTGCAACATGCTGTCGCGAACCCTGTTCTGCCGTGTCGCCCTCCGGCCCCCCGTCCGATCCCGCCGTCCCCGATCCCGGCTGCGGCGCCCCCCTGAACGCTGAGGAGGTGGTGGCCCTGCTGCGCAATCGCTGGCAGGCCACTTACGACGTGCAGCTGATCGTGCGCCGAGGGCGCCTCTACCTCCAGGTGATGTGGGGTTACCTGGAGCAGCAGTCGTTCCCGATGGACGCTGAGGCCTATCAGCAGCACATCGAGGAGTTGGTGGCCTCGCTCAACGGCCTGGGAGTGGCCGATCAGGTGCGGCAGTGGTTGCGCACCACCCGCGACCGGCCGAGGCTCGGCCGGGCCCTGTCGCTGGCTCTGGAGCTCCCCGAGGGCCGTCGCAGCGAATTCCTGCTCTAGGCGCGGCCGGGCCGCAGCCCCTGGGCCAGGGCCACCAGCGCCACACCCACCAGGTAGAGGCCGGTGATCGCGCCGCTGAGCAGCAGCATCGTCACCGGATCGGTGGAAGGGGTGAGCACCGCCCCGGCCACGGCACTGACCAGCACCACCCAGCGCCAGGCGCGCAGCATCGCGCCCGCATTGATCAGGCCGAGGGCGCCGAGCAGGAGCTGCAGCACCGGCAGCTGGAAGGCCAGGGCGGTGGCCACCATCAGCAGCAGCACGAAATCGAGGTAGCGCTCGATCGACCAGATCGGCTCCACCACATCGGCGCCGTAGCTCACCAGGAAGCGCAAGGCCGCCGGCACCAGCGCCCACCAGGCAAAGGCCAGGCCGGCGGCGAACAGCACGGTGGAGCCGGCCACCGCCGGAGCCACGAGCCGCCGCTCACGGCGGGTGAGTCCGGGTAGTACGAAGGCCAGGCCCTCGAACAGCACCCAGGGCAGGGCCAGCACGAGGCCGGCATAGCCGGCCACCTTGAGGGACACGAACAGGAATTCACCTGGGGCCAGCTGCAGGAAGCGGATGCCGGCGGCCGGCTGCTCCAGCAGCCGCACCAGCGGCCGTACGAAGGCCAGGCAGAAGGCGGCGCCGATCAGCACGGCCAGCAGGCTGCGAAGGATGCGACGGCGCAGCTCCTCGAGGTGGTCGACGAAGCTCATCTCCACCTCGCCCGGGAAGCTGTCGTCGCGCCTGGAAACGCTGGCCATGGGGGTGTCGGGGTCGGTCATGGCTCGCCTCACTCCGGGAGGTTAGGGACGCTGAGCAGGGGCAGGGCGCGCCCGGGCTCCGCCCACAGCACCGTGCCACCCCGGTGCCGCACCGTTCCCGGCACCGCTGCCGGGATCCGCTGCAGCTCCTCGGCCGCCACCATCAGCACCGGCACGCGGCGGTTGCCCCGGCCGCGGCTGAAGTGGGCCGCCAGGTCGGCGGCGGCCTGCAGATCGGCCTGCTCAGCCGGCTGTTCCGAGGCCTTCAGCACCACGTGGCTGCCGGGCTGCTCCTGGGCGTGGAACCAGAGGTCGCCGCGGCGGGCTTGGCGCAGGCTGATCCACTCGTTCTGCCGGTGGTTGCGCCCCACCTGCAGCAGCAGGCCGCTGGGGCTTCGCAGTTCCAGGGGACTCGGCTCCCCCTCGCGCCGGCGCCGCCGGCTGTCGTGGCCGCGGGGGCGGTTCCGATCCGGGTCGCGCTCGACGCTGAGCAGTTCGGCAAGGTCGTCCTCGAGGTGGGCCAGGGCTTCGTCATCGTCGGCCTGCTCCAGGTAGGTGAGGCTGGCCTCCAGGGCTGCGATCCGCTGGTGGTGCACCTCCAGCCGCGGTGTGATCTGCTCCACGGAGCGGCGCAGCTTGCGGGCGCGGCGGTAGAGCTTCTGGGCCTCATCGATGGCCCGGCGGTCGGGGTCGGGTTGGCTGAGCAGGGCATCGGCCTGCTCGCGCAGACCGATGCCGGCGGGCACGGCGTCGAGCAGCGCCTGCTGCTGCTGCGCCCGGGCCCGTTCCCGCTCCAGGGCCTGGTGCAGACGTTGCTCCAGGCCGGCGCGGCGCAGCTCGCGCCGGCGCTGGCCCAGCTGCCCGGCGTAGTAGGCCGCCAGGGCGTTGTTGATCGCCAGCGGTGACGCCCTCCGATCCGGGTCGGGAGCTTCGTTCGCCCCGGCATCGCTCCAGCAGCACCAGCCGCCGCCGGCCCCGGGCCGCAGGCGGAAGCGCTGCCCCTCGACCGCCTCCAGCCAGCTGCACCAGCGCTGGTGCAGCGCCTGCCAGTCGGCTTCGTCGAGCTCCTGCACGTTGCGATCGGCGAGGGCGCGCGCGCCGGGGTCGTGGCTGGGGTTGATCCCCTCGCAGAGTTGGCGCACCAGGGCGGGGCTGACGCCCTGGTAAGCAGCCGGCAGGGCCCGCTTCAGCGGCAGTGGCAGCAGCGATACCCGGC
>JBIIJS010000028.1:0-19312 GCA_044233605.1 Cyanobium sp. | reverse complement strand
GTCCATGGTTGGGGTAACGGCGGGGTTGACCTTCCGAGGTTGGCGCCTTCTAGGCTCCCTCACCATGGGCAATGACCGTCGGCTGGGTTGGGCTGCCCCGGCGGCATCGGGCCTGCTGGCCGGGCTGGTGGCGGGCCTGTCCCTGCCGCCCCTGGGCTGGCCGTTGCTGCTCTGGCCGGCGCTGGCAGTTCTCTGGGGCCTGGCCGGTTCTCCCTCCCTCGGTCGGCGCGCCGCGGCGTCCGGCGGCGGCGCCTGGGGAATGGCGGCGGTGCTGGTCAGCCACCGCTGGTTGCTCTGGCTGCACCCGCTCGACTGGATCGGCGTGCCGCTGCCGCTGAGCCTGCCCCTCTGTCTGATCCTGTGGCTGCTGGTGGGCGTCCTGGGGGCTCTGCTGGTGCTGTTCTGGCTGTTGCTGGTGCGGCGGCTCGATCCGGCCCGCCCCTCCACAGCCCTCCTCGCTGCGGCGCTTTGGGGCCTCGCGGAGGTGGGCCTGGCCCGCGGACCATTGTTCTGGATCGGCCTGGGCGCTTCGCCCCTGCCCGCCGACCGCAGCCTGGCGGGCCTGGCGGCCCTGGCCGGTGCCGGCATGGTGGCATGCCTGCAGCTGCTGATCGGCTGGGCGCTGTGGAGGGCGCTGGCTGCTCCGGCGCGGCGTTCCGCGGCCCTGGCGCTGGCCCTGCTGCTGGTGCTCGGCGGCCATCTCGGCGGCGCGGCGGCCCTGGCGGCGGCCACGCCCGGATCGGGCCCGCCCGGATCGGTGGAACATCTGCTGGTGCTGCAGCCGGCGATTCCCACCCGCCGGAAGTTCGAGGCCGAGGAGCAGCGGCGCCTGTTGGGCCAGTTGGAGCGCGCCCTGCGCTCGCTGCGGCTGGGGGAAGGCAGCAACCAGGCCGGGACGCCGGTGTCCAGCCTGTTGCTGCCGGAGGGAGCCCTGGCCTCGGGGCAGCGGCTGCCGTCGCCGACGCCGGTGGAGCTGCTCGGCGGTGGTTTCCGTTTCGAGGGCGTGCAGCTACGCAGCAGCCTGCTGCGCTTCCCGCCTGGCAGCAGCGAGCCGGCCGCCTGGCTCGACAAGCACCGCGTGGTGCCGCTGGGGGAATGGGTGCCGCTGGGCGGCCTGCTGCGCTGGAGCGGCCTGTCGGCGGTGGGCGGCGTGGAGCCGGGGCCGGCCTCGCGGCTGTTGCTCCGGCCGGCCGGAGCGGTGGGGGTGGCGATCTGCTACGAACTCTCCGATGGCGCGGCTCTTGCGGCCGCCAGCCGCGACGGGGCCCGCTGGCTGCTGGCCAGCGCCAACCTCGACCCCTACCCACCCCTGCTCCAGGACCAGTTCGCTGCGCTGGCACGGTTACGGGCGATCGAGACCGGCCGCTGGCTGGTGAGCGCCGCCAACACCGGCCCGAGTCTGGTGGTGGATGCCACCGGCGCCCTGCGCCAGCAGCTGCCGGCCGGACGCAGCGCTTCGGCGCTGGTGAGCGTGGAGCAGCGCACTGCCCTCACCCCCTACGCCCGCTGGGGCGAGCTGCCGCTGCTGGCCCTGGCCCTGCTGGGCGGTCTGTTGCGGCTGGTGGGTCCGCTGCGTGCCGCGAGCAGCGGACGCATGCCCCATGGCAGGCGGTGTGCTGCAGCTGGCCCTCGGCCCCCTCGGCCCGTGGGCGGCCGTTGAGATCCCCCCGGCGGCCGTTTGGGATCGCCTCAAGCGGGGCGTCGCCGCGGGCGGCGGTGGAGCACACCGAGCCGCTGTCGTTGGGCCCAAGCCAGGTGTACTAAGCGGCTCTCGTCCGTCCCAGTGGCGGTTGTACCCCTGGTGGTAGCCGCGGGAGATTGGATGGGACCGGGAGGCCTGGGCCAGCAGCACAGGGGTGGCCCTCGCTGCCGGCGGTGCTGTTCTCAGACCCGGGCCCGGGCGCGGGGCGTCGGGAACGGCTACAACCCGTTCAGATCCTGCCTGCCGCGTGCCCGTCCCTCTTCAGGATGCCCTCGCAGCGATCGCGTCTGCACTGCAGTTGCGCCCCGACGCCTTCGCCGGTCTTGGCGCTGGTGCCCGTGCCGGAGATGGACCAGGGCTGTGGATCGCCCTGGCGGCCGGCCTGTCGCAGGCGATCGGCCAGGCCTTCATCCTTTTCGTGAACCGGGTGCGGCCGGTGCGCTTCGCCCTCAGCCTGCTGCTCGAGGCGCTTCTATTCGTCGTGGGCTTCCTGTTCTGGGCGCTCAGCACCTGGCTGGTGGTGCGCCTCGGCTACGGTCTCGCTGTGCCAATGCCGTTGGTGATCCGCACTCTCGGCATCGCCCATGCCCCCCAGCTGCTGGCCTTCGCAGGTGCTCTGCCTTATATCGGCGCCCCCTGGCTGCGGCTGCTGTCGCTCTGGACCGCCCTGGCTTTCGTGGTGGGCTTCGTGGCCGTCACCGGCCTCAGCGGCGCCCAGGCCTTTCTCTGCCTGGTAGGCGGCTGGCTTGGCATGCACGCCGTGCAGCGCACCGCCGGCCAGCCGCTGGTGGCGCTGGGCCGCAGCCTTCAGAACCGCACCGCCGGCGTGCCCCTGGCCCGGGGCCGCGAGCTCGAGGCCCTGCTGCGCGCCGGTCCGGGGGCGCGCCGATGAGGGGCCGGCGCCACCTGCTGCTTGCCCTGCTGCTCGCCGCCGCCTTCCTGGCGGTATTTGGCCGCGAGCTGTCCGCCGTCCTGCTGAAATCCTTGTGGGAACGACTGCATGCCAGCTTCGGCCTGGCGATCGATCTGGTCTGGATCGGCCTGCTGTTGTTCCTGATCAGCGCCTTCTTCGCCCCGTTCGAGGCGCTCGGCTGGTGGGCCGGTTGGTTCGGTGAGCAGGCCTCTACCGCGCCGGCGGTGGGGGAGCTGGCATCACCTCTGACGCCGGGCCGACCCGTGCGGCGCTGGCTGGTGTACCTCGACGGAATCGGTCAGGCCTCCGACCAGGCCCTGCCCGAGGGCGAAGACTTCCTGCGCCGACTGAGCCAGGCCCTTGGTGATGAATTCGCCATCGTGCGCGGCATCATGCCTTACTCGGTCATCAACCAACCGATGACAGAGGGGGGCTGGCTGGCCAGCTTCTGGCGCTGGGCCGATCGCCTGCGGCTGCGCAACCCCCGCAGCCTGCTTGGGCTGATCATCAACCTGCGCAACGTAACCGTGGTGGCGGTCTCCGCCGACCGCCGCTACGGGCCGATCTTCAACCAGGGCACCGCCCAGGTGATCTGCGACAGCCTGCTGGCCAGCGGTTACGACATCGACAGTGCCACGCCGGTGACGCTGCTGGGCTTCAGCGGCGGCGGCCAGATCTCGCTCGGTGCCCTGCCCCACCTGCGCCGGGCCCTCGGCGCTCCGGTGGAGGTGATCTCGCTGGGAGGTGTGTTCGCCGGCAGCAACGAGTTTCTTGAGGCTGAGCACCTCTTCCATCTGGTGGGCGATCACGACCGGGTCGAGCCGCTTGGGCCGCTGCTGTTCCCGGCCCGCTGGCGTCCGGCCCTGCTCTCCGATTGGAACCGGGCGCGGCGGCGGGGTCGGGTCAGCCGCATTGGCGTGGGCCCGGTGGGGCACCAGCTGCCAGGCGGCTACTTCGACACCCAGGAGCACCTCCCGGATGGCCGCACGCCGATGCAGCAGAGCGTCGAGCTGGTAAGCGCGATCCTTACCGGTCGTGCCCCGTTCGAACCGCCGCCGCCACCACCGCCCAACAACTACCAGCGCTATTGCGCCAACGGCTGGCAGCGGCCTGATCGGGCGCGCGACCTGCGGCCCCTGCCCTGCCCCGGCCTGCAGCCGCGCCAAGGCTGGATCGGGCGGCTGATCCTGCCGCCACGCCATGGGCGGGAGGAGGGTGTGGGTTTCGAGGTGTTTGCCGCGCCGCTGGAGCAGCAGCGCTGGCTGGGGCAGATCCTCCGCCTCGATTGGCACGACCCGCTGCTCGAACCCCTGGCGATGGATGTGCATTTCAGCGCCGAGGCTCTGATCAGCGCCGCCACGGATGGGGTGCACCCCCTGAGGCTCAACCACTGGCGACGGGTGACGCCGCTGGAATCGCTGGCGGGCTCCCGCCCCCACGACGACCAGCTGGTGAGCCTGCCGCCGCCGGTGCGGCTTCAGGAGCAGCCCGGTAAACCGCCGCGACTGGTGGTGGAGAGCGAGCCGCACCAGACCACCGGCCTGGCCGCTGCCCTGGTGCGCTTCCTCGAACCGCTCGGCGGCGATGTCTGGCGTGCCGTCAGCTATGACGCCGCTGCCGGTGCCTTCTGCGGCCCGGAGCTGCGCCTGCGGCTGCCGCCGCCGGTGGCGAGCAGCGAAGGCGTTCTGCCCAGCACCAGCCGGGGGATCGAGGCGGTGGCGGCCAATGCCGACGGCTGGTTTGTGGCCGGGGTGCCCGACGGCGAGGGGGCGTTCGTGGTGCAGTCGCTGCTGCCCCGTGCCCTGCGGCGCTTCGCGCCGCAGCGGGTGATCTGCGGCCGCCGGCAGGCCTGGCTCTATGTGAAGCGCGAGAGCTGGCGCGATCCGGCCCCCGGTCGGTTGAGCTCGGTGCTGGTCTGCGGCCGCTCCATTGAGCCGGCCGAGGCGCTGGCCGAGTGGCGGGAGGGCGATCAGCTGCTCGTGCTGCACCTGTTCGGGGGCATCGGCGGCGAGCAGCGCGAGCAGGCCCTCGCCACCGGCTTCTGCACCGGCCATTTCGCCTATGGCCTGGCGGAGCTGGTGCGGGATCCACTGGCCGGCGAGCTGGCGTTGGAGCTGCACTACCGGCAGGTCTATGCCCACAATCCCGAGGGAATCATCGCCGGCGCCCACGACCGCTGGCGTTACCTCGGCGATCGCCAGTGGGGCTGGCTCGGCACCCGGCCGATCGCCGACATCTTGGTGCGCTTTCCGCCCCTCACCGGCAGTTACCAGGTGGGGGAGTGCGAGCACCGGCCCCTGCGTGGTTTCGAGCACCAGCTGGCGGCGATGACGGCCCGCTACCGCCTCGGCGACGGCACCGGTGCCACCTTCGTGGGGCCCGCCAACAACTGCTCCCAGGATTCCAACCACGCCTTGCTGGCTGCCCTCCAGGAGATCCGCAAGACGATGCGGGCCATCGATCCGTCGGCGCTGCGCGCCTGGCGGCGGCGAGAGCCGGAGCAGGCCGAGCGTCTGTCGGCCTTGCTGCGGCTGGAGCGTGCCCTGCTGAGGGTGCTGCTGCCGATCGGCCCCCTGCGCAGTGACCTGCGTCATCAGCAGTTCGTGCTGGGCAGCAGCCTGGAGGACCATCCCCTGGAGCATCTGGTGCGGGGGTTGAGCAGCTGGCGCACGGCCCTGCCGCGGCTTGCCTGCGACACGGTGCTGAAGGTGTTCCTGCGCCACGGGGCCTCCGCCCTGGTGCTGCGGGCCGACCAGGTGGGCGGCGAGCATCCCGAGATCGAGCCAGTGGCGCCGATGACCCTGTTCTGAGCCCGCCCGTCTCCATCCCAGCCACCAAACCACGTAATCCCTGCGTGGAATGCGTGGTTTGTACACTGTCGATCTGTTGTGCCGCCCATGCAGCAATTCAGTCTGGCCTTGCTCCAGCCCGGGGCCCTGATCACCCTGGCGGTGCTGGGCGGATCGGTGCTGCTGTTTGTCAGCGGCTGGCTGGTGCCCGAGGTCACCGGCCTGCTGGCCGCCGGCCTGTTGATCGCCACAGGCGTGCTCACCCCGGCTGAGGCACTGCGCGGCTTCGGCAGCCCGGCGCTGATCACCCTTATCGGTCTGTTCGCGATGTCGGCCGGCCTGTTCCGCTCCGGTGGCCTCGACCGCCTGCGCGGCCTGCTCGGCTCGGATGCGATCCGCAGCCCCAAGCGCATGATCCTGTTGCTGAGCACCCTGGTGGCACCCGTGTCGGCCTTTGTGCCGAACACGCCGATCGTGGCTGCCCTGCTGCCGGTGCTGGAGGGCTGGTGCCAGCGCCGCCGCATCTCGCCTTCCAAGGTGTTGCTGCCGCTCTCCTTCGCCACCGTGCTGGGCGGTACGCTCTCACTGATCGGCAGCTCGGTGAACCTGCTGGCCAGCGAGGTCAGCGAGCGGATGGGCTACGGCGCCTTCAAACTGTTCAGTTTCGCCCCGATCGGCCTGGGGGTATGGCTCAGCGGCAGCCTGGTGATGGTGCTGCTCGCCGATCGCTTCCTGCCCGACCGGGGCCTCAACGACGACGACCTGGGGGCCGATCTGGCCAGCAGCGGCTACCTCACTGAGGTGGAGATTCCGAAGCGCTCGGAGCTGATCGGCCAGTCGTTGCTCGCCAGCCGTCTGCAGCGCCGCTACGACGTTGACGTGCTGGAGCTGCATCGCGGCAGCGAACGCTACCTCCCCCCCCTGGCCGACCGCACCCTGGAGCTGGGCGACAGGCTGCTGCTGCGATGCAGCCGTGCCGACCTGCTGCGGCTGCAGCAGGAGCACACCGTGGTGCTCGCTCCCACCGAGGATGCCGCCGAAGGGACGGACGGCGTCGACGCAAAGAACAGCCAGCGGATGGTCGAGGTGCTGCTGCCCTCCGGCTCCACGCTCAGCGGCGACTGCCTCCGCGACCTGCGCTTCCGCCAGCGCTACAACGCCACTGTGCTGGCCTTGCGTCGCGGCAATCAGGTGGTGCGCGAGCGCCTGGGCCGGGCGGTGCTGCGCGAGGGCGATGTGCTGCTGCTGCAGGGCCCCAAGGACGCCATCCGCGGCCTGCAGGCCAGCAACGACCTGGTGGTACTGGAGCAGCTGGAGAAGGATCTGCCCACCATGAGCCGCAAAGGGCTGGCGGTGGCGATCAGCTTGCTGGTGATCCTGTTGGCCGGTCTCGACTGGCTGCCGCTGGTGGCGGCGGTTCTGCTCGGCATGGTGGCGATGGTGGTGACCGGCTGCCTGCGGCCGGGTGAGCTGCAGAGAGCCATCCGCCTCGACGTGATTCTGCTGCTGGGTTCGCTGGCCAGCTTCAGCGTCGCCCTCGAGAAAACGGGCCTGGCCGCGGCGATGGCCCAGGCGCTTCTGCAGACGCTGCAGGGATGGCCGATCTACCTGGCCCTGCTGGTGGTGTTCCTGTTCACCACCCTGCTCACCGAGGTGATGAGCAATGCCGCCACCGTGGCGCTGCTGATCCCGATCGCCGGTCAGCTGGCCGTCGGACTGGGCCAGCCCCCCCTCGCTTTCGTGTATGCGGTGCTGTTCGGGGCCAGCCAGAGCTTCCTCAGCCCCGTGGGCTACCAGACCAACCTGATGGTGTTCGGCCCCGGCCGCTACCGCTTCCTCGACGTCACCCGCTACGGCCTGCCGCTCACCCTGGTGATGACCCTGCTGGTGCCGTTCCTGATCTGCCGTCAGTTCGGGCTGTAGCCATGACTGCTCAACGAATTCTACGGATACAAAAAATCCGTCTGGACAGAACATCCAGACGGAAAGAAGAAAAGTGGAGCCAAGCGGACTCGAACCGCTGACCCCCTGCATGCCATGCAGGTGCTCTACCAGCTGAGCTATGGCCCCGAAGGATGCGAAGCGGCCGGATCGCTGGTCGAACCGGGTGGCCTGGGGCCTTGCCATCGCTCTTTGAGCTTACAACGCGGCCTGACGGCTCAAGCCTGACTTCATATCTGGCGCCAGACCGCCACCAACCGGCCCTGCACACTCACCTGATCGGCCGGCAGCAGGATCGGTTCGTAGGCGGGGTTGGCGGCCTCGAGGCGCACTTGGCGGCCCTGGCGATGAAAGTGCTTCAGGGTGGTGCCGCTGCCGGGCACCAGGGCGCTGACGATCGTGCCGTCGCGAAGCTGGGCCGGGTCGTGAACCGGCTCCATCAGCACCACGTCGCCGTCGGCGATGTGGGCATCCACCATCGAATCGCCATTGACGGTGAGGGCGAACAGGCCGCGGGTGTCGAGCACCGGGGCGATGTCGAGCCGCTCCTGCACGTCGTCGAAGGTTTCGACCAGGCCGCCGGCGGCCACCGCCCCCAGCACCGGGATGCCCTGCTGGCCGGTATTTGCCAACAGCTGCAGGGTGCGGGCCTGCCCTTCCTGCCAGGTGATCCAGCCCTTCTGCTGCAGGTGCTTGAGGCGGCTCTGGATCGGCGCCGGCGAGCGCAGGCCCATCGCCTCCATCATCTGGCGGATCGAGGGGCTGTGGCGGTGGCTGCCGATGTAGTCGGCGAGCCAGTCGTAGAGCTGTTGCTGGACCTCGGTGAGGGGCTGCAGGCTGGGGGAGGCGGGCACGGGCAGCGGGACGGATCAATCTGGTACAGATGTACCGCCTCTCGGGGCGCTTGTCCAGGGGGTGAGCCCCGCCTCAGGTGCCTCCCAGCAGGACACCCAGCAGGGCCTGCTGGGCGTGCAGGCGGTTCTCGGCCTGGTCGAACACCCGGCTGCAGGGCCCTTCGATCGCCCCGGCGCTGATTTCCAGCCCCCGGTAGGCCGGCAGGCAGTGCAGCACGATCGCCCGACTGTCGGCTTCAGCGATCAGCGCCTCATCCAGGCACCAGCCGCGGAACGCAGCTTCGCGCTCCGTCTTCTCCTGCTCCTGCCCCATCGAGGCCCAGACGTCGGTGTAGAGGGCATGGGCGCCGCGCACCGCCGCCAAGGGTTCGTGCACCACCTCCACCGCGCAGCGACAGCCGGCCAGCTGCCGCGCCTGCTCCAGTACCTCGCCCTCCGGCGCGAAGCCGGGCGGGCAGCCGATGCGCACGTTCACCCCCAGCAGGGCGCCGCAGAGCATCAGAGAGTGGGCCACATTGTTGCCGTCGCCTACATAGGCCAGGGTGAGCCCCCGGAGTTCACCGAAGGCTTCCCGCAGGGTGAGGAAGTCGGCCAGGGCCTGGCAGGGGTGCTCCCGGTCGGTGAGGGCATTGATCACCGGAATCGAGGCCCAGCGGGCGTAATCGTCCAGTTCGCTCTGGGCAAAGGTGCGGATCGCCAGGGCATCCACGTAGCGGCTCAGCACCCGGGCGGTGTCGGCCACTGGCTCGCCGCGGCCCACCTGACTCACCTGGGGGTTGAGGTCGATCGTCTGCCCCCCCAGGCGGCCCATCGCCACCGTGAAGCTCACCCGCGTGCGGGTGGAGGCCTTGGTGAAGATCAGCCCCAGCGTGCGCCCTGCCAGATCGATAGCGCGCCGACCCGCCTTGAGGTCTGCCGCCAGATCCAGCAGCGCCAGGGTCTGCTCCGGGCCGAGATCAGCACAAGAAAGGTAATCGTGACCCGCCAGTCTGGTCAGGGCATTGGCTTCGCGCCCCGCAGCCATGGGCTTATCCCAAAGAACCCTTATGCGGGATCGCGGGGCCCTGAGTCAAGGGGGAGCTGAAAGGCGGTAGGAGGTACTCAGGCTGCCAGCCGGGCCTCCTCGGGCATCACACTCTCGGCCAGCAACCCTTTGAGCTCGTCGCCCTCGATCACTTCCTTGGAGAGGATCTCCTGGGAGATCCTCTCCAGCAGGTCGCGGTTGTGGTGCAGGATCGTCACGGCCCGGTCGTGGGCGCGATCCACCAGTCCGCGCACCTCGCGGTCGATCGCCTGGGCGGTGGCGTCGCTCACCACCCGGCGGGGATTGCTGGGGCCGCCGAGGAAGCGGCTGCCGCCCTGCTTGTCGTAGGCGAGCGGACCAAGCGTTTCGCTCATGCCGTAGGTACCCACCATCTGCTCGGCGATGTCGGTGGCGCGCTGCAGGTCGTTGGCGGCGCCGGTGGTGACGGCGCCGAACACCACCTCCTCGGCACTGCGGCCGCCCAGCAGGGTGGCGATCTGGCCTTCAAGATCCTCCTTGGAGTTGAGGAAGCGTTCCTCGGTAGGGAGCTGCAGCGTGTAACCGAGGGCACTCATGCCGCGAGGGACGATCGAGATCTTGGCCACCTTGCTGCCGCCGGGCATCAGGTGCCCCACGATCGCGTGGCCCACCTCGTGGTACGCAACCACTTTCTTCTCATCGGGCTGCAGCACCCGGCTCTTCTTCTCCAGGCCGGCCACCACCCGCTCGATCGCTTCGTTGAGATCCCCCTGCTCCACGGAGGTTCGGTTGACCCGGGCTGCCAGCAGGGCCGCCTCGTTCACCAGGTTGGCCAGGTCGGCGCCGGCGAAGCCGGCGGTGGCCTGGGCGATGCGATCGAGATCGACCCCCTCGGAGAGCTTTACCTTCTTGGCGTAGATGTCGAGGATGGTGCGGCGGCCGGAAAGGTCGGGGCGATCCACCAGAACCTGACGATCGAAGCGGCCGGGGCGCAGCAGGGCAGCATCGAGGGTTTCGGGCTGGTTGGTGGCGGCCAGCACGATCACCGGCTTGTCCTTGGTGGCGAAGCCATCCATTTCGGTGAGCAGCTGGTTGAGGGTCTGCTCGCGCTCGTCGTTGCCGCCGACCACGCCCATCGAACCGCCGCGGCTCTTGCCGATGGCGTCGAGTTCGTCGATGAAGATGATGCAGGGGGCCTTCTTCTTTGCCTCCTCAAACAGGTCGCGCACGCGGGCGGCACCGGCGCCCACGAACAGTTCGACGAACTCGGAACCGCTGATGATGAAGAAGGGCACGCCCGCCTCACCGGCCACGGCCTTGGAGAGCAGGGTCTTGCCGGTACCGGGAGGGCCCACCAGCAGCACACCCTTGGGAATGCGGGCGCCGATGGCGGTGTAGCGCTCGGGTTTCTTGAGGAAATCAACGATCTCGTTGAGCTCCGCCTTGGCCTCATCCACGCCGGCTACATCGGCGAAGGTGACGCGCGATTCCTCGTCGGGCACGTACACCCGCGCCTTGCTCTTGGTGAAGCTCAGTGCTCCCTGGGCGCCGCCGCCCATGCCGCCGCGACGGGCGAAGAACTGCAACACCAGGATGAAGATCAGCGGCGGCACCACCCAGCTGAGAATGGTGGTGAACAGGTTGGGTTTGCGGGGCGGTGCGGCGGCGAACTCCACACCGTGCTGCTCCAGGCGCTGGGGCAGCTCCATGTCGAAGATAGGCGTGGTGGCCAGCACCATCGGGGCGCCCTCGGCCTGCACCTCCTTGAGCTCGTAGCGGATCTGGTCGGAGGTGATGTAGGCCCGCTTGACGTTGTCATCGTTCACCTGGTCGATGAACAGCGAATAGGGCACCCGCGGCACCTGGTTGGCCGGATTGGGCAGGAAATTGCTGAACAGCAGCAGCACGCCGAAGCCGATCAGCAGCAGGTTGATCAGGCCGAAGCGTCGACTGGGGCGGTTGTCGTCCTGGCGGATGGCCATGCTGCGCGCGACGCGGATCGGCACCAAGCTAGGCAATGGGGGCCGCCGCCGATCCATCGCCCCGGCCGGAGAACCGAACGCCCAGGAGCCATGTGCGGCCGCTTTTCGCTCACCACCCCCCTCGAAGCCCTGCTGCCGCGCCTGCAGGGGCCGTTGCCGGAGGGCCTGCGCGAGCACTACGCGCCCCGGCCCCAGGTGCGTCCTGGCGAGCCGCTGCTGCTGCAGCGGCAGGAGCATGGCCGGCTCCAGGTGGGCCTGGCGCTGTGGGGCCTGGTGCCGGAGTGGTGCCGCGATCCTGCCAGCCGCAGCCGGCCGATCAACGCCCGCAGCGAGACGGTTGCGGAGAAGCCATTTTTCCGCGGCTCTTGGCGCCACCGTCGGGCCCTGCTGCCAGCTGATGGCTTCTACGAATGGCAGAAGCGCACCGATCCCGCTACCGGCAGGGCGTGGAAACAGCCCTGGTTGTTCCGCCGCCGCGACCGCGCCCCCTTCTGGCTCGGCGGGTTGTGGGACCGCTGGATCGGCGCCGACGGCACGGAGCTCGAAACCGCCGTGATCCTCACCACCGCCCCCAATGACCTGCTGGCTCGCGTGCACGAGCGCATGCCGGTGCTGATCCCCGCCGGCCTGGAGCGGGCCTGGCTGGAGCCCGCCGATGGCGCCGGCCTGCGGGCTCTGGAGCCGCTGATGGCCCCCTGGGATCCGGCCGGCTGGGAGGCGGTGCGGCTAGAACGAACAACCCTGGAACCCATCCCGTGAGCCTGTCGCAGCTCGACGCCTTCCTTGCGCACTGCCGGAGCCGGCCTGAGCTGCAGGAACGGTTGCATGGCGGGGTGGATCTGGAGACCTTCCTTGCCCTGGCCTGTGAAGCCGGCTTTGAGCTCAGCGAAATCGACGTGATCCAGGCCCAGCAGCGTGCTGATGCCGATCTCAGCGACGAGGAACTGCAGCGCCGAGCCGGGGAGGAAGCGCGCCGGCTGCGTCACTTCATACCCGGCTGAGCCGATGGCCTATTCCGCCGCCGCCCCGCCCTGGCTGCTGCCCGACGGCCGCGAGCGGGTGGCCGCCTACCCGCGCCCGCCTGTCCTGGTGCCCAGTACCCGCCATATGCGGGTGGAGGCCCTGGGCCGCTTGCTGGCCGATACGCACCGCTCGCTGCGGGTGCTGGAGACCTTTCACCCGCCCACCTTCTATTTGCCGCCTGAGGCGTTTGACGGCGCGATGCTGCGGCCGGCCGGTGGTCGTAGCTTCTGCGAGTGGAAGGGTCTGGCCCGGTACTTCGATGTGGTGGCCCCCGACGGCCGCGCCCTGGAGCGGGTGGTGTGGCAGTACCCCGATCCCGCCCCCGCTTTCGTGGCGCTGGCCGGCTGGTACGCCCTCTACCCCGGCCGTATGGACGGCTGCTGGCTCGACGGCGAGCGGGTGCTGCCTCAGCCCGGCGGCTTCTATGGCGGCTGGATCAGCGCTGATCTGGAGGGGCCTTTCAAGGGGGATCCACACCATCCGGAGCTGATCTGAACGCGGCGCCATGGCGCCGCACCGCGGCCGCCATGGCAAGCAGCAGCTCCTGGCGCAGGTTCTGCGACGCCTCCGGATCCGCCGGACCAAATGCCTCCAGCCGGAGCTGCAGGCCGCGACGGTCGATGCCACTGATGTGCACGCGGCGTGGCAGATCGGCGACTACGGCGGGGTGGCGCGCCAGGGTGTCGCGCAGCTCCGCTGTGATCGCCGCGGCCGGTTCCGCGTCCTCGGGGCGCAGGCTCACCTCCAGCAGCAGGCGGCGGTGATCGCGCCGGCTGCCGTTGGCTACCGCGAAGCCGGCGAACAGGGCATTGGGCACGAACAGCGGCTCCCGCTCGGCCGTCAGCAGCTCGGTGTAGTAGCTGCCGATCGCCTGCACCGTGCCGGAAAGCTTCCGGTCGGGCAGTTCGATCCAGTCGCCCACCGTGAACGGCCGGAACAGGTAGATCATCACGCCGCTGAGGAGGTTCTCCACCAGCGCCTTTGCCCCGAAGCCCACCGCCGCCGCGCCGATCCCGCTGGCGGTGAGCAGCAGTGCCGGCGACACCCCCAACAGCTGCAGCACCACCAGACCTGCCAGCAGCAGCACCGTGGCGCTGAGCAGCTTGTCGGTGAGGTCGAGCAGGGCTCGGCGGTCGGCCGCCGAACGCTCTGCCAGCCAGCGGGCGTCGGCCTCGATCTGGTGAATCAGCGGAGCCTTGCAGCGCAGCACGGTCCAGGCGATGCCGAGGCTGATCACCACATCGCGCAGCTCGCGCCCCTCGCGCGGCAGCTCCCAGCCGAGGCGCCGCAGCTCATCCAGCAGCCACCAGCCCAGGCCGCCCACCAGCAGGGTGGCACTGATGCTCAGGCGAGAGCGGTGCAGCAGCACCCGCCCCAGCGTGCCCGCGCGGAACTGTCGCGCCAGCAGCTCCAGTCCCAGCCAGGAGAGCGCCGCCAGCAGCAGCGAGAACAACGCGATCGGCAGCGACGCGAGCACCGGCGGGAGGGTCGCGGGATTCATGCGGGTGGGGCGGCAGGCGATTCCAGGACCGTGCCGACTGGGTTCTCCAGGATCCAGAGCCGATCGTCGCCGAGTCGCTCTGCGGCCAGCTCCCGCCAGAGCGGAGCCTGATCGAGGCCCGTGAGCCCCAGATCCGCCAGCGGCGTGCGCGCTGCCACGCCACCCAGCAGCTTTGGTGCGGTCACGGCAGCGATTCGCTGTACGCAGCCCTGCCGCAGAGCGGCGGCGGCCAGTGTGGGTCCACACTCCCACAGCACCTGATTGCACCCCCGTGCCGCCAGCACCTCCAGCAGGGGGGCGGGTTCGCAGGCCTCCAGCTCCAGGCAATCCACCTTGAGGGCTTCGAGCCGCTCCCGCCGCTCCGCTGGCGCCTCCGTGCCATGGGCCACCAGGGTGGGCGCGGGTCCCTCTGCCCACAGCCGGGCACTGGGCGGCAGGTTGATGCTCCGACTGAGCACCACCCGCAGCGGCTCCGGCACGCGCCGGCCACGGCTGGTGAGCAGCGGATCGTCGTGGCGCACGGTGCCGCCGCCGACGATCACGGCGTCGCATTGCGCCCGCAGACGATGTACCCATTCCCGGGCGGCCGGCCCGCTGATCCACTGGCTGGCGCCGTTGGGCAAGGCGGTGCGGCCGTCGAGGCTCATCGCCCACTTGAGGATGCCAAGCGGCCGGCCTGTCGCCAGCCGGTGCAGGAACGGGGCGTTGAGGGCTCGGGCTTCCGATGCGAGCATCCCCTCGATCACCTCCACACCGGCGGCCCGGAGCCGCTCGATGCCGCCGCCGTCGACGCGGGGGTTGGGATCACGCATTGCCAGCACCACCCGGGTGATGCCGGCGGCGATCACCGCTTCGCTGCAGGGCGGCGTGCGGCCGTGATGGCAACAGGGCTCCAGCGTCACCACCAGGGTGCCGCCACGGGCCCGATCCCCCGCCTGGCGAAGGGCGCCCACCTCAGCGTGGGGTGCACCGGCGCGCTCGTGATATCCCTCGCCCACCAGCGCGCCTGAGGCGTCGAGCACCACCGCCCCCACCAGCGGATTGGGGCTGGTGCGGCCGCGGCCCAGCTCGGCGAGCTGCAGGGCGCGGCGCATCCAGGGGAACCAGGGGGAGGGGCTCACCGTTCGTTCGGCGGCGGCGGCGTGGCGACCTCGGCCAGGCTGCGCCATTCGGCCACCACGTAGGGGGGCACCGGCAGCTCCACGAACACCCCCGGCAGGGCCAAGCGCAGCGGCCGGTCGAGGCGCAGGTCGACCAGCAGGGGGGTGAGGTCGAACTCGGCGGCGGCAGCGCGATTGTCGTCTGAGAGCTTGGGGCTGGAGAGGGTGATGTCGTCGAGCTGCCAGGCGCGCCGCCCGGCGCGCACCTGCAGGGGAGTGGGGTGGTCGATGCGCACCCGGCCGGGATAGCTCACGATCCGCAGCGTGATCGGCGCCTCCGGTCGGGCCGACCCCTCCCGGTAGGCCACCACCTGCCAGCTCTCGTAGTCGAGGTCGCGCAGGCTCTCGAGGCTTCGTACCAGGCCGGTGCCGGTCTCCTCGGGGCTGGCCTGGATCTGGGCAAAGGCTGGCGCAGGATGGGCCAGCGCCAGGAGCAGGCTCAGCCACACGGCACGCAGCAGCGCCATCAGCCGGCTCATGGCGCGTTCAACGGCTGCCGCGCGGCGCCGGGGATCGGCTGCCAGCCGGTATGGGTGGCCCACAGGGCCCAGATCGCCATGGCGCGCAGGTAGTGGCAGGCGCGGAAGGTGCGCACCGCCGTGATCGCCTCGGGGGTGCGGAACTGCAGCCCGCCCGTGTACACCTGCTCCACCACCGCGCCGGTGATCGCCAGGGCCGTGGTGGTGTCCCCCATCAGCCGGTAGTAGGCGGCCAGGCCGAAGTTGATGCCGGTCCAGACCTCCAGCGGGTGGGTGCCGTTGGGATCCAGTGGTGTGCCGTCACGGCGCAGGCCGTTGGCCACCCCCAGCCGGCCGCCCTCGAAGCCCTCGAAACAGGCTTCCCGCACCGCCTTCAGGCTGGAGCGGGCCCGCTCCTCGGCCACCACCGGCGGCAGGCCCAGCAGGCGGGCGTAGAAGTCGCCGCAGAGCTGGTCGGCCATCACCACCGGTGTGCCGCTCTCCGCATCGATGCGGTAGTACTCGCCGTTCCAGAGCAGGGCGTCGAAGTGGGTGCGGGAGCGCTCCAGCCAGTCGCCGAATTCGCGCTGCTCGCCGGCGGTGTCAAGGCCCAGCTCCAGCTGCAGCCGCTGCGCCATCGCCAGGGCCGCCTCCAGTGCCGCGATCCACAGGGCGCCGCAATAGGCGCTCACGCCCTGCAGCGGCCAGTCGTCGAAGGTCTGGTCGGGGGCGCCGCCGTTGTCGGGCAGGCCGTCATCGTTGGCGTCGAATGTTTTCAGATAGCGCAGCGCCTGCACCGCCGCCGGCCAGCAGTCGGCCAGGAAGCGCAGGTCTTCGCCGTTGGGGGCCAGGCGGAAGGTGCGCCACACCTGCAGCACAAAGTCGCTGGCCAGATCTTTCCACAGGTTGCAGTCTTGATAGGCCGTGTAGTTGCTGGCGTCGAACGGCCGCTCGTTCGGCGCGCCCAGATCATGTGGGGTGGCGCCGGCCACCTTGCGCGGCGCCTCCACCCGGCCGCGGCCCTGGGTGAAGTACCAGCCGATCGGCCGCGGCGTGGGGTCGGCGGCGGGGATGGCGCGGGCGAAGTCGCGCAGCACCGCCTTGTCGAGCTCGGGCCAGAGCTGCAGCAGGGCGAAGGAGCCGTAGAGGCGCACATCAAGGCTCTCGTACCAGGCGTAGTCGAGGCACTCGAGCACACCGAAGCGACCCACCGGATCCTCCGGTGTGGCGGCGGTCCAGAGGCTGCCGCCGCTGGCCAGGTCGTAGAGCTCGTTGAGAAGGGCCATGCGCAGTGGCTCCGGCAGGTCGGTGCGCTCCAGCACCGGCTGCTGCCAGGCCTCGATCGCAGCGCGCCACTGGCGCCAGTCGCGCAGGGCCTCGGCCGCGATGGCGGCGGCATGGTTGCCATCGCTTCCGTAGAAATCGGTATAACGGCGCAGGCTGCGGGTGCCGCTGGCGAAGGCAGTCACCGGCAGATCCCAGCTGATCACCAGCGGAATCTCCACGTTTTCACCGGGCTCCAGCCGGCAGCGCACCGCCAGGGCGGCGCTGGCGGGATCGTGGACGCCGCTGTGGCGGTCGTTGTCGCTCTCGGGGATCGTGCCGCCGCCGGCGAATGGGTTCCAGATCTCGGCGCCGTCTCCGGCGGGATTCCAGCGGCTGCAGCGCTGAATGTGCAGACTCGGGTGGGCGCTCTCCAGGCCAACGTCGGTGGCGATGCACCATTGCCCCTGGCCCTCGCCGATCGGATCGGAGACCTCGCCTTCCAGCAGCACGCCGCGCAGGGCGCCCTCGTCGATGCAGCGGTTGCGCTGGCCCTCGCTGCGGCCGATCGCCGGCACATAGTTGTGCTCCGGGCTGCCGTCGTCGCGGAAGTGCACGGCGGCGGCGGGGTCGGTGTTGGTGAACCAGCCCACCGTGTTGCGCCAGCTGAGCAGCAGCGTCAGATCGAGCGGGCGGTCCGTGGGGTTGGCCAGGGTCCAGACGAACACCGCCACCGGGTAGCTGCTGCGCCGGTAGTCTCCCGGCAGTACCGGGCTGAACGCCTCGCAGCGCACCCGCGCCTCGAATACGCCTTCGTAGCTGCTCCAGCTGAGCGGGTAGCGGGCGGCGTAGCTGCCGGTGCTGCGTTCCTCCGTGCTCTCCGGATACCAGCTCCAGGCCGGCAGGGGCTCGCCGGCTTCTGGGCGGGAGGCGTCGCACGGCGGCTTCACGGCCAGGGCATGGGCGCGGCTGCTTGCACCATCGCTTTCATAGAGAGCGAATTGGCAGTCGGGCAGGGTGCCGAACCAGTGCTCACCGCCGTCGAGGTGCCAGAGGTTGAAGGAGCCGTCGGGGGCGCGGCCGATACAGCCGGCGCCGAAGCCGCCCAGAGGCATGCCGTGGTTGGGGCCGTCGTCGAGATTGCTGGGGTAGCGCACCACGTAGGGCCGCTGCCAGCGCAGGCCGAAGGGCCTCGACCAGCTGGCGCCGGGAGGCTTCCAGGGGCCGCCGGCGCGTTGACCGCTGCCCCCCGGTCGCAGCAGGGATTTCAGGGCGGAGAGGCCGAAGCGAGCCATGGATCGGAAAAGGGTGCGCCCAGCTTGTCAGAGGTTGCCGGCGGCGGCGAGCTGCCTTGAAAATGAATCAATGACTGGCCAGTGGCTTGATCTAATGGACCAAAGCAACTGACCATGATCATGCAATAGTTGCGTTGGCCGATTGCCTTTGCCTCTCCTTTGTAGGCCGAAAAGATGGTACTCTAATATGTAGCTGATCTTTCTGTGTGAAAGGTTTCTTCTTAAATTTTCAGTATCCCCTGAGCAGCGCCTATCGCCCGGAGATTGATGGTCTGCGTGCCTTTGCTGTCCTGGCAGTCCTGATCAATCATCTGGATGAATCCTGGTTGCCGGGTGGATTTCTTGGTGTTGATATATTTTTTGTAATTTCAGGCTATGTCGTGACCTCCTCTCTGCTCCAGCGTCAGGAGAGGAATTGGCGATCTTTTATTGTGAAATTTTATCAGCGACGTTTTCGTCGATTGCTGCCGGCGCTCGCGATTAACGTTGTTGTTGTCTCTGTTTTGTTTGCGATGATTGTGCCGTCCATGGAGCTGCTCCATGTGGCGGCGTTGCGAACTGGCATAGCAGCTTTATTCGGCGTTTCTAATGTTTATCTATTGCGTCAAGGATCCAATTACTTTGCCGCGGATAATAAATATAATGTTTTTCTTCATACTTGGTCCCTGGGAGTCGAAGAGCAGTTTTACTTTGTCTGGCCTTGCTTGCTATTGCTCTGTGGCATTGGTGTTGCTGCTGCTACGCGGGGCTCGCTTCGTAAATTTAAATTTATTTGCACCTCTTTGCTGTTTTGTTCCCTCGGTTTTTTTATTTATTTGCAGCTTAACGAGCAGGTGGATAGTGCTTTCTATTTGATAACAGCAAGGTTCTGGGAGATGGCTTCTGGTGGTTTAGCCTATCTTTTGCATCGAGGTAGTGGCACCGCGAGAGATCTTGGAGAGCGGATACCTATCGAACCTTTTCGCTCTCCCATAGCTGGACTAATATTTCTGGCTCTTACGAGTTTAATGTTTGTTCCTTTAGCTTGGCGAACCTTGTCCACGATTGGAGTCACGGCTTCTGCTGCGGCTCTTCTTATACTGGTGAAGAAAGGTGCCCTAATTGGTCGTATTTTCTCTCATCCTGTTGCGGTTGCAATTGGTTTGCTTTCCTATTCTCTTTATCTCTGGCATTGGCCCGTAATTGTTTTTTTTCGATGGACTGTGGGGATTCATGTATGGTCGCTCCCAATCATATTGCTATTAATTGTTCTGCTTACACTTGCCTCTTATCGACTTGAAACGGTCTTCCGGTACGGTACTCTGGGTGGTTTGCCATTGCGTGTTTATATCATTGTTGCGGGCTCGGCCGGAGTCTTACTTGGTTTGCTTCAGGGATCTTTTAAGGATGTTTTATTTGCTGGTAACCGCAATAATTTACAACAAGGCG
>JBIIJS010000190.1:0-5106 GCA_044233605.1 Cyanobium sp. | reverse complement strand
CTGCGAACCGAAGGACTTTGTGGACTACCTGCTGCGCAACGAACTCACCCACTTCGAGGGCAGCCCCAGCACCCGCGCGCGTCAGGAGGCCCGCCAGCAGAAGTTGATCCACCGGCTGGAGCTGTTGCAGGCCCGCTACGAGGGCAATCGGCTGCTCTATTGAGTGGTGTTGATCGATCGGCTGATTCCCTCTTCAAAGGTCAGGCTCAAGCTCGGTCTGATCGGCCTCAGGAGGCGTGCGGAGGTCTCCAGAAACGCCACCAGGATCGTGATCAGCAACACGAAGGATTGCAGCCCAGGGTCGTGCTCCGCATCAGGGCTGCCTGTCTGCTCCGCCAGGTGCTGCTCGAGGATGGTCTGCATCGGCTGCCACAGGGGGTTGCGGCGGGCCTGGGCGACGCTGTCGCGCAGCCGGTCGCGGTAAGGCGGATCTGCGAGACGCACCGGGGCGGTGGAGTGGGCAAAACCATTGCGCACGCGGCGCAGGTTGTGCAGCGATTGCTCCACCGCTGGATCGATCAGCCCAAGTCGGGCCGCCAGCGCGATCTTGGCGCCGAGGGAGCCCAGGGGGCGATCGGCATGGAGCAGGGTTTCGCTACCCCGCGGCGGCGCCAGGGCCGCCTTGAGCAGCACATCAAGAGCCGTATCGAGCCGGGCGACACCCACCAGCACCGCACCGCGGCCCCGTTCACGCAGCATCCCCAGCGCCACGCTGCGAGCCTCTTCCGCGGCGGTCTCGATCCAGTCGGGCAGGAACGACTCGAGAGCCGTATTGCTGTCGGCCCAATTCATGCACCCCGTGCATCAGCCCTGAGGCTGGCACGGCTTCAGAGCTCGGCTTGGCTGCTTGTCAGGGAGTACACGCTCTGGTTGCGCTCGGGGTAGGCCTGCTCGATGTGAGCGAACACGGCATCGCACTTCTGCTGGTACAGCTCCGGTGTGTAAGCGCGCGGCAGACCGATATCGAGGGCGTCCTGGATGAGGAGCTTGAGCTTGGCCCGGGCCTCGGTCTTCTGCTGCCAGTTGAGCACCAGCAGTTGCTTGATCTTCTCCACCAGCTCCCGGGCTGACTGCTTCACCTTGGCGCGGTCGCCGTCGGAGAGATCCGGTGCAGACTGCAAAAGGATGTCGAACATCGCCAGTTCCTCCTCGCTGAGGTTCTCGCGGATATGGCGCTGCTGCTCCTGGCTGAGCTGCAGGCTGAGGGTCAGCAGCTGCTTGTAGACCTCCTCCACGCTTCGGCTGCCGGCGTTGTAAGTGGCGATCAGCGCCTCGAACTTCTCGCGGAAGTCGGCGCGGGTGGGGTTGAGCTGCACCATCCTGGCGAGGTGGGCCGCGATCAGGGCCTTGAGCTCTTCCAGCTCCGTCTTTTTGTGCTTCTTCTGCTGGAACTTGTCCGCCAGAGCCTGGAAATCGATCTTGGAGAGATCGATGCTGGGCGGCCCCTGATCGCGGATGGCGATGCCGGTGATCGACTGATCCAACACCTGGCTGATCTGGCCCATCACGGCGCTGATTTCGGGCGGGTTGGGGTTGAGCTTCAGGCGGATTTCGGCGGCGATCGTGCTCAGGGCACCTACGGAGGGGGCGAACTCCAGGGCGGCGGGATCGGGTTTGATTGCAGCGTGCAGCAGTTGCACGAGGCGCTGCTGCTCCTGGAACCGCTGCCGCAGCGATTCCGGCGCAATCAGGGCCTCCACAGCATCTTTGATCGCCTGTAGCCGCTGCATGGCGGGTATTGCTGCCAACGCCGGAATATCCACCTGATGCTCAGCGCAGAACTCGATGGCCTCGCTCAGCACCTCCCGCAGCTGCTCCACCAGTACGGCTTTGTCCTGGGTGGGTTTGGCGCCACTGCCGCTGCGCCCGCCATAGAGGGCCAGCGCCTTCTCCAGCGAGGCGAAAACGTTGGCGTAGTCGACGATCAGGCCGCTGTGCTTGCCGGGGAAGACGCGGTTGGCCCTGGCGATCGTCTGCATCAGGGTGTGGTTGCGCATCGGCTTGTCGAGGTAGAGCGTCGAGCAGCTCGGTGCATCGAAGCCCGTGAGCCACATGGCGCACACGAACACCAGCCGCAATGGGTCTTCCGGATCCTTGAAGCGCTGATCGAGCGGAGGATCGGAGCTGGTGAGCCGGCGGCGGTGGGGTTCGATGTCGAGGCCCACCGCCGCCATGTCGGCGATCTCGTTCTGGGCGGCCGACACGATCACCGCCATGTCGGTGGTGGTGAGAATATGCAGCCGCTTGTGCAGTTCCTCTCCCTCCTCGCTGGGATCTGGCGGCAGCTGCTCCACCAGGGCACGCACCCGATCCGTTTCCTCCTGCCAGTAACGCTGCACCTTGTCGTACATGCGCAGGGTGGTGGCCTTGTCGATCGAGATCGCGATCGCCTTGCCCATGAATCCCCGGCCGAGGAAATGGCGCACGATGTCGCGGGCGACCGTCTCCAGCCGGTCATCCCTGGTGATGATGTGGTACTGGCGGCCGAGTTCGCGTTCGAGTTTCTGCTCCTCTTCGCCATCGAGATCGGCGGCTTCGATTACCGCGTAGATGTCGTCGTTGAGATCGGGATTGACCAGCTGCAGCTCGGGCGTGCGGTTCTCGTAAAACAGCGGCACGGTGGCGCCATCTTCCACCGCCTGCTGGAAGTCGTAGATCGACACGTAATCACCGAACACCTCGCGGGTGCGCTCCTCGCCATCGATCAGCGGTGTGCCGGTGAAGGCGGTGAACAGGGCCTTCGGCAGCGCCGTGCGCATGTTGAGGGCCAGGGTGTCGTACTGGCTGCGGTGCGCTTCATCGGTGATCACCACCACATCGCTGCGATCACAGAGCAGCTCGGGGACGCGGAACTTCTGGATCAGGGTGAACACGTAGCGGTGGTTGCCGCGCAGCAGCGCGGCCAGCTGGGCGCCGCTGCCGGCATGGCACTGATCCCCCTCGGCCTGGGAGACGATCCCGGCGGCCTTGAAGGTGTCGGCGATCTGCTCGTCGAGATCGGTGCGGTCGGTGACGATCACGAAGGTCCAGTCGCCCGGGACCTTGCGCTGAATCTTCTGGCTGTAGAAGCCCATCGAATAGCTCTTGCCGCTGCCCTGGGTCTGCCAGAAAACCCCCGCCCGGCCGTGCCCCCGGCGGCGGGCCTCCAGGGTGGCGGCGATGGCGTTGTTGACGCCGATCACCTGATGGTTCTGGGCAATGATCTTCACCAGCCCGCCCTTGCTGTCTGTGAACAGGGTGAAGTTCTCGACGTAATCGAGCAGGCGCTGCGGCTGGCAGGTGCCGCGCAGCAGCACCTCGAGCGACACCCGGCGGGGTTCGTCTTCGCTGGCGATCCGCTTCCACTCGAAAAACCGCTCCCAGTCGGCGCTGAGGGAGCCGATGCGGCTGGCGGTGCCATTGGAGGCGATCAGGAAGGCATTGCTCCAGAACAGCTGCGGGATGGCCTCTTTGTAGTGAGTCAGGTTGCCGGTGAAGGCCTCGCGGGCCGAGACGCCGGGCTTCTTGAACTCCATCACCACCAGCGGCAGGCCGTTCACGAAGCCCACCAGATCGGGAATACAGGGGTAGAGATCCCCCTTGATGGTTATCTGGTTGACCGCGAGCCAGTCGTTCTGGGCGGGTCGATCCCAGTCGACCACCCGCAGCCGCACCTTGGCGAGCCCACCCCTTTCCAGGTCGGGCACGGACACCAGCACCCCGTCCTTGAGCAGGCGGTAAACCTCGCGGTTCGCCGCCACCAGGCCCATGGCCGAGCGGTTGCGGCTGAGTTCCTCGATGGCGGCGCTGATCGCCTCCGGCGGCTGACCCGGATTGAGACGCTCCAGGGCCGCCCGCAGGCGCGGCAGCAACACCACCTCGCGGCGGTCCCGGCGCCCCAGGCTGCCGCCCTCCGGAGCGAAGGTTTCCTCCAGTCCGCAGGCGGTCTGCCAGCCCAGTTCCGCCAGCAGGGCCAGGGCGGGCTGCTCAACCAGGAGGTCTTCGCTGTAGGGGTTGGGGGTCATGGCATCGGAGCGCCTCCGGCGGGATCGGTGAGGGCCTGCTCGATGGCCTCGATGCTGGGAAGGCTGGATTGGAGGTCGCTCGGCAGGGCGCGGGTGAGCTCAAAGGCGGAGACGCCGATCGGCTTGTCCATCCCACGTAGGGCGTATTCCGCCAGGATCCGGTTGGACTGCTGACAAAGGATCAAGCCGATCGTGGGGGCATCACCTAGATGGCGCAGGTGATCATCCACAACGTTGCAGTAGAAGTTCATCTTGCCGGCGTATTCAGGTTTGAAACTGCCGCGTTTGAGGTCGATCACCACAAAGCAGCGAAGCTTGAGGTGATAGAAGAGCAGATCGATGTAGAAGTCCTGGCCGCCGAGATCGAGGTGGTATTGCCGGCCCACGAAGGCAAAGCCCTGGCCAAGTTCCAGCAGAAACTTCTCCAGGTGACGCACCAGCGCCGTTTCCAGCTCCCGCTCCTGGAAGCCATCGGCCAGGGTGAGGAAGTCGAAGATGTAGGGATCCTTGAGCGTCTGCTGCACCAGGTCTGACTCAGGAGGGGGCAGGCGGTGGGCAAAGTTGCTGGTGCTCCTGCCGACCCGCAGGTGTGCCGTGCCCTCGATCTGCATGAGCAGAACGCTGCGGCTCCAGCCGTGCTGCACGGCCGCCTGCATGTACCAGTGGCGGTTGGCAGGGTCCTTCACCTTGGCCATCAGTTCGGCGTGATGACCCCAGGGAACCGCCAGCAACAGTTCCGGCGGGAAAAGGGCCACAGGCTGTGGCCCTTCTGGGCTGAGCTGCGTTTGTGCCACAGGTTGTGGCCCTTCTGCCAAGTGGGGATAGACGCGGTGGAAGGCCAGCATCCGCTTGATGTTGCGCTCCGAGAAGCCCTTCTCCTCGGGGAGTTCGTTGTGCAGGTCGCGGGCCAGGCGGGGAAGCACGCCGGCGCCCCAGCCCTCTTGTTGCTGGCGCCTGTGGATGAGGCCGCCGATCTCCCAGTAGAGCCGGATCAGCTCGGCATTGACGGCCAGCACCGCCCGCGTCTGAGCCTGACGCACGCGCTGACGGATCTCGCCCAACAGGGCCGTGTAGTCGGCAGGCAGGGGCGACAGCTCGGTCA
>JBIIJS010000189.1:0-5142 GCA_044233605.1 Cyanobium sp. | reverse complement strand
CCATTGCCGGCGCCATCGCCCGGCAGGCCGAGCACCAGTCGGCGTAGAACTCCACCAGGGTGGGGCGCCCATCGGCCAGGGCGGTGGTCAGCTCCGGCGAGCGGCGCGCCAGCCGCTCCAGCGAGGCCTCCGGGTGCAGCCCGCCCCGCAGCCACACCAGCAGCAGGGCCAGGGCCGCAGCGACGGCGGCGAGCAGCATCCGCTCGCGCCGGCCCAGGCCGGTGGGGCCGCCTGCAGCAGCTCCGCTTGCGGCGGGGGGCGTCGGGGAGGGCGCCATGGCGGTGATGCAGGCAGGGCGTGCACTCTGGCAGCCGGATTCCTGCGACGGGGGCCGGGGCGGTTCGCACTTGCTAAGGTCCGGGCATCGGGCCTGGATGCGTGAAACGGCGCCTCACCCTGCACTTCCCCCGGGAGGCGGTGCACCAGCCGATCACCTATCGGCTGGCGGTGGATTTCGACATCGCCGCCAAGATCCTGCGCGCCCAGATCGCTCCCAACCAGAGCGGCACCATGGTGGTGGAGCTCTCCGGTGACATCGATGAGCTGGTGGCGGCCGAGGCCTGGCTCAGGCGCCAGGGCCTGACCCTCAACCCTGCGCCTGGGGAGATCCGTGTCGATCCCGACCTCTGCGTCGACTGCGGTCTCTGCTCCAGCGTGTGCCCCAGCGGCGCCCTCGCTTTCGATGCCGCGACGCAGCGGCTTCAGTTCGATGCGGGCCGCTGTCTCGTCTGCGAACAGTGCATCCCCAGCTGCCCGCTGGAGGCGATCACGCTGGTGCTCGAGCCGCGATGAGCGCACTGCTGGGTCTGGCGATGCTGCCGCTGCGGGCTCCGATGCTGCTGATCCTGCTGCTGATCAGCATCTACCTGGGTGTCTCCTCCACCCTTCACGACACCCACACCAGCCCCGGCATCGGCGACATGGCGACCCTGCTGTGGTCGGCGGAATGCCTGCAGGCTCTGCTGGTGGTGGTGATCTGCACGGTGCCGCACCTGCTGCTGCGCCAGGTGTCGTCGTTGATGTCGAGCAGCCGGGTCTTCAGCCTGGTGATCTCGCTGCTGCTGGTGACGATGGGCGGCCTCTATCTCCTCCATCTGGAGGTGCTGGCTCCGGTGCTGATCCTCGCGGCGGCGGTGTTGCTGGCCCGCCTGGATCTGGTGCGCATCCGGGTGATGCCGCCGCCCCTGGTTCTCACCATCGCGATGGTGCTGCTGGTGCTGGGGGGGCTGAGCCTCGGGCGGCTGGCCGGCCCGGGCCTGGTCAGCCACCTGGGTCCGCCGGAGTCCAGGCCCCTGCCGTTGCGTTCGATCTCCGCCCCCGGCGATCCGGCCCGCTGAGGGCGGCTCAGCAGGCGGGCATCCGCTCCTGCTGATAGCTCCAGACGTTGCCGAGCACCTTCTTCACATACAGGCGTGTCTCTGGATAGGGGATCGCCTCCACCCAAAGCTCCGGTTCACTCCGCAGGCGCGAGTCAGAGGTCCAGCCCTGCACGGCTCCGGGGCCTGCGTTGTAGCTCGCCACGGCCAGGAACGGATCGTTCTTCCACTGCTGCAGCAGGCCGCGCAGGTAGCGGGCCCCGAGATCGGCGTTGCGCTCCGGTTCCTTCAGCTCCTGCTCGCTCAGCGGTGCACCGGCCAGCTCCGCCGCCGTCTCCGGCATCAGCTGCAGCAGACCGATGGCACCGGCCGATGAGCGTACCGCCGGGGTGAAGCGCGATTCCTGCTTGGCCACGCCCAGCAGCAGCTCAAGCGAGAGTTGCTCGCGTGCGGCCGCCGGCTCGAACGCATCGCGGAAGCGCACCGGGTGGAGGCTGCGCTCCAGCTGCGGCATCAGGTCGCAGCGCTCGGGCGGCAGGATCAGGCTCGCTTTCTCCAGCTGCCCCAGGCCCGTCCAGTCATCGCCGACCCCCTGGCGCAGGCGCCCTTCCAGCAGCAGCTCCGGGCTTTTCTGAGGGGTGCGGCTGCCCCGCCGGTGCCGCCACACCTCCCAGGCCTCGGTGCGCTGGCCGAGTCGCCAGAGTCGATCCAGTACTGCATCGCCGCTGGCGAGGGGCTGCCAGCTCTGGGCCGCTTCCGCTGCGCCTGCCGGATCGCGCCCTTTGCCGGCGGCGCTGAGGTTGACGTTCCCTTCACCCAGCTGCACGGCGGCTCGCCAGCCGTAGTAGCCGCCAGGATGGTGCAGGCGCAGCTGACGCCATGTGGTGGTGGCGGCTTCGTCGCGGCCCAGCTGCCGCTGGACGTAGCCGATCCAGAACCTCTGGCGGGCGGCCAGCGGTGGCGGCAGGCGTTCCGGCGGGATCGCCTCAAGCAGTTGCAGTGCTCCCGGCCCGTCGCCCTGCAGCAGCCGCCGCCGGCCCAGCTCCCACTGCAGATCCCAGCTGGCGGGATCGGCGGGCCAGCGCCGCAGCACCTCCAGCGGATCGATGGGCTCAGGGGCCGGAGCTGCGGCTGGGGTTGGCGCTGGGGCTGCGGCGGCCAGGGCCCGATGGGCCAGCACCGGCGGGCTGTCCCGCCAGGGGGGAGGCAGTCGCTGCAGGGCGGCCTCTGCCTCCGCACCGTCCTGCTGGCTCAGCAGCCGCACAGCCTCCTCGGCGGCCGGGCTCTTCGGCCAGCGCACGGGAATGGACGCCAGCAGGGCCAGGCCCTGGTTGCGGCGCTCGGGGCTGCCTTGCAGCAAGGTGCGGCCCAGGCTCAGCCGGTCGTCCTCGGACAGGGAGGTGTTCACCTGGCTGCCGCCGCCCGAGAGGCAGTCGACAGCTGCCTCGCCATCACCAAGCTCCGCCAGGCCGGTGGCGATGCGGGCCCGCTGGTCGGGGCTGAGCCCCGCCTGGTCCTTGCCGCAGACCTGGCGCAGGCGCTCGTCGGCGCCGGGCCAGCGGGGGCCCCAGCGGGCCAGATGCACGGCTCCCGTCCTGCGGGCCTCCGGCTCGGGGCCGGCCTCCAGGGCCGCCGCCAGCGCTGCGGGATGGGCCGGGAAGCGGGCCAGCAGCTGCCGGCGCAGGGCCGGTTGGCTGCGCCCCAGCACATAGAGGGAGTCGGCGCTGGCCGGGCTGTCCGGGAAACGCCGCTGCAGGGAGCGCCACAGGGGCAGGGCGGCCTCCGCTCCTGCCTGCTTCGTGAGCGCCTGGGCCTGGTGTTTGAGCACCAGCGCGGCGATCTCGTCGTTGCCCCAGGCCTGGCCGCGCAGCAGGCGCCGTTCCCAGGCTGGATCCGGGTTTTTCTCCCTGCTCAACAGCAGCAGGCTGGCCTCCCGCCTCCGCCCGGGATCTGGCGACCAGCGGCGTTGCCGCTCCAGTACCGACACCGCTGTGTTCGGAGTCAGAGCCGGCCTTCGCTCCAGCGCGGCCCGCCCGGCCAGCAGAGCGGCGCCGGTGCCCAGGCAGGAGACGGCGAGCAGCGTGGCCAGACGCGTCACACTCGATCGGAGCAGGTCACGGCATTCTGAGCACAGGCCCGATCCGCCCCCCTTGCGCCGCGATTCCCCAGCTTCAGCCTCCCGCTGGCTCCGTTCGCGAGGCTGGCTGCGCTTGCCCTCCCCGCCGCCTCTGCCGCCGCTGTTTTCCACCCTGCCCGGTGCCGCTCAGCGGCGGCGGGCCCTGCGCCAGCTGGCCCTGGCGGCCCTTGTGCTGCTGCTGCGCCCTTGGCCCCCCTTCCTCTGGCTGCCGGGTTGGGTGGTGGGCCTGCTGCTGCTCTGGGCGGCGGCCGAACTGCTGCGCTGGCTGTGGTGGCCGCAACGCTCCGCGTAGCCTTGCCGGCCAGTGACGGTGGCGGCATGGCCTTGCAGGTTCCCTTGGGCGAGGCTTTCGCCGGCTTCGGCACCGACGGCATCCGCGGCCGCGTGGGCACCGCCATCACGCCGGCGCTGGCCCTGCAGGTGGGCTATTGGAGCGGCCTGGTGCTGCCGGCCGATGCGCCGGTGGTGATCGGCACCGATTCGCGCAGCAGCGGTCCGATGCTGGTGGCCGCCATCACCGCCGGCCTGGCAGCGGCCGGACGGGAGGTGTGGCAGCTGGGGCTCTGCCCCACGCCGGCGGTGCCCGGCACGATCCGCCGCGTCGGCGCCGCCGGTGGCCTGATGATCTCCGCCAGCCACAACCCGCCCCACGACAACGGCATCAAGGTGTTCGGTCCCTCCGGCGCCAAGCTCAGCCGCGAGCGGCAGGAGCAGATCGAGCAGGGTCTGCGGGGCCTGGCGCCGCAGGGAGGCGGCGCCGAGCTCCAGGCTTGCGGCACCGTGGCGGTTCGCCTCGACCTGCTCGATGCCTACCGCACCTCCCTGCTGGAGAGCGTCGAGGGGAATCGTCTCGACGGGGTGCCGATCGTGCTCGATCTCTGCTGGGGGTCGGCAACCGCCTGCGGTGAGGCGGTGTTCCGTGAGCTCGGAGCCGATCTCACGGTGCTGCATGGCGAACCTGACGGCAGCCGTATCAACCAGGGCTGCGGCAGCACCCACCTGGAGCCGTTGCGCCAGGCTGTGCTCGAGCGCGGTGCGGCGATGGGCTTCGCCTTCGACGGAGACGCCGACCGCATGCTGGCCGTCGACGGCCGCGGCCGGGTGGTCGACGGCGACCAGATCCTCCACCTCTGGGGGTCCTCGCTGCGGGACGCGGGCCAGCTGCCCGACAACCGCATCGTTGCCACGGTGATGTCGAATCTCGGCTTCGAGCGGGCCTGGCAGGAGGCCGGTGGCCGCCTGGAGCGCACACCGGTGGGCGATCAGTACGTGCATGCGGCGATGGACCAGCTCGGGGCGGGGCTCGGCGGTGAGCAGTCGGGCCACATCCTTTCGGCCCGACACGGCATGAGCGGCGACGGACTGCTCACGGCCCTGCAGGTGGCAACCCTGGTGCATGGCCGCGGCCAGAGCCTGGCCGAATGGATGGACGGCAGCTTCACCCCTTACCCCCAGCGGCTGGTGAACGTCACCGTGCCCGACCGGCAGCGCCGCACCGGCTGGCAGCAGTGCGAACCGCTGCGGCAGGCGGTGGAGCGGGCCGAGCAGGCGATGCAGGGGCGTGGCCGCGTGCTGGTGCGGGCCAGCGGCACCGAGCCGCTGCTGCGGGTGATGGTGGAGGCGGCCGAGCAGGAGCAGGTGGATCGCTGGTGCGAGGAGCTGGCGGCGGAGGCGGAGCGCCGGCTCAAT
>JBIIJS010000027.1:0-19468 GCA_044233605.1 Cyanobium sp. | reverse complement strand
GCAGAGCAGCTCGCCCCGACTGGTGTGGAGCACCGGGGTGCGGGCCTCATCCAGGAGCCGCACGAGGCGCTCCCGCCACTCCAGCTCCAGCGAGTCGAGCAGATGCTCTGGCAAGGGGCCTTCCAGCGCGCGATGCAGCCGGGCCACCTCCACCTCCACGCCGCCGCAGGCGGGCTCCGCCAGCAACCGCGCCAGCTGGGCGTCGGCCAGCGGCACATGCGAGCCCACCAGCACCAGCCCGGGCAGCGGTGTTCCGCCGGCGTCGTGCCGGCGCAGGCCGGCCAGGCCCGCCGCATCCAGGGGTGGCGGCGGCAGATCGGCCAGGCCGTTGAGCAGCGAGGCGGCGCTCTGGAACAGAAAGCGGCGCTTCCGGCCCCAGCGACCGGCCGCCGCCGGTGCCGTGAGCTCCCGCACCGCCGCCCCCAGGGCCGTCAGCTGCCGGGGGTGTTCGGCGTCCACCGCCACGTAGGCGTTGCCGCTCAGGGAGGCCAGCCGCCCGCGCAGTTCCTCGCCGCCGGCCTCCAGCTCCGCCAGGCCGATCCGCTGTACGGAGTCGGTTGCGATGCGACCGCCGCTCTTCTCGGCCACCCACTCGCGCAGATCGCTGCTGCTGTAGCCGAACAGGCGGTCGCGGGCGAAGGCGCTCTCATGCACCGGCCGCCCGTGCAGCAGGTGCACTCCGTTCACGGTGGTACGGCCGCCCTCCAGAAACGCCGGCACCAGGAAGGTGGCGTCGAAGGGGCCGAGCTCCGTGTTGATCACATCCACCTCCAGGGGGAAGTGGCCGCGCAGGGTGGAATCGCCGCGGCTCACCACCAGCCAGTGCTCGATCCCGGCCACGGCGATCGCATCGTGCAGGGCGCCGCAGATCTCGCGCAGGCGCTGCCTGGCTTCGCCGGGGCCCAGGGCGCGGGTGTTGGCCAGCAGAAACAGCAGCGGCGAGGGGTGGGCCAGGCCGGCAGCGAGGCTGGCGGCGTCCCAGCGCAGCAGCAGCGGACAGCCATGCACCGTCTGCGAACCGGTGGGATCGTCGTCGATGACGACGATCTTCAGGGGGGCCTCGGCCATGGCACCATCGTGCCGTGATGCGTCCCGACCCCCACGAGTTGCCCCAGCTGGTGCGGGAGCTGCACGCTCAGGGCAGCGCCTGGGTGCCGGCGGGCCTGGCCAGCCGGCTCTCCTGGGCAGCGCCGCTGCGCCAACCCTGTGCCGTGCTCAGCTGCGCCCGGCTCAACCGCATCCTTGAGCACAACCCGGGGGATTTCACCCTCACCGTGGAGGCCGGCATGCCCCTGCACGATCTGCAGCGGGCCCTGGCGCCTCACCGCCAGTGGCTGGCCGTTGATGATCCCTGGGGCAGCCCGGCCCTGGGGGCTGGCAGCATCGGCGGCCTGGTGGCCCGGGGCCTGGCCGGCGGCTTCCGCCAGCGCTACCTGGGCGTGCGCGACCAGCTGATCGGTATCCGCGTGCTGCGTGCCGATGGCGTGGCCGCCCGTGCCGGCGGCAAGGTGGTGAAGAACGTGGCCGGCTACGACCTGATGCGGCTGTTCACGGGCAGCTGGGGATCGCTCGGCCTGATCACCGAGCTCACCCTGCGCACCCTGCCGGTGCCCCCCCATCGCCGCGCTCTGCTGGCGCAGGGGCCGCTGCAGGTGCTTGCTCCCCTGGCGCGCTGGCTGCTCGGTTCGAGCCTCACCCCCGAACGGGTCGACCTGTGGAGCTCCGCCCTGGCAGCCGCGGCCGGGCTGGAAGCGCAGCCCCTGCTGCTCATCGGCCTGGCCAGCGTGGCTGAGGAGAGCCTCCAGGAGCAGGCCGCCGCCATCGCCGAACGCACCGCACTGCCGCTCCGCTCGCTGGCTGCGGTGGAGCTGGCGCCGCTGCTCGCCACCGCCCGCGATCCCGGTGCATCACAGGGCTGGCTGCTGAGGCTGGGGGTGAAACCCGATGCCCTGGCCTCACTGCTGCAGGCACCGGAATTGCTGGATCTGCCCGTGGATATGGCCGCCGGCAGCGGCCTGGGCCAGGGCTGGGCTTCGGCCGAGGCCCTCAGCGCCAGCCGGGTGGAGGCGCTGCGGCGACGCTGCATCGATCTGGGCGGCTGGCTGATGGTGCTTCGCCAGCCCGCGGCAGCGGGCCTGAGCGCCTGGAGCGATGCCCCCTCCCGTCCGTGGATCGAAGCGGTCAAGCGTCAGTTCGATCCGCTCGGCCAGCTCGCCCCCGGGCGCCTGCCCGGTGTGGCCGGCCCCGCGGTGCCGGCTCAGACGGCGGCGACGCCGTAGGCCGCCGCTTCCTCGACGCCGGCCTCCACCGGCAGGCTGTCCAGCCAGTCGAGCAGTGCCGCATTCACAGGCCCGGGCACCTCGTCGTGGGGGCAGTGGCCCGCTTCGAGTACCACTTCGCGGGTGGCAGCAGGCGCGTGCCGCTGGAAGCTGGCGCGCCGGCCGGCGGCATTGATCCAGGGGTCGCGAATGCCCCAGAGCAGCAGCAGCGGTGCGTGCAGCCGGGCGAACAGCTCATCGAGAGGCTGGCCGCGCGGGATGTCGAAGACGGTGCGGAATACGCCGAAGGCCCCAGGATCGAGGGAAGGGCGCCGGATCGACTCCACCAACTCGGCATCCACGTTGCTGCGGTCGATGTACACCTGGTTGAGCGTGCGCCGGATCGTGGCCGGGCGGCGCAGGTTTTCGAACAGCAGGCGTTGCAGCACCGGGCTGCCCAGCAGCGCGGCGCCGACGCTGCGTCGGGCGATCGCGCCCCAGCCTTGCGGTTCGGCCTGCTCGTCGCTGAACGGGCCGGCGGCGTTGATCAGCACCACACCGGCCGCCTCCTCTCCCAGCTCGGCCGCTGCAGCGAGGGCGGCATAGCCACCGAGGGAGTTGCCCACCAGCACGGTCGGGCGGCCGATCCGCTCGCGCACGTAGGCGCTCAGCTGGTCGCGCCAGAGCCCACCGCCGTAGGCGGGGCCGGCCGGCTTGGCGCTGCGGCCGAAGCCGAGCAGGTCGATGGCGTGCACTTCGTGGCGGCCCGCCAGCGCTGGGATGTTGTGGCGCCAGTGGTCGGTGGAGGCTCCGAAGCCGTGGACCAGCAGCACCGCCGGCCCCTGGGGCCGTTCGGGGGCTTGACGCAGTCCATGCACCGGATGGCCCTGGAAGTGCCACCAGGTGGGGGTGGATTCGGAAGGCGGCATCGGCGCGGCCCGCAGCGGGCTTGAGGTTGCGGGATGCTAGGGACCCCTCCTGCATCGCCGATGTCTCTGCCGATCAGCACTGCCGCCGATCCGGGGCTCTGGCGCGCCCTGCTGCCGGGCATGGCCCTGTGGGCCCTGGCCCTTTACCTGCCCCTGAGCCTGCCGCTGCAGCGTTTCGAGGAGAGCCTGGCCGCCGGGCCGCTGGCGCCGCAGGCACAGCAGTTGCTGCTGGTGCTCGGCAGCCTGGCCCTGGCCCTGGCCGTGGGTGTGACCGTGAACATCGTGCTGTGCTGGTCGCTCGGGCCGTCCTGGTCGGCGAGCCTCGGCCTGATGGCGGTGCTCTCCGGCCTGTTCTGGGGGCTGGCGAGCCGCCGTGACGACGATCGCAGTTGAAACCCTGCCTTCAAAGCGATTGCTCAGCCACGGGGGTGCGGCCGGCGAGCACGAGGCGCAGCAGCACCGGTGCCAGAAAGGTGGTGCCGATCACCATCAGCAGAATCGCTGCCTCCAGGGCCGGAGTGAGCAGGTTGGCCTGGGTGCCGAGTCCAAGAAAGATCAGGCCCACCTCGCCGCGCGGCATCATGCCCAGCCCCACCATCAGCCGGTCGGTGGGCTGGCTGCTGAGGTAACTCCAGCCGGCTGCCACCTTGCCCCCGATCGCCACGGTGAGCAGGAACAGGGCTACCACGAGCCCCTCGCGGTTAGCGGGATCGAAGGGATTCAGCACCGAGAGGTCCATGCCGGTGCCGATCAGCACGAAGAACACCGTGGCGAACAGGGCCACCAGGGGCTTCACTGTTTCCTGGATCGCCTCGGTGTGCTTGGAGGCACTGAGGATCAGGCCGGCGGCGAAGGCCCCGAGGGCCGCCTCCAGGCCGATCGCCTGGGCGGCGAAGCAGCAGAGGGTGAGCACCACGAATCCGGCCACCACCACCTCGCCGGGGGCCTTGAGCCGATCGAGAAGCCAGTCGAAGGCTGGCGCCACGGTGCGGCTGAGGAAAAGGGCCGCCGCCACGAACACCACGGCGGCCACCACCAGCTTCAGGATCGGGCCCAGCGCCACCGCCTCGCCGCTGGCCAGGGCCACCACCACGGCCAGGATCACGATGCCGAGGATGTCATCGAGAACGGCGGCGCCGATCACGATCTGACCCTCGCGGGTTTTCAGGTAGCCCAGTTCGCCGAACACGCTGGCGGTGATGCCGATGCTGGTGGCCGTGAGCGCCGCGCCGGCGAACACCGCCAGGATCGGGGGTACATGGAACAGGTAGATCAGGCCGAAGGTGCCGAGGGCGAAGGGCAGCACCACCCCGGTGATCGCCACGGTGGTGGCCTGCATGCCCACCGCCACCAGCTCATCGAGTTCGCTCTCCAGGCCGGTGAGAAACAGCAGGGCGTAAAGGCCCAGCACCGACACCTGCTCCAGGCCCGGGAAGCTTTCGTTGTAGATCTCCTGCACCTGGTCGGGGCTGATCGCGGCCAGGGAGCCGACCAGATCGAGCAGCAACTGGTTGATGTGTGCGCCGGTCTCCGGCGGGAACAGGAAGTGCAGCCCGGAGACGCCGATCACTACGCCGGCAATCAGTTCACCCAGGATCGTGGGCAGGGAAAGCCGCACCATCAGCTCTGCCATCGTGCGGGCGGCGATGAAGATCACCAGGAAGCGGCCCACCTGAATCAGGGTTTCGGCTACCTCCACGGAATGGTTGCCGATCTCGAGCAGCAGCGGCGGAAGCATGGGCGGCAGCGAAGCGGGGCCGAAACTACACGGGATCGACGCCTGCGCACTGTCCATCCGCGGATCGCCATTCCTGAACGCTGGCGGGGGAAAACGGCATCCCTGGCTACGGTTGTTTCAGGAACCCGTGGCCCCCCTCCCTCGCCACGCCGCCCAACGCTTCCCATGACCGAGCACCAGCCCCTCAACCTGCGGCTGCCCACCCCCGGCTGTTACGCCGATCCCGACCGCAGCGGCCTCGAGGCGGTGGATGTGTTCGACGGCATGACCGAGCACCTCTTCTATACGCTCGGCAAGCTGGCCCCCACCGCCAGCCGCCACGACCTCTACATGGCGCTCAGCTACGCCGTGCGCGATCGGCTGATGACCCGCTATCTGGCTGGCATCGAGGCGATCAACGCCACTCCCACCCGCGTGGTGGCCTACCTGTCGGCGGAATTCCTGATCGGCCCTCAGCTCAACAACAACCTGCTGATGCTGGGCATCCAGCAGGAGGCCGCCGAGGCGTTGAGGCGCTTCGGCATCAACGACATCGAGGAAATTCTCGACGTGGAGGAGGAGCCGGGGCTGGGCAACGGCGGCCTCGGTCGCCTGGCGGCCTGCTTCCTTGAATCACTCGCCTCCCTGCAGATCCCTGCCACCGGCTACGGCATTCGCTACGAGTTCGGAATTTTCGACCAGCTGATCCGCGATGGCTGGCAGGTGGAGATCACCGACAAGTGGCTCAAGAGCGGCTGGCCCTGGGAGATTCCCCATCCCGACCAGGCCTGTTTCGTTGGCTTCGGTGGTCGCACCGAGAGCTACCGCGATGATGCCGGCCGCTACCGGGTGCGCTGGATCCCGGCCGAGCACGCCATCGGGGTGCCCCACGACGTGCCGGTGCTCGGCTATCGGGTCAACACCTGCGACCGGCTGCGGCTGTGGCGGGCCGATGCCACCGAGAGCTTCGACTTCTACGCCTTCAACATCGGCGACTACTACGGCGCCGTGGAGGAGAAGGTGGGCAGCGAGACCCTCTCCAAGGTGCTCTACCCCAATGACGGCACCGATGAGGGTCGCCGTCTGCGGCTCAAGCAGCAGCACTTCTTCGTGAGCTGCTCCCTGCAGGACATGCTGCGCAGCCTGGATCAGCGCGGCATCCCGGTGCAGGAGTTCCCCGACCACTGGGCGGTCCAGCTCAACGACACCCACCCCTCGATCGCCGTGGCCGAGCTGATGCGGCTGCTGCTCGACGACAAGAACCTGGAGTGGGATCAGGCCTGGGACATCACCTCCCGCTCGCTGGCCTACACCAACCACACCCTGCTGCCGGAGGCGCTGGAGAAGTGGAGCCTTGAGCTGTTCGGCTCGCTGCTGCCCCGCCATCTGGAGATCATCTACGAGATCAACCGCCGTTTCCTGCAGCAGGTGCGGCTGCGCTACCCGGGCAACGAGCAGATCCTGCGCCGCGTTTCGATCATCGACGAGGAGGGGCAACGCTCGGTGCGCATGGCCCACCTCGCCACCGTGGCCTCCCATCACGTCAACGGCGTGGCGGCTCTGCACAGTGAGCTGGTACGCACCGATCTGTTCCCGGAGTTCGCCGCTCTCTGGCCCGACAAGTTCACCAATGTCACCAACGGCGTCACGCCGCGCCGCTGGCTGGCCCTAGCCAACCCCCAGCTCTCGATCCTGCTCAACGAGACGATCGGCGACGGCTGGGTGCGCGACCTCGACCAGCTGCGCCAGCTGGAGCGATACGCCGACGACGGCGCCTTCCTGCAGCGCTGGGGTGAGATGAAGCTGGCGGTGAAGCGCCACCTCACCCATTACATCCATCGCCATACCGGTGTGCTGGTGGATCCGGCCTCCCTGTTCGATATCCAGGTGAAGCGCATCCACGAGTACAAGCGCCAGCACCTCAACGCCCTGCAGGTGGTGGCCCAGTACCTACGCATCAAGAACGGCCGCACCAGCGGAATGGCACCGCGCACGGTGATCTTCGGCGGCAAGGCGGCTCCGGGCTACGCCATGGCCAAACTGATCATCCGCTTCATCAATGGCATCGCCGAAACGGTGAACGCTGATCCCGACATGGACGGTCTGTTGCGGGTGGTGTTCCTGCCGGACTACAACGTCAAGCTGGGCGAGCGGGTGTATCCGGCTGCCGATCTGTCCGAGCAGATTTCCACCGCTGGTAAGGAGGCCTCCGGCACCGGCAACATGAAATTCGCCATGAACGGCGCGCTCACGATTGGCACCCTCGACGGCGCCAACGTGGAGATCCGCGAGCAGGTGGGGGAGGAGAACTTCTTCCTGTTCGGCAAAACCACCGAGCAGATCGTCGCCCTGCACCGCGAGGGTTACCGGCCCTGGGAGTTGATCCACACCATCCCCGAACTGCCCGAGGTGCTCCGCCTGATTGAGCAGGGCCACTTCAGCAACGGCGATGGCGAAATGTTCCGACCGCTGCTGCAGAACCTCACCGGCAACGACCCCTTTTTCGTCCTGGCCGACTTCCACGACTACCTGCGCGCCCAGGACGAGGTCGACCGCGCCTGGGCCGACCGTGGTCGCTGGAACCGCATGTCGCTGTTGAACACGGCCCGCACCGGCTTCTTCTCCTCCGACCGCTCGATCCACGAGTACGCCCAGCGAATCTGGCAGGCCGAGGAGTTCCCGGTGACGATCACCTGCGAACTCGACTGAGGCTCAGCCCCGGTGATCGGGCAGGTCGGGGGTCTGGTGCAGCAGGCGGTTGAGGCGCAATCGGTCTGCGTTGAGGGGATCGGGGGCGAGCTCCCCAGCCAGCTCCCGGAACTTCTGTTCCACCTCTTCGGGCACGCGCACATCGAAGACGCGCTCCATCAGTGCCTCGATCGAGAAGAGGTGGGCATTGATGTTCTCCAGATCAGCCATCGCCTGCTGGATTGCATCGGATTCGGCTGTTGGAGCATCCCCGGAGGCATCGGCCGGCACCGGCTGCTGTGGCTCGGAGTCGCCGTACTGCTTCTGCAGCTCCTCAAGCACGCGGCCGGCCAGAGTGCGGAACGACTGCAGGGCAGCCCAGTTGAGCTCCTGCTGCTGGCGCAGGCTGGGATACTCGCGGATCAATCGGTCGTGTTCCCGATAGAACCGCTGGCAGTCAGGGCATTGGCACGGCTCTTCTGGCACCGCGTTCCCTTTGGCGATTCAACCCCCATCATGGCACCAGATGCGCGGCGTTGGCTCAGGCGGCCAGTGAACCGCCGTCCAGGTCAATGTCAACGTCGGTGTCGGCTTCTGGCTCGCTGGCCGCAGGCAGGGGGATCTCGATCGAGCTGACCACCTGGATCACATCACGCAGGCGCATCGAATCGGCGAACCAGCCCATCGCCTGCTCCACATCGCCGCGCCGCTCGGCATCGGTTGCCTGCTCTTCATGGGCCTCTGCCAGCAGGGCTAGCCAGCAGAGGCAGCGGGCCTGCACCACCGAGAGGTCAAGCTCATCGGGCTGACTGTCGGCGATCCGTTCGCTCTCCTGTTGCACGAGCAGGCGAAGGCGCAGGTCGTGGAGCTGGGTCATCCGGGTGGTGACGGCTTGCCCTACGCTAGCCCCAGCGGCCCTGTCCGCCAGAACTCCACCCGTAGCGCCCGCTACCGCAGGGATCAGAGACCTCGATTCCATGCAGGTGCTTGCTGGTCGAGTCGAAAGGGGAGGGTGCCGAGTCGCTGATGCGATCTACGTACGCGCACGTTCAGCAATGCTTCAACCTCAATCGTCTCGAAGGAGACGGATGCGGTCCGCATGATTCAGGGAGTTCCCCCGATTCGCCATGCCTAAATTTTGATCCTTCACCTGCTCAGCAGCGCACCCTCCTCGCCGATCCAATTCCAAATGCATCCATGGTCAGGGCAGCAGGCTGCTGTTCATGCTCCTTTCACTGGCCTATGGGGCGCAGATCTTGTGCCGCTGCCGTGGCGATCGCAGAGGCCAGCGACTTCACCAGCTTCTGCCCAGCCCCATCTCAGCCCGCTCAAGATCAGCACTCTCGCCGGCCTTGAGCGCAGCATGCCCACATTTCCAAGGAAGCTGGAGCAAGCCAAGGCTGCCCGGCGTCAGCGATTACTGATTGGCGCGCTGCGGCAGGAGCTGTCGGCGTCTCGCAGCCGGGGCTTGTGATGCTTAAGTTTCTGTCATATGAGGAGACTTTCCCTTTGGAAAACGGCCAGGCAAGAGGTAGAGTTAAAGTACGTTGCACGTAAATTTTGTGAAAAATATCACAAAATCTTTTGCTCTTGTCGTCCTTTCAACAGGAGCTGCCGGCCTAATCATTGGTGGCTTGGCTACTTCTTCCCAGGCTGCCACGTCGTGCACGTATGCTCAGATTATCGGGGCTGGCTGCACGTTGAGTTCTGGAACTAAAACTGCAACCACTGGCAACGCTTCAAATATCTTTGTTACGCCGTTTTTTGGGCGGGGTTGGCAATCGAATGATACTCTTACTCTTGATCAAACTGGTGATATTTGGTCGCTCATTTTTAATTTTACTCCTAGTGGCTCTGTGCGGTTAGCAGTTATGGATGCTTCGCTATTGTTCACTAACACTGACCCGGCAAAAGTTTTGGATGTGGTCAGCATTTCTCGTGCGGGTACATCAAATATTGCTGGTCTAGTGGCAGGCGCTCAAGCTACCTTCAGTGATGGACCCACCGTTGCCACCCCCAATATTTTGGATCTCTTCGGTCCCGTTCCGGCCTCGGCCCCCTTTGTAGATAATGTATCCGATACTACGATCGGCCTTACATTCGTCGCCTTAATTGGTACATTAAATACTACTACCGTTCAGATTACTCAGCGGGATGCTCCCGTCAATGCTGTTCCAGGTCCGCTTTCGATTTTGGGTGCAGCGTCTGCATTTGGCTGGTCGCGTAAAATGCGGTGCCGCATCAGAAGAGGTGTTTAATTGCTGTTGCACGGTTTCAAGCAATAGCTTATTCAAATTTCCTCTTAACATGGATACATAATTAAAAAAATTTAGCAGCATAAAATGTATGTAATGATGCCCCGCTTTTAATCGGCACTATCTTACAACTTCTAATTCCGTTGAGACAGTGAGATTTGATGATGCAATTTCAGGAGAAACGTAACCTATGTGAAATCCATCACTTATACTAAATTTTGACCCACCGCCATTGTTGCAGTATTTAGGTTAGTATCTGAAGCCTGTTTCGATTGTCTCACCTAATTGGTGCTATAGCCGCTCGCCAGTTTCACTGTGAGTGGCGCCGACCGGACAACTTCATTGTCGGTGGAAAGGCTCCAGGCCTTTTGCTGCCAACATGAATAACAGCCTGTTATGCCTGATTCGGAAGTACTCCGTCAGTCTCCGCCAGCCCCCCGCGAGCCAGCAAGGCGCTCCGTCCGTGCTGGAAAGATGGCCTTGCTAGCTTCTCCATTGGGTTGACCGCAAACAGCTCCGTCACCTCTGCATCACTCTCTTGCCCCTGAGAAGCCTTGCTGCAATTGGACTTTTGAAGACGGGGCTGGCGGGACTCGAACCCACGACCTACGGTTTAGGAAACCGCCGCTCTATCCGGCTGAGCTACAGCCCCACGCGATTCTCATTTTAGCTTCACGCAACGATAAAGCTAATAGGAGCATCAATCTACCAGTAGCGGGAACCTTGATGGCAGCTGAGACTTCCGGTTGGGCGCCCGGGTCTCATTGATCCAACGGGAAGGGGCGCCTGTCGGGAATCCCCGACAATCAAGGCCATTCCTGTCGCTCCGGCCAATTAAGCCATTTGGCGTGCTAATGTAAGATTAAGTCTCAAAGACTTGCTCGCACATCATGAACTTTAACAAAGCTTTAGCACTGCCCGCATCACTCGGTTTGAGCGCCGCGGCATTAGTCCTCTTCGGGGCACTGCCCAGCCACGCTGCTACATCTTGCTTTTTTGTAGGAGGTTGCGCTGGCGGGTTGTCACACGGAATTTTCACCCTTTCCCTAGTTTCGACTGGCTTCAGTCCACTCGCAGGCGACCGCCTCCAGCTTCAAGACGCTGGTGGAACTGCGGTCGTTACATTTCAGCCTGCTCCTACTCGTGCATTTACTGGCGCAAATAGTTTTACTTTCGATTTGTCAGCACCTGGCAACGTTTTTGACACTGCTGTAACTGGTGCTACTGGAATGGGCTCCCTCAATGTTGGATTATCCAGCGCTGCATTCGCTGGCGCAGGTTCTATCAGTAACTCTGGCGACCATGGGATGTTGACTAGTGTAACTACCGAGCCCATTTCGTTTCTTGAGGGTATTTCTTCAGCAACTTTTACTCAGTCATTTGGCTCTACTGCTAGTTCAACTGTTACGCTTATACAGTCTTCGCTTTCCACCAACCCGACTCCCGAAAATCCGGTTCCTGGCCCGCTACCAATTTTTGGCGCTGCCGCAGCGTTCCGAGCATCTCGTCGCATGCGTCATCGAGTAAAAGCAGCCTTCTGAGTAAGTTTCATAAATAGAATAAACTCTTTAAATCTCTCAGTCATTGACTGGGAGATTTTTTTATTGGCTTGCAGTGTGATAATCTTGCATTATTATTGGCAAGGGTGTTTATGCCTGAATGGATGAGCGGCGAAACAGGGGCTGGTCACCGTTCCTCGCGAAAATACAAGATTCATAGTGAATTGCCAACAGCAATTGCTGTTGTGGGCTTGTTGATCATTGCCTCGGCGCTGATCACAGTTATTTTTGTCGTTCTTCCACTGCGACTGGGGCAACCCGACTGGCAGCTCACGTTCATCGGTTGGTTGCTTTCTGTATCGATCAACCTGTTGATCGGTATAGCCATGATCTGTGTTGCGTCGCTCGCTGACCAGCAGAGCCGTACGGTTGAGGCCTGGTATCAGGCGGCCAGCCGGTTTGCCTCCGTACTGGCTGGGGTAATGCTGCTGACGGTTCCCTGGCAGATCTATGCGGGGATTGGAGCACTCAGTGCTCAGAATGCGCAGGCCAGAGCAGCACTCAAGGATCTGGAGACCATTCAGTTACGCATTCGCCAGACCGATTCGGAAGCCGCCTTGCGAGGATACGTTGGGTCACTGCCCAACCCCCCCCAGTTGCCAGCCAGGTTTGATGCGCCTTTTGCGGTGATTCGCCAACGTGCCGTAGAGAATCTTCAGGCCCAGATCAATACCGGCATCACCCTTCAGAAGCAGCAGCAGAGTGAACGGCTCCAGCTATTCCTCAAGGAAGCTCTCCGCAACACTATTCAGGCGATCCTGATGGCGGCGGGCTTTGCCCGGATTGCCCAGGTTGAGCCGGGTAAGAGTAATCCGGTCACTAGAATGTTCGACCGCATGCCCGGTTGGCGCTGAAGGCCTGCCCGTTTGCCCGCTCCGTTGGCTGGCATCTATGGGCTCCCCGGAGCGAGTAAATTAGAAGGTGGAAAGCAGATGAGGTGATCGCGATCGGCCCGCTCAGGCCCCAGGGCCAGGGATGGAGCCGGTTGAGGAAAGTCCGGGCTCCCGAACGGCCAGGCCTGCTGGGTAACGCCCAGTGCGGGTGACCGTGAGGACAGTGCCACAGAAACACACCGCCGATGGTGGGGGGCTCCGCCCCTCGCACAGGCAAGGGTGCAAAGGTGCGGTAAGAGCGCACCAGCGGCATCGAGAGGTGCCGGCTCGGTAAACCCCGGCTGGGAGCAAGGCCACGGAGACAGGGTGGGGAAACGGGTTGGTCGCTCTCCCGCTCCGCCCCCGTGCGGAGCCGCTTGAGGCCGCCGGCAACGGCGGTCCCAGACAGATGATCACCCCCCGCGTCGCTCAGGGCTCCGGTCCGCCGCCGCAGGGGAACAGAACCCGGCTTACGTTCTGCTTTCCGCCCCTTCCGTCCACTCCAGCTTCCCGCTTCTCCGCCATGCAGGCTCGGCGGCTGCGCCAGCTCGAAGACTTTCTCGCCAGCCTCGGGCTTTCCGCTCTCGCCATCGAGACGGCCAGTGAGATCGATCCAGAGCAGCGGGCCGCCCGCCTGGCTCCGCTCGAGGAGGCCCTCACCCACACCTCGGCTGGACGTCCGCGCAACCATGAGCAGCTCGAGTTCCTCGGTGATGCGGTGCTGCGCCTGGCGGCATCCGAATACCTGCGCCGCTGCCATCCCGATCTCACGGTGGGTCGCTGGTCGGCGCTGCGGGCCCAGCTGGTCAGCGACCGCTGGCTGGCGGAGCTCGCCCAGCGCTGCAATCTGGCTCCGCTGCTGCACCTCGGACCGATGGCAGTGGGCGACGCAAGCGGTCGCGCCACCGTGCTGGCCGAGTGCTGCGAAGCCCTGATCGGGGCGGTCTATCTGCTCGGTGGTGGCGCTGATGGCGGGCTTGTGTGTGTCGGCGGTTGGCTGGAGTCGCACTGGCGGCGCGACATCCGCGAGCTGCTCGCCGACCCCCATGCCCACAACTGGAAATCGGCGTTGCAGGAATGGAGCCAGGGACAGGGCCTGGGCCTGCCGCAGTACGGCAGCGAGGAGCGCAGTCGCCGCCATGGCGATCCACGCCGCTTCCATTGCCTCGTCAGCATCGGGGAGCGGCCGCTCGGCGAAGGCTGGGGCGGCTCGCGTCGTGAGGCCGAGCAGCAGGCGGCCCGTGCCTCCCTGGCGGCGCTCAGTTCGCCTCCAGGGTCGTGAGCGGCAGGGTCACCAGCTTGTCCCAGTTGCCCCCTTCAAACAGCACCGCCGCCATGCGGCCGCTGATCCGCTGCACGAAGCCCCGGTAGCCGTTGTAGATCGAGCGCGGGTCGCGCACCACCACGGTGGAGCCGGGCAGGATCGAAGGCGTGGCCATGGCGGGGGAGCCCGGTTGCCCGGTGAATGCGGTGACTGGGCCATTATCGCGATTCCCCGTCGCTGTCCGATCCGCGTGTCCAGCCCCGAGCCGAGCAACTCCGAACGTCCCCCCGAGCTGCTGGAGGTGGGCCGGCTGGTGGCGGCCCAGGGGCTGGGTGGCGAGCTGCGGGCGCTGCCACTGAGTGATTTCCCCGAGCGCTTCACCCGCCCCGGCCCGCGCTGGCTGCGGGGCCGGCAGGGGCCGCCCCAGCCGGTGCGGTTGCTGGCGGGGCGGCCCCTGCCGGGCAAGGATCTTTTTGTACTGCGTTTCGCCGGTATCGAAGACCGCAGCGCTGCTGAGGCCCTGGTGGGCCAGGAATTGCTGGTGGATGCCGCCGACCGTCCTCCCCTGCCCCCCGGCGAATTCCACTGGCTCGACCTTGCTGGCCTCGAGGTGCGGCGGATCGATGCCGGCGACCCGGTGGCGGCATCGATCGGGCGGGTCACCGATCTGATCCATGCCGGCAACGATCTGCTCGAGGTGGAGCTCCTCGATCCGCCTGGACGCAGGGTGCTGATCCCGTTCGTGACAGCGATCGTGCCGGAGGTGCGGCCGACCGAGGGCTGGCTGGGCATCACGCCCCCGCCGGGGCTGCTGGAGCTCTGAGCCTGGCTGCGCTTCCGCCGGAGTGCTTATTCCACCGTGACGCTCTTGGCCAGGTTGCGGGGCTGATCCACATCCAGGCCGCGGTGGGCAGCGATGTGGTAACTGAGCAGTTGCATAGGGATCACGGTGAGCAGCGGGCTGAGCAGCTCGTCGACCTCCGGCAGAGGCAGCAGCAGGTCGAACAGCTCGGTGTCGGGGCAGGCAGGCGCCACGCCGAGCAACTGGGCGTCGCGGGCCTTGGCCTCCTGGGCGTTGGAGAGCACCTTGTCGAACACCGTGCCGGGCACCGCGATCGACACCACCGGCACGCGCGCATCGAGCAGCGCGATCGGACCGTGCTTCATCTCGCCGGCCGGGTAGCCCTCAGCGTGGATGTAGCTGATCTCCTTGAGCTTCAACGCCCCCTCCATCGCAATCGGATAGTTGATGCCCCGGCCCAGGAAGATCACGTCCTGGGTGTCGGCGAACAGGTGGGCCATGTCGGCGCAGCGCTGGTCGTGGTCGTTGACGAGGCGCTGCAACAGGCCTGGTAACTGGCGCAGTTCGTCGGCCAGCTGGCGCAGGCGGGCCAGGCTCGGCGCTCCCGGGCGTCCCTCGCCGACCTGCCGTTCGGCGAAGGCCAGGCTGAGGCCGTAGAAGGCCAGCAGCTGGCCGAGGAACGTCTTGGTGGCGGCCACGCCCACCTCGATGCCGGCACCGATGTCGAGGATGTGGGGCACCAGTCGGCCCAGGGAGCTCTCCGGCCGGTTGGTGATGCCCAGCAGACGTGGCGCCATGGAGGGGTCGCTGCCGGCCTGGCGACGGCCCTGTTCCATCGCCAGGGCGGCCAGGGTGTCGGCCGTCTCGCCCGACTGGGTGACACCGATGGTGAGCGTGTGGGGAACCAGCGGTGGCGGCGCGTAACGGAACTCGCTGGCGTAATGGACGCGGGTGGGGATACCGGCCAGCTGCTCCAGCAGATAGGCACCCACCTGGGCAGCGTGCCGGCTGGTGCCGCAGGCCAGGATCTCGATGCGCTCCACGCCTTCATAGAACGCGTCGTCGAAGGGCAGGGCCACCAGGGCCTGTTCCGGCAGGTGGCGCGCCACCCACAGGGCCGCCGTCTCGGGCTGCTCGTGGATCTCCTTGAGCATGAAGTGGCGGAAGCTGCGCTTGTCAGCCACGTGCTCGGTGCCCGACAGCAGGCTGGGGGTGCGCTGTACCCGGCCCCCCTGTGCGTCGTACAGCTCGATGCCCAGAGGCGTGAGCAGCGCCACCTCGCCGTCTTCGAGCGGCAGGATCGTTCGGGTGAAGCCTGCCAGGGCGGGAGTGTCGCTGGCACAGAGAAACTCGCCCTCACCCAGGCCGATCAGCAGTGGTGCCTGCCGTCGGGCCACCACCAGCGCTCCAGGCACCTTCGCCCAAACCACAGCCAGGGCGTAGGCGCCGTGCAGCAGGGGCAGCACCTCTTGCACCGCCCGCAGCAGCAGGGCGGCGTCGGGGCGATGACCTTCCCGCTCCAGACTGCGCAGGCGCCTGGCCACCAGGTGGGGGATCACCTCGGTGTCGGTGTCCGACAGGAAGCTGACCCCTTCGCCCTGCAGTTCCTCGCGCAGGCTGCGGTGGTTCTCGATGATGCCGTTCTGCACCACCGCCAGCTGGCCGCTGCCATCGAGATGGGGGTGGGCGTTGCGCTCTTCGGGCTTGCCGTGGGTGGCCCAGCGGGTGTGGCCGATGCCGCAGTGACCGGGTGCTCCCCGCTCGTCGAAGCGTTGGCTGAGATTGACCAGCTTGCCCTCGGCCCGCAGGCAGTGGAGCCGCCCGGTGCCGCCCTCGGCGATCCCTTCGGGCAGCTCCACGGTTGCGATGCCGGCGGAGTCATAGCCCCGGTATTCCAGCTGGCGCAGCCCCTCCAGAAGCTGGGGGGCAGCTTCGCGGGAACCGATCAGGGCAACGATGCCGCACATGGGGATCGGGGCTTAACGAAGTGGGCACAAAAAAAGCCCGGCTGGGCCGGGCCTGAGCATATGGGCAAAGCCGCCTCAATAGGCCAGACCCATCGAACGGGTGGTCTCGTCGCCCAGATACACGCGGATGCTTAGGAAGTCGGTGGGGCAGGCCGTTTCGCAGCGCTTGCAGCCCACGCAGTCTTCGGTGCGCGGGGAAGAGGCGATCTGGCCGGCCTTGCAGCCGTCCCAGGGCACCATCTCGAGCACATCGAGCGGGCAGGCGCGCACGCACTGGGTGCAGCCGATGCAGGTGTCGTAGATCTTGACGGCGTGGGACATGGGGCAAGACTGCGGTCTGAAGCCCGGCCAGGGAGGCCGAACGGCGTGCCGCCAACGTACCTAAGGCGCCCCGGACGCCGGCCTGCCCACCTGCCTGCCGTCACGCTTGTTCATAGGAACGCCTCCCTGGCTGGGAGGCGTCGGGGCTGACCCGTAGGATGCGCCCCTCCCACACATCGGCTATGTCCCAGGAAGCGATCTACGAGAAAGTCCGCTCGATCGTTGCCGAGCAGCTCAGCGTCGATGCCGGCGAAGTGAAGCCTGAATCCAATTTCCAGAATGATCTCGGCGCCGACTCGCTCGACACCGTCGAACTGGTGATGGCCCTCGAGGAAGCCTTCGACATCGAGATCCCCGACGAGGCGGCCGAAGGCATCGCCACCGTCGGCGACGCCGTCAAGTACATCCAAGAGAAACAGGCCTGAGGCGTTCATGGTGGAGGGTCTCCGCCGCGTCGTCGTTACGGGCCTCGGCGCGGTCACACCGATCGGTAACGATGTCGCCCGCTATTGGGAGGGTCTGAGCAAGGGGCGCAGCGGCGTTGCCGCCATCACCCTGTTTGATGCCTCCCGCCATGCCTGCCGCTTCGCTGCGGAAGTGAAGAGCTTCGATCCGGTCGGCTGGCTGGAGCCGAAGGAGGCTAAGCGCTGGGATCGCTTTTGCCAGTTTGGTGTGGTGGCGGCCAAGCAGGCTGTCGCCGACGCCGGTCTCACCATTGATGCCAGCAATGGGCACCGGATCGGCGTCTCGATCGGTTCCGGTGTGGGCGGTCTGCTCATGATGGAGACCCAGGCGCACGTTCTCGCTGACCGCGGTCCCGACCGGGTCAGCCCCTTCTGCGTGCCGATGATGATCCCCAACATGGCCGCGGGCCTGGCAGCGATCGCCCTCGGCGCCCGCGGGCCCAGCAGCGCCGTGGCCACTGCCTGTGCCGCCGGCTCCAACGCCATCGGTGATGCCTTCCGGACCATCCAGCTCGGCCTGGCCGACGCGATGGTGTGCGGTGGCGCCGAATCGGCCATCACCCCCCTTGGGGTGGCGGGTTTCTCCAGCGCCAAGGCGCTTTCCTTCCGCAACGACGATCCCGCCACCGCCAGCCGCCCCTTTGATCTGGAGCGCAACGGCTTCGTGATCGGTGAAGGTGCCGGCGTGCTGGTGCTGGAGTCGCTTGAGCATGCCCAGGCCCGTGGCGCCCGCATCCTGGCGGAGGTGGTGGGCTATGGCACCTCCTGCGATGCCCACCACATCACCGCCCCTTCCCCGGGAGGGGTGGGCGGCGCTGAGGCAATGCGGCTCGCTCTGGCGGATGCCCGCCTTGCGCCGGAGGCCGTCGACTATGTCAACGCCCACGGCACCAGCACCCAGGCCAACGACAGCAACGAGACCGCCGCCATCAAGTCGGCCCTCGGTGAGCATGCCCGGCGGATCCCGGTCAGCTCCACCAAGTCGATGACCGGTCATCTGCTGGGCGGCAGCGGCGGTATTGAGGCGGTCGCCTCCGTGCTGGCGATCGGCCACAACCTGGTTCCGCCTACGATCAACTACAGCACTCCCGATCCTGCCTGTGATCTGGATGTCGTCCCCAACCAGGCGAGGGAACACGATGTCAATGTCGTGCTCTCCAATTCCTTCGGCTTCGGCGGCCATAACGTCTGCCTTGCCTTCCGCCGGATGACCTGATCCGCCACCGGCGCACTCCCTCCCTAGTCCTTACCCCCAGAGCCGTCATGGTCGTCGCCCCCAGCACCTCGGTCGAAAGTCTGTGCATCAACAGCATCCGCTTCCTGGCGGTCGACGCGATCAACAAGAGCAATTCGGGTCATCCGGGCCTGCCGATGGGCTGCGCGCCGATGGCTTTTGCCCTGTGGGACAAGGCCCTTCGCCATAACCCCAAGAACCCCCGCTGGTTCAACCGCGACCGCTTCGTGCTCTCGGCCGGACACGGCTGCATGCTCCTCTACGCCCTGCTGCACCTCACCGGTTACGACAGCGTCAGCCTTGACGACATCAAGCAGTTCCGCCAGTGGGGATCCCGCACTCCGGGCCATCCGGAAACCTTTGAAACCCCCGGCGTCGAGGTGACCACCGGTCCCCTGGGCCAAGGCATCTCCAACGCCGTGGGTCTGGCGATCGCCGAGGCGCATCTGGCGGCGAAGTTCAACAAACCCGGCGCCACCCTGGTTGATCACTACACCTATGTGTTGATGGGTGACGGCTGCAACCAGGAGGGTGTGGCCTCGGAGGCTGCCTCCCTGGCCGGTCACCTCGGCCTGGGCAAGCTGATCGCCCTTTACGACGACAACCACATCACGATCGACGGCAACACCGCCGTCTCCTTCACCGAAGACGTTCTCAAGCGTTACGAGGCCTACGGCTGGCACGTGCAGCACGTGCCCGACGGCAACACCGACGTGGTGGCGATCGCCCGGGCGATCGAGGCGGCCAAGGCTGTGTCCGACAGGCCCAGCCTGATCAAGGTGACCACCACGATCGGCTACGGCTCCCCCAACAAAGCCAACACCGCCGGTGTGCACGGTGCTGCCCTGGGGGCCGACGAGGCCGAGCTCACCCGCAAGGCTCTCGACTGGAGCTACGGCGAGTTTGTGGTGCCGGAGGAGGCCTATGAGCACTGGCGCCAGGCGATTCAACGCGGTGGTGCCGCCGAGGCCGAGTGGAATGCCACCCTGGCCACCTACCGCAGCCAGTACCCGGCTGAGGCGGCGGAATTCGAGCGCATGCTGCGCGGCGAACTTCCCCAGGGCTGGGATGCCGACCTGCCTGTCTTCACCCCCGCAGACAAGGGTCTGGCCACGCGCCAGCACTCCTATAACGCCCT
>JBIIJS010000187.1:0-5147 GCA_044233605.1 Cyanobium sp. | reverse complement strand
GCCCGCCACTGCAGCGCCGCCCCCGCCATCAAACGACCACCGCCAAACGATCCATCGCTGCGCACCCGTGTGAGGCTGAGCACGGTGCCAGCATCGGCCACCAGCACCGGCCCGCCGGTAAGGCGCCATGCCTGCCACCCCGCCAGTGCCCGGTCGACACCAAGCCAGGCGGGGGCCGCCGCCAGCGGCACGGCCGCCAGCGTCAGGCGGCGCGACTCCGGCAGGGCCAGCCCCACCGGCACCGGCCCCCCAGCCGCCCAGGCATGCAGCCCCTCCACACCTGTGGCGAGCTCGCCAGCGGCCGGGGGGGTGTGCCAGAGATGCAGCTCCTGCTGCGGAGGAGCGCTCGCCGCCCAGTGCCAGCGGGAGTTGCCGATCAGCAGCCAGCGGGGCCGCGCACCACCGCCGCAGCGGGAGGCCATCACCTCAGATGCCTTCGCCGATATGGATGCCGCATTCCTGCTTGAGGCCGCCGAACCGGGTGGAGCGGCCGCTCGCCTCGCCGCCGTCGGGGGCACTGGTATGCCAGTCGCCCACGGTGGAGTAGCCCTGCTCAAACAGAGGATGGCTCGGCAGGTTGTGATCCTGCATGTAGTAATAGATGTCGCGGCTTGTCCAGGACAGCAGCGGCCGCAGGGTCCAGCGACCTCGCACCGTGTCAAGGACCTGCATTGTGCTGCGGTGATCCGTCTGGGAACCGCGCACGCCGCTCGCCCAGCAGCACGCCCCCTGTTCCCGCAAGGCACGGTCGAGGGGCTCCACCTTACGGAGGCGGTTGTACAGCTCCAGATCCTCCACCCGGCCCGTCTCCCATAGGCGGCCGTGCAGGGCCTCCATGCGGGCCGGACTGAGGTCGGCCTGCACCACACGCAGATGGAGGTTCAGCAGGCCCTGAAGCTGTTCGGCGTAGCGATAGGTTTCGGCTGGGAGGTAACCGGTGTCCACCCAGATGACCGGAATTCCGGTACGAGGCAGGCTTTCACCAAGCCGGCTGACCATGTGCAGCAGCACGGCCGACTGGATGCCGAAGCTGGTGGTGAGGGCCAGACCCTCACCGAACGTCTCCGACGCCCAGCGCAGACGTGCCTCCGCATCCAGCGGATCTAGGGCCGTGCGTGCTGCGAGCAGATCGAGGGGCTGACCCCTCCGGTCGGTCGGTAGTTCCGTGGCCGGAAGCGTAACCATCAGGTCATCATCGCTCCTTGCCCCCAACCCTGGGTAGGGTCGGAGGCGGCGAGACAAGCGCTCCCCAACTCCACCAGTGCTGTTCTGCCTCTGCCGCAGTTCCGCCTCCGGATCCCCGCCTTTCCATGAGCCCGCCGACGAGTGCAGATCCTGGCGAGGCCGGCGCCGCTGTTGCCGATCCAACCTCCGATTCCATTGTGATCGTGGGCGGCGGCTTCGGCGGTCTCTACACCGCCCTGGCCCTGGCGGAACAACGGCGCCACCCGCCGATCCTGCTGATCGAGCCCAACCCGCGTTTCGTCTTCCTGCCGCTGCTCTACGAGTTGCTCAGCGGCGAGCTGCGCAGCTGGGAGATCGCCCCCCGCTACGACGATCTGCTGGCCGGCCTGGGGGTGGCATGGCTGCAGGAGCGGGTGGAGCGCATCGATCTGACGGAGCGCTGCCTGCATACCCGCAGCGGTCGTCGGCTCGGCTGGAGCCGGCTGGTGCTGGCCTGCGGCGGCGAGAGCGACAGCTTCGGCATCCCCGGTGTTGATCGCTGCACGCTCGGCTTCCGCAACCTCACCGATGTCGAGCGACTGCATGCCCTTCTCGCCCAGCTACGCCGCCGGCAGAGGCCCCTGCAGCGCCTGGCGATCGTGGGCGCTGGTCCCACCGGGGTGGAGCTGGCGTGCAAGCTGGCGGATCTGGCCGCAGGCAGCGCCGTCGTCGAACTGATCGAGCAGGGCCCGACCCTGATGCCCCAGGGCAAGGCCTTCAGCCGGGAGCAGGCCCAGCTGGCCCTGCTGCGCCGTGACGTGCGCCTGCGCACCCACACCCAGGTCATCGAGGTGCATCCCGACCGGCTGCAGCTGCTCAGTCGTCCCGGCGGTAGCGTCAGCCCCGGCACGGCAGAGGATCTGGCGGTCTGCGGCGTGATCTGGACCGCCGGACTGCGGTTCCGGCCGCCGCTGCTCACACCGGAGCCGGCGCAGGATCGCCGCGGTCGCCTCTTCTGCCGGAGTGATCTGCGCCTGCGGGACCACGAAGATGTGTTCGTGGTCGGCGACCTGGCCCATCTGAGCGGCGACGACGACGAACAACCCTTGCCCAGCACCGCCCAGGTGGCGTTCCAGCAGGCCCCGGTGGCCGCGGCCAACCTGCTGCGATCCCTGGCCGGAGAAACCCTGGAGCCGTTCCTGTTCCAGGAGCTGGGCGAGATGATGAGCCTGGGTGTGGGGGAGGCCAGCATCACGGGCTTCGGGATCACCCTGGCCGGCCCAGCGGCCTACCAGATGCGCCGGCTCGCTTATCTCACCCGGCTGCCTCGTCGTTCCCTGCAGCTGCGGGTTGCCGCCGGCTGGCTGGCCGACTGGAACCGCAGCGGAGGGAAGCCGGCATGAGTGCAGCGTCCCCCGGCAGCGCTGGCTGGAGCCGGCCTGAGGCCCTGCTTCTCGACGCGATGGGCACCCTGATCAGCCTGCGCCAGCCACTGGGGAGCACCTACGCCGAAGCGGCGGCTGACCATGGCCTTCAGGTGGAGCCCGCCGCAATCGGATCGGCCTTCGCGGCGGCCTATGCCGTAGCGCCCCCCCTGGCCTTCCCCGGCCTGGGCGGGGAGGCCTTGCGGGCTGCTGAGATCGCCTGGTGGGGGGCTCGGATCGACGCGGTGCTGCAGGCCACGACCGGCCGGCCGGGGCCAGCGGCGCTGCACCACCAGCTGTTCGAGGCCTACGCCGATCCCGCCTTGTGGCGGGTATACGACGACGTGCCGGCGATGCTGGAGCGCTGGTCGGATGCCGGCATCCGCCTGGCGGTGGTGAGCAACTTCGACAGCCGCCTGCCCGGCCTGCTGGAAGGGCTGGGTCTTGCTGCCTGGATCGGCCCCGTGGTGGTCTCAAGCAGTGCCGGAGCGGCCAAACCCTCTCCTCTGCCGTTTCAGCTGGCCCTCGAAGCGCTGGGCGTGGCGGCCGAGCGGGTCTGGCACGTGGGCGACAGTCCAGAGGATGCGGTGGGCGCCAGGGCCGCCGGCCTGCGCTGCCTGATCGTTCGCCGCCCTTGAGACAGGGAGTGCTGGCGGGCCGTACAGCCGGGCTGCGGCCCGCGGAGCGACGACGGCTGGAGCAGATCTGCCATCGCCGCCATCCCGGCGATGCGATGGCCGACTTGCTCAGCCTGCAACGCCTCGCCGCCGAATCGAAGGCCCTGGAACTGCCACTGACGCTGGTGGTGGATGGCCGCGGCCTCTGCCGGCTGCTGTGGGTGGGCGAGCTGGAGCAATCGGGGCGACTGCTGGAGCGCCTGCCGGGGGGGCAGCGGCGCCGGCGGGGGGAGCTGCGGCTGCTGACCTGTTGCGCTGGCAACGCCCGACATCCCAGCCTGGATCCTGCGGCACGCGAGGCGGTGGTGGGGCTCGACCTGGAGCCCAGATTGTGGTTGCGCTGGCCTTGGCAGCCAACTGCCGGCGGCCGCTGGCCCGCCGCCCTGCTCCTGCCCGATGGCAGCGGTCCTGGCGGCTGGCGGTCGGTCGAAACAGGAGAACTGGCTGCGCTGTGCGGCCGTGATCTCGCGGCTCTGGCTCCGGAGCTCCAGGGGCCGCCCACCGCGCCCTCCCCCGCACGGGGCGCAGCGGAGGGGGTGCTGCTGCTGGTGCTCAGCACTGGAGCCGGCGAAGCTGAGCGACGCCGCATCGCCGAACTGGAAGGACTGGTGCGCAGCGCCGGGGCCGTGCCGCTGGGGGTGGTGGAGCAGCAGCGCCGCTCCGGCCCCACCCCCCAGACGATCTGGGGGGTGGGCAAGCTGCGCGAGGCAGCGCTGGAGGCCCGGCGGCTGGGGGCGGATCTGGTCGTCACCGACCGGGAGCTGACGCCGGCGGCGGCGCGCAGCATTGAATGCCTGCTCGACCTGCCGGTCAGCGACCGCAGCGAACTGATCCTCGACATCTTCGCCCAGCGGGCCGCCAGCGGCGCCGGCCGCCTCCAGGTGGAACTGGCCCAGCTGCGCTATCGCCTGCCCCGCCTCAGTGGCAGGGGCCTGAGCCTTTCTCGCCAGGGGGGCGGCATTGGCACCCGAGGGCCCGGCGAGACCCAGCTAGAGAAGGACCGCCGCGCCATTGCCCGCCGTATCGAGCGCCTGCAGCGTGATGTGAAGCACCTGGGCGAGCACCGGGAGCGGCTGCGCCACGGCCGCCGCGGCCTACGGCACCTGGCCCTGGTGGGTTACACCAACGCCGGCAAGAGCTCCCTGCTCAATGCCCTCACTGGAGCGGAGGGCAGCGAGGCAGTACTGGCGGAAGACAGGCTCTTCGCCACCCTCGATCCAACGACCCGGCGGCTGTGGCTCGGCGAAGCCGACGGGCAGGCGGCTACCACCCTGTTGGTCACCGACACGGTGGGCTTCATCCGCGATCTACCGCCCCAGCTGGTGGAAGCGTTCCGTTCCACAATCGAGGAGGCGCTGGAAGCCGATGGTCTGCTGCTGGTGGTCGACCTCTCCGATCCAGCCTGGCCGGAACAATGGCGCACCGTCACGGCGATCCTCGACTCCCTGGGATCGCGGGTGCCGCGGCTGGTGATCGGCAACCAGATCGATCGCTGCCCCGCGGATGAACTCGATCGGGCCCGGGCCCTGGTGCCGCAGATGCTGTTCGTCTCCGCCACGGCCTGCCTCGGTCTGCGGGGCCTGCGGCGGCAGCTGAGCCACTGGCCCACCAGCCCGGGCAGCCGGGACGACGAAGGGGAAGGTCCTGTGCCAGCATTCGAAGGCTGACAACTGTTTCCCCCATGGCCCTGCAGCTCGGAGACACCGTCCCCGATTTCACCCAGGACTCCCAGCTGGGTCCGATCAACCTCTACGACTTCGCCGGCGACTCCTGGGTCGTGCTGTTCTCGCACCCCGCCGACTACACACCGGTGTGCACCACCGAGCTTGGGGAGGTGGCGCGCCTACGGCCCGAATGGGAGAAGCGCAATGTCAAAACGATC
>JBIIJS010000188.1:0-5147 GCA_044233605.1 Cyanobium sp. | reverse complement strand
CTCGTAGCGGGCCTGCAACAGCTCCAGCCGGTGGATCAGCTTCTGTTGGCGGGCCTCCTGCCGCGCGCGGGTGCTGGGGCTGCCCTCGAAGTGGGTGAGTTCGTTGCGCAGCAGGTAGTCCACAAAGTCCTTCGGTTCGCAGGGGCGGTTGCCCATCCACTTGTGGAAGTTGCGGTGCAGTGCCGAGCTGATCACCAGCAGGTTGTCGTCCAGTGCCGCCAGATCCGGCCGTGAGGCGGCATCGAACAGGTGGTGGGCCTCCAGCTCGATTGGATTGCGGTCGGCAGCGTTGGGCTTCTTCTGGGTCACCGCACAGGCCTTGGCCTTGCTGCGGGCCCGCTCCATGGCCGTTCGCACGCGGGCTTCGTGACTTTCCAGCACCTTGCGCTGCACCTCGAAGCAGTCTTCCGCCACATCGGCCACCGCCTTCACCCAGGCCTTGCGGGCCTTGGTGATGCGGCCCCGCTCGTGCATCGTGCGCGCCAGGCGGGCAATGCCGCGCTGGCTCCAGTGGCGGCTGTCGGCATCCTCGAAGTCGGCGAAATGCACATCGATCTCCAGGCCCTCGGCGCCATCGAGGCCGGCGCTCTCCTCCTCGATGCGGCGCAGCGTGCCGGCCATGCCCTTGCCGTTGGTGCCCAGCACCCGCACCACCGAGCGCTGCTGCAGAAACACCAGCTCGCCGCGGATCACCAGGCCCGCACGGTCCTGGGTGACCTGGATGATCCGCCGCTGCACCAGCGCCCGCGTCACCCGGGCGCGGTGATGGGTGAAGAACTCCTTGAGTCGGGCCAGGAAGCTGCCCCCCTCGGTGTCCTCCAGGTACTTGGCGATCGCCATCACCCCTTCTTCATAGAAGCGGCGCTTGCGGGCCTGGCCGGGCTCGAATTCAAAGAACTCCCCCTCAATCAGATCCCAGGCGTCATCGGGATCCGAATCAAAGAAGTCACAGATCCGGTAGAGCTTGCTCACCGGGATGCCCAACATCTTTGCGGCTTCCTTATCGCTGAACGCGTCGCGCTCACGCCGCCGGCCTGCGCTACTTCTCGGTGTGGAAGGCGTGGAGGTCATCAGCGGAACGCCAGCAACGAATCACGCATCTTCTGCAGCCGTTCCATCACCCGAGGATCACCACCCACATCCGGGTGGTGTTCCTTAGCCAGGCGCCGGAAGGCTTCTTTGATGTCATCCGCGCTGGCCGTGGAGGGCTCCAGACCGAACACGTGCCAGGGCCGGAAGTTCTCCAGCACATCAATCCCGTTAATGCAGGTGGCACCGCTGCGGTTGCGTTCCGCATGCGGCACCCCCACCCACTCGCGATACAGCTTCTGCCAGTCGGCTTTGGTCTTGAGATCAAAGCTGCGGCCAGCCATCGCCATGGTGAACTCCTTCGATTTGCGCAGCTCCGTGGCGTTCGTGCAGCCGAACACCCGGCACACCTCACGCTTGAGCTGGGTGAGGCTGAGCACCGGCTCGGGGAAGGGCTTGCCGTGGATGAACTCAGCGAAGGCCAGCAGCGCAGTGGCGTCGGGTGGCCCTGCTTGTAGAAGCTCGGCAATGCGGTTCTGAACAACAAAACGATCGAGTTTTTTGCGCGGCCCGCTTCCGCTGGTTGCTCGGGACGTGCTGCGCGATGACACCGGAAGCCTGAAGCGGGGTGACTTATCCAGCAATAGCGCAAACGGAGCAGCGGCTGCTAGCCATGACTCCTCTCTTCATCGCCTTTGACATAAAAGACGCCAAAGTATGCAGGGAGTGCATAGTTCATGGCTGAACATCTGTTCGCCTCTGGATGGGCCTCCTGCGGCCCAGGTGGTTCTTCACGGCCATGGCCAGGGCTTTCTTCTCTGGACCTGACCCATCTGCCAACCCGCCTGGTTCCAAGTGAATCAGTACGAATCATGCAGATCCTGCATAGTCCAGCCAGGCAAGAGCAAAAAGCTGTAGGTAGATCTGCGTGCGTGACCTCCTGCAGTACAGACTGTTATCAGCGCTCGCTGGCTGCCGCCCCCATGTTCGCTACTCGCCGGCAGATGGCGCATTGCAAGACCACCACACGCTGTCCGAATGACGCAGGCTGCGAGCTGCCGGGTAGCAGGCCCTGGGCAGGCAATGGTCGGGATCAGAGTCCATGAGCGTTGATCCCTCCACAATCCAGGAGCTTGAGCTGCCCCGCTGGAGCCGCGATCTCCTGCGCTTCCTGCCGCTCAAGAGCCAGTTCCTGCTCAGCGGCAACATCCGGGACCGCTATCCCTGGAAAGGGCACGCAGACGGTCGAGCCCGGCCTCTGCCCCTGCTGGGCTACCTGGGCACCTTGTTGCGCACCGCGGGGATCAGCCACCTGTTGGCCTTCGATCCGGTTAACGGCTTCTCCATCCCCCTTGGTGAAGGCGTCAATCTGGCGGCTGAAACGGAAGCCCTCGGGTTTCTGGGCCTGAGCTGGAGCGAAACCGGGCGCGCTGCGGCCACAACGGCCCGACTCTTCGAGTTGCTGCCGGCGATCCTTCATCACCCAGGCGGCCGCATCGCTCTGTTGGCTGATTTCTCATCGCGCTATCTCTGCAGGGTGGACCTGCCCAGCGCCGATGAGCACCACTGGTTCACCACCGCCCAAGTGCTCTCCCATGAAGTGCGGGCTCAGCCTGTCGGACCGAATCAGACCCCGCTCTTCAACCCCCTGCTGTGGATTGCGGATAAAGAAGGCGATCTGCCTCCCTGGCTGGTGGTCAACAACCCCCGGCTCCGCTCCATCTCCGTGCCGCCACCCGATCGCAGCAGCCGTCGCCAGTTGGCCGGCACCCTGGTGGCCGGCCTGCCGGGTGCTGCCGGTGCCAAAGCAGGGGAGATCGAGGCCGCCGAAACCACCCTGATCGAGCAATGCGATGGGCTGCTGTTGGTGGACCTGGTGGCGATCACCGAGCTCTGCCGGCGGGAATTAGTACCCCTTACCGCAATCGGCGACGGCATTCGCCGCTACAAGCTCGGCGTCACTGAGAACCCCTGGGCCAGTCTCGATCGTCAGCGCATCCGGGATGCGGACGCCATGGTGGCCCGGCGGATCAAGGGCCAGACCCATGCGGTCACCAAGATGCTCGACATCGTCAAACGGGCCGTGATTGGGCTCACTGGTGAGCAGGGCCGTCTGGGCCGGCCCCGTGGTGTGGCCTTCCTCGCTGGTCCAACCGGTACGGGCAAGACAGAACTGGCCAAGACCATCACCGAGCTGCTGTTTGGCGATGAAAGTGCCTACATCCGCTTTGACATGAGCGAGTTCTCGGCAGAGCACTCAGATCAGCGCCTAATCGGTGCGCCACCGGGATATGTGGGCTACGACACCGGCGGTGAACTCACCAATGCCATTCGCGAAAAGCCGTTTTCGGTGGTCCTCTTTGATGAAATTGAGAAGGCCCATCCCCGCATCCTTGACAAATTCCTGCAAGTTCTTGATGACGGCGTGCTTACATCAGGCCGAGGAGAACGGGTCTACTTCTCAGAAGCGTTCCTGATCTTCACATCCAACCTCGGCATCTATCGCCGTGATTCATCGGGTGAACGGGTAGCCAATACCACCCAGGAAGAAGACTTTAAAACGGTAGAGCATAAGGTGTCCTCCGAAATCGACCGCTACTTCAAGCTGGAGCTTGGCCGTCCGGAGATTCTCAACCGGATCGGTGAAAACATCATTGTTTTTGACTTCATCCGGCCCGATGTGGCCGACCAGATCGTCTCCATGATGGTTGAGGCCATTCTTGAGCGGGTTGAGCAGGCCACCGGCCGGCTGGTAGAGCTCAGCAATGCCGTGCGCACCCGGCTGCGTGAGATCTGCCTGAGCGACCTCTCTGATGGCGGCCGCGGAATTCGCAATCAACTGGAGGCCCATCTCGTCAATCCGTTGGCCCGGCTGCTGTTTGACAACCCCGGTGAGGGTCCGCTGGTGATCAACACGATCACCCTCGAGGGTGGTCTCACCGTGCTCCACCCCAGTGCGGCAGGAGAGAGCTGAGATGGAAGCACAACAAACGCCTGCAGCCACAACCATCAACATCAACCGCCTGCACTTTCCTGTCAGCACCCTCGGCTATGGTCAGCGAGTCGCCATCTGGGTCCAGGGTTGCTCCCTCCACTGCCCGGGCTGCATCAGCCGGGATACCTGGGCCCATGGGCATGGTCAGGTCCCGTTCAGTGCACTCACCGCGAGCATCAATAGTTGGCTTGGCCAGGCCGATGGGCTCACTGTGTCCGGAGGAGAACCCTTCGAGCAGCCCCTGGCGCTGGAGCAATTGCTGCGCTGGTGGCGTCAGCACCACGCCGGCGACATCCTGGTGTTCTCCGGCTTCAGCTGGGAGCATCTCCAGCAGCAGTACGCCAACCTGCTTGGACTGATCGATGTGCTGATCTGCGATCCCTACCAGGCCGGCGCAGGGCACACCCTGGCGTTGCGAGGGTCAGACAACCAGCGGTTGTATCGGCTGACAGCGCTCGCTGCAGACCGCTATCGGGTATTGCCCGACCGTCGGGCCCTGGATCTCTGCTGGGATGGCGATCGTCTCTGGATGGCGGGGATTCCCCATCCCGATGACCTCATCGCTCTGCACCAAAGGCTCCGGTCACAGGGTCTTGCCTTCTCCAGTTCCGATCAACCCCCTGTGGAGGTACGGCCATGAGCGGCCGACTCAGCAAGTTCTGCCCGGCCTGCGGCCATGCCAATGATCCGGCTGAGATTTACTGCCAGGGTCTGCGGGACAACGGCGATAGTTGCCAGTACAACCTGCTGGATGTGGAGGCATTCGCCACAGCACCGGTTCCTGCGGCTGCCCCGGTTCAGGCTCCTGCCACTACCTCACCACCGGTAGCGGAAAGCCCCCCTGGAACGGAGATCCCGATCAATGGTTCTGCTGTGCAGAGCTGTCGCAACGGCCATGCCCTGGCCCCAACCGACCAGCTCTGTCTGATCTGCGGAGCGGAGCCCGAACAGGACACCAACCCTGAAAGCGCGGCTGATCACTCAGCCCCCATCCGAGCGATGGGTGATCGCCTGTGCGGTCTGCCGCTGGCGGAGCGTCAAAACCCCAAGCTGCTGCGTTCGGTTGTGGCCCAAGTGGATGCCCTGCTCTTCAACCTGCAGCGGCAGAGCCGGTGCGCTCCTG
>JBIIJS010000186.1:0-5241 GCA_044233605.1 Cyanobium sp. | reverse complement strand
AGGAGGCCTACGGGCTGGCCTGCCAGTGGCTGCTGCAGGCCTTCGCGGGGCTGGGCCAGCCGCTGCGCTTCGGGCACCAGGCAGCCTCCCTCCAGCGCAGCAGCTGCTTCGCCACCAGCACCGCCGCCGACCTGGTGCAGGCGGACGGGGCCAAGCGGATCGGCAGTGCCCAGCTGTGGCGGCGCGGTTGCCTGCTGCAGCACGGCAGCATCCTGCTCAGCCCGCCGGCCGGGCTCTGGCGAGAGCTGTTCGGCCATGATCCACCCGACCTGGCTCCCCTGCCGCTGCAGGGTCGGGCCCTGGAGGAGCGGCTGCGTCAGGCAGCGGAACGCCATCTGCCGATGGCAGCGGCCCTGCTGGATCAGCCGCTCACAGCGGCGGAACTGGCCCGGATCGCCCCGGCCCTGGGCGGCTGCCGGCCGGCACCACCTCTCCGGCCGTCACCATGCCCTGAGCCACCTGCGCCAGGTTGAGGCCGAGGGGGTAGGTGCCCTGGCGTCGGGCCAGGGCGACCATCTCCGGTGGCAGGCGCAGGCCGAGGCGCTGAAGCACCGCTTCGGCCAGCTCCGGTTTCTCGAGGGTGCCGCTGGGCAGGCCCGCCGGGCTCAGCACCAGCAGCCGGGTCGCACCGCTCTCCTCGAGCCTCAGGGCTGCCTTCCAGAGAGGATCGCTCTCACCGATCGAAGGCAGGCTGTCGAGGGGGCGAAGGTGATCACGCACCAGCTCGAGGTCCCAGCGTTGCACCGGCAGCTCCTGCAGGGGACTGTCATCAATGACGCCCTTCCAGCGCCCCCGGTCGCAGACCAGCAGCCAGTCGGGCGGCGGCGCATCCTTCGGGGTCTGCGGGCCGATGAATTCCCGCAGGCGCAATTCGCTGAGCTGGCGCAGGGTGGTGGAGGCCTCCAGTACCCGGAAGCGGCGCTGGGCCACCTCCTTCACGCTCAGATCCCGCAGCACCCGCTGCACCTGCAGCAGCTGCTGCTGGCTGCGCGCCGCCCCGAGGCCGAACCAGCCCAGCAACATCAGCCAGGCGCCGCCGATGCCGCCGCCGCGCAGCAGCAGGTAGCTGCCCAGGCCGATCGCCAGCCAGGAAAGGAAGCGCCCGCTGGCGTTGGCAACCTCGATGCCGCGTCGCTGGCTGCCGCTGATCTGCCACACCAGCGCTTTGACGATCAGGCCGCCGTCGAGCGGCAGGCCTGGCAGCAGGTTGAACAGGCCGAGGGTGAGGTTGAGCACCGCAAGGTCGAGCACCATCTGCCCCAGCACCGGCGAGAGATGGCTGATCACATGCCGCCCCTGCCAGAGGGCTGCTCCGAGCAGCAGGCTCACCGCCGGCCCGGCCGCCGCCACCAGCAGGGCGCCGCGGGCGGTGGCGCACTCGCGTTCCACGCTGGCCACCCCGCCGAGCAGGAACAGGGTGATGCTGCGCACCTTCACCCCCTGGGCCAGGGCCACCAGGGAATGGCCGAGCTCGTGGAGCAGCACCGAGACGAAGAGCAGCAGGGCGGTGGCCAGTGCCACGAACCAGATCGACGTGGTGCCCAGCTGGCCCGCGAGCTGGCTGCGGTAGGAGCGCTCCAGCGCGAGGGTCACCAGCAGCAGGATGACGAACCAGCTCGGGTGAATCCGCACGGGAATGCCGCGGATCTTCAGCAGCTGCCAGCCTTCGGACACGGGCTTCAGGGTGCGCTCTCCAGGGTGTGGCAGACCCCAGGCCTTCCCTGGAGCGTAGACAGGAATCCTAGAAAGAAGTGCGGCCCCGTTCCGTGTCTTCGCTCCGCTGCCCGTGACGCTGCTCAAGATCTGCGGTCTGCGCCTCCCCAACCAGGCCAGGGCGGTGGCCAGGCTTGGGGTGGATGCGATCGGCGTGATCGCCGTGCCGGCCTCGCCGCGCCACCTCGAGCCGGCCCTGCGTCCGGCCCTGTTCGAGGCCGTGCGCAGCGAGAAACCCAGCTGCAGGCGGGTGCTGGTGGTGGCCGATCCGACCGAGGCCGACTGGCCGGCGCTGCAGGCGGGGTGCGGCCACGATGTGATCCAGTTGCATGGGGATGAGAGCCCGCAGCGCTGCGCGGAGTTGCGCCGCCATCTCTCCTTGCCGGTCTGGAAGGCGCTGCGTGTGCGCAGCCCGGGGCAGCTCGCGGCCTGTGCCGACTGGTTTGACTGTGTCGATGCCCTGCTGCTCGATGCCTGGGTGCCGGATCAGCTGGGCGGCACGGGCCAGGCGATTCCGCCGGAGTGGCTGGCAGGTTTCGCGCCACCGCTGCCCTGGTGGCTGGCCGGCGGCATCACGCCCGAGCGGGCGCCCGCCCTGCTCGCCCGGCTGCAGCCCACCGGTCTCGACGCCTCCAGTGGCGTCGAGGACCGGCCGGGCATCAAGAACCTCCACCGCGTGACCGCCTTGGTACGGGCTGTGCGCGCCGCGGCAGGATCGGGGCACCGCTGAGCCCGATCCCGTGCCCGCCTCCCCGTTCTTCCCCGTCGCCCCGATCTTTGCCCTGCGATTGCTGGGCGCCGCCGCCACCCTGGGGGCCCTGCTGGTGCCTGCGGTCTCTGACTATGACGCGCGCGCCCAGGACCTGGTGGGCTGCCAGCTGGTGGAAGGCACGCTGCAGTGTGTACCGGGTATCACCGCCGACCCGCAGCAGCAGATTCGCATCCTCGACGGCCAGATCCGCACCGATCAGGCCCTGGAGGGCGCGGTGGAGCAGCGCATCAGTGGCCTGCGCCAACTGCTGCTGCAGGGTGAGGCGCGGCAGGGTCAGCTGCTGCGGGCCAGCATGCAGGCCGACGCCATGGTCGGACTGCCGCCCTCTGCCTTCCATTGGTACCGGCGAAGCTCCGATGGATCGGCCTGGTTGCTGATCATCGGTGCAGGTGGGCCCAGCTACCGGTTGGGTACGGCGGATGTAGGCCAGCAGGTGATGGTGGTGGTGGCCCTGCCAACCGATGGAGGCGCCCAGCGCAGCGCCTCGGCGCCGCTGGGCCCTGTGCTCGGCCCCTGATCAGGATCCGGACCAGGATCAATGGCTGAGCAGGGATTCCTGCTGCTTGACCAGCTCGAAGAATTCCTGCTTGAGGCTCGGATCGTGGCGGAAATCGCCGCGCACCACTGAATTGACCATGCTGGTCTGGGGTTCCTTGACGCCGCGCCACTTCATGCAGTAGTGCTGCGCTTTCACCAGGATCGCCAGGCCCTGGGGCTGGCAGAGGCGCTCAATCTCATCGGCGAGGATCATTACCGCCTCCTCCTGGATGTGGGGCCGGGAGAATACCCAATCGGCCACACGGCTGAACTTGGACAGGCCGATGACCCGCTCTCCCGGCTTGATGCCGATCCAGCAACTGCCGAGAATCGGCACCAGGTGGTGCGAACAGGCTGAGCGAATCGAGATCGGCCCCACAGTATAGATTTCGTCAAGTTTCTTGACGTTGGGGAAACTTGCGATCTTTGGCTGCTCGTGATAGCGGCCTTTAAACACTTCCTGCAGATACATCTTCGCCACCCGCTCCGCGGTTTCGGCGGTGTTGTGGTCGTTGTCGATGTCGATCACCAGGCTGCGCAGCAGCTCACGCACCCGGATCGTCACCTCTTCCTGCAGCAGATTGAGCTCACCTTCTCCGATGTGGTTGGCGATGTTGTCGTTGGCCAGAAAGGGCACACCGGCTTCTTCAAGGCGGCGGCGGATGCGCAGGCTGACCGGAATGGGGAGCTGCGTCGACTCGGAACCAGTGCTTTGGCCGTTGCGATCGGGCGGTGTTCGGTCGCGCGAACCGAGGCCTTGGGGAAGGGTGGAGGTCATGGAGGGTTCAGAAGGCGCCGGCTGCCGGCATGAGGGTGATGTCTTCGACCGTCTGGTCTGCGGGCTGCTGGGCCAGATACAGCAGGGCGTCGGCCGCCTGATCGGCGCTCAGCATGGCACGCCGATCAAAGTCACTGACGACGGTTTCACTATCCCAGAGTGGTGTATTCACCGAACCGAGGGTGAGGGTGGAGACCCGGATCCGGTGGCTTCTCTCCTCGGTGGCCAGGCAGCGGCTGAGGGAGACAAGCGCCGCCTTGCTGACGCAGTAGGCCCCCCAGTCGGCAAACGCCTGGTGGGCCGCGTGGCTGCTGACATTGATGATCAGACCGCCGCCCCCGGCGCGCAATCGCGGCAGCAGAGCGCTGCACACCTGGAAAACGCTGGTGAGATTGAGCTGCAGCAACCACTGCCAGCGCTCCAGCGGCATGTCCGCCAGGGCGCCGGTCCAAGCGGCACCGGCGTTGTTGATCAGCACTGACGGGCTCAGGCCCCGCCCGCACAGATCCTCCAGGCCCGGTTCGATCGCGGCAGGGTCGCTCAGATCAATACCGGCGATTTCGACCCGGCGGCCTCGGCTGCGAAGCTCCTGGCCAAGCGCTTCGAGCTGCTCACTCGGACGGGCGACGAGCAGCAGATCGTGTCCGGCGTCGGCGAAGCGCCGGGCTGCCGCCGCGCCGATGCCGCGGGATGCGCCGGTGATCAAGGTGGTGGGCAACGGAGGGAAAAACGAACGAAATCCAGGCGTGCGAACCCTAAACAGCCCGGCCCGGATCCGGCGTGCCGCTCTCCAGGAAGCGGCCCATGCGGCGGAATTTGGCATAGCGCTGCTCCAGCAGCTCCCGTTCCGGCAGAGCCTGCAGCGCCCCCAGCTGCTCGAGCAGGGCCGTTCGGAGAGTTTCGGCAGCCTGCAGCGGTGCCCAGTGGTTGCCGCCCGAGGGTTCGGGCAGCACCGCATCGATCACCCCCAGCTGCAGCAGATCGGGGCCGGTGATGCGCAGGGCCTCGGCCGCCGCGGGCGCCTTGGCGGCATCGCGCCAGAGGATCGAGGCGCAGGCCTCCGGGCTGGCCACCGTGTAGACGCTGTGCTCGAACATCAGCAGACGGTCGGCCACGCCGATGCCGAGGGCACCTCCAGAGCCGCCCTCGCCGATCACGGTGGCGATGATCGGCACCCGCAGCCGGAACATCTCGCGCAGGTTGACGGCGATCGCCTCCCCCTGGCCCTGCTCCTCAGCAAGCACGCCGGCGTAGGCGCCAGGGGTGTCGATGAAGGTGAGAATCGGCAGGCGGAAGCGGTCGGCGTGCTCCATTAGCCGCAGCGCCTTGCGATAGCCGCCGGGGGAGGCCATGCCGAAGTTGCGGGCCACGTTCTCCTTCATGTCGCGGCCCTTCTGGTGCCCCAGCAGCACCACCGCCTGATCGCCGATCCGTCCGATGC
>JBIIJS010000185.1:0-5252 GCA_044233605.1 Cyanobium sp. | reverse complement strand
GGCTGATCATCTGCGATCGCCAGGCTGGTAGGGAGGGCCGTACCCAACGGCAGGCCACCGGAGGCCACCAGCCACAGCCGCTCCGGCGGGAAGGTGGTGGCCTGCAGCTGCTCCGGGCTAAGCACGACGGCACGGGTGCCATCGGCCAGCGCCACGGCAGCTTCGACCACCTCATGGGACAGGGCGCGGGGGTACTCGCGCAGGTGCGCATCGAGCACCGCGAACAGTTCCGAGGGATTGACACTGCTGCCGATGCGCTGGGCCAGCGGCGGATGGTTGGCCATCTCCTGCCGCAGGGCGGCATGGGGCAGAGCCAGCACCACCAGATCGGTGGAGGCCAGAATCGTCTCCCAGTTGCGCGTACAGCTGAGGGCGGTCCAACCCATCACGGCGCCAGGATCAAGCCGCTGCAGCGTGGCCACGCCCTTTGACAGGCGACTGGCCATCACCACCGAGCGGGCGGTGCCCTGCAGCAGAAAGAACATCTGTGGCGGCGCCTGTTCCAGCCGACTGATCGGCTGGCCGAGCGAGAAGCGCAGCAGCTGGCCCTGGCTCACCAGGCGATCGAGCACCTCAGACGGCTGATCGGCCAGGAACGGAAAAGAACGCAGCAGCTCAAGCAGTTGGCCGGAATCAGCCATCGATCAAGCCACCGGTGACGGAAGCAACGGCGACTCCTGGGGCAGCAGGGTGGGATAAATCGCCTGCAGCTGCTGGTCGAGGGTGGCCTCCAGATCCTTCTGGAACAGCTCGTTGTAGAGCTGCAGCCGGATGGCATCAGTGAGGCTGGCGGGCTGGCGGTGTTCCATCTGCAGCAGCAACACCCAGTTCTCCACCCTGAAGGGCGGATGCACCTCCCCCACGGTGAGTTTCTCGAGCACGGCGCGGATCGTGGCGTGGGGCTGACTGATCAGCATCGGACCCACCAGACCATGGGTGAAGCGCTCCTCGCCGAGGGAATGGCTGCGGGCCAGGCTGCCGAAATCGGCGTTGTCATCGAGCAGTCGGAGGTACAACTCCTCTGCGGCCCCCTGATTGCGCAGGCGGATCATGCCGTACACCACCTGCTCAAGATCGGCGCGGCGCTCGAGGAAGTAGGGCTCCAGGCGTTCGTGATAAGTGGTTTCGATCCATTTCTGCAGTCTGATCTGATTCCAGCGATCCCGCAGCGGGCCCTGAATCAACTCTGGCAACGTGGCGATCCAGTCGCCCTGGAGGCTGGCGGGGGGATCACCGGGCACCCCGTCCCAGAGGCGGGTAAGCACCAGGGGCTCCTCCTCAGGGGTGAAGGTGACCGAATCCCGCAGGCGCTGCAGCAAAAGCTCCGAGGCCGTCTGGCGAAGAAGGCCCCGCTGCAACAACAACTCAGCGATCGGTTGGCGAGCCGTTACGGCAACGGCCTCACGGAGGTCGGCGGGAAGATGGTCGGCAGGCAGCATCAGGCGCTGGCGGCTCCGGCAACCGTCTGGGAGCGGCTGTCGAGCTGGGAAAGGGCGCGGGCCTCCAGGCTGCCATCCCCGGAGATCGTGATCGTGGCGTTGCCGATGCCGAGGCTCGTGTTGTTGAGGGTCGAACCGGCGTTGCCGTTCACAGAGATGCTCTGAGCAAAGCTGCTCTGCTGGGCGATGGCGGCGATCCGGCCGTTATCGGCAAAGGAGACCGGCAAGGCATCGACGGAGGAACTGAACAGGCCGGTGGCGGAGGTGTTGCCCTGACTGGAGGCATCGGACACCACACTTTGGGAGGTTAGGTTAGCCCTGCCGGCGGCCGTGGCATCGACCCCGCTGAGGCCGGCGCCGGCGGTGAGGGCCATGTTCTCGATACCGGTGATCGAGGCACGGCCACTGCCAGACACATCGGCAAGCGTGACCGAGGCGGCGCCATTGGTGGCGGTGGCGCTCAGTTGAAGATCGGCGCTGGCCGTGCCGCTGATATCACCCTGTCTGGTGCCGGCCTGGAGGGAGGATAAGCCTGCCGGGGCGGTGGCGTCGTAGGTGCCGAGGATGCCGATGCCAGCGGCAGCGGCCTGGGCCGTGGCGTCGCCCTCGGCACTGCTAAGGGCACTGATGATCAGGGGTGCGGCCAGCGAGCCGATGGTGGCGGTTGCGCTGATGTCGCCCTGCTGGCCGATCGTGGCCGTGAAGCCATTGCTGAGGGCCTCAAGGCCGGTGGCCTTGAGCGCGGCCAGGGCATCACTGTCACCGAGCACGGTGCTGGCGGTGCTGCGGCCGGCCAGGCTGGCGGTGGCATCCACATCGCCCACGCCACCGATCGAGATGTCATTGGCCGCGTCGCTGGCCGTCAGGCCCCGGGCGCTGATGGTGAGGTTGGCGAGGGCGGCGGCGATCTGGCTGGGCAGACCGACGCTGGCGGCCTCGGCGTTGCCCGTGAGCTTGCTGCTGGCGGTGATGGTGCCATCGCTGCCAGCGGTGATCGCCAGGTCCTTGAGGCCGTCGGCGACCTGGGAGCCGGTGGCGAGGGCCTCGCCGGCGGTGTTGGTGGCCACCGCCGTGACCACGCCGCTGGCCAGGGCTGAGATGGTGGCCTGCTCGCCGGCGCTGAGGGAGCGGAGGCTGCCGTTCTGGTCCGCCTGGCCGTCGAGGCCGGACACCGTGGCGCTGTTGCTGCTGTTGGCGAAACTCAGCATGGTGTCGCCATCGCGGCCGCCGGCAAGGGCAACGGCGGCGCTCGGCTGCACCAGGGTGATGGGGCTGATGTTGTTGGTGATGGTGGCCTGGCCATAGGCCTGGCCACTGCCGAGGGGCTCCAGCACCCGAATCCGGTCCGCGTCGAGCAGGGTGTCGGCGGAGCCGATGCTGTCGGCCGTGAGAGGCACCGGCGGCCCTCCAACCGATGCCGACACCTGGAAGCTGGTGCCGGTGCCAAGCACGTAGTAGGTGGTGCCGAAGCTGAGGCCGGAGCGGCCGGTGGGATTGTTGCCGTCGTTGAGGGCGGTGCTGCTGTTGAGGCGGAAGCGGATCGGATCGCCGGGGCTGTAGGCGATGCCGCTGCTGGAGGTGATCGTGTCGGCGATTGGATCGACTGTGAAACCGAGGGTGCCGGCCCGGTAGGCGGTGCTGGTGCTGAGGCCGGAGCCGCCGTCGGCGCTGATCCGGATCGGATCGCCATCGGCCAGCTGGTTGTTGGGGACCAGAAGGTAGCCAACGCTGGAGGAGGAGGCTGGGGGCAGGCTGCGGCTACCACCGGCGGTGCTGGCCACGGCCTGCTGCTCGCTGCTGGCACTGGCGGTGATGGCGAGGGCACCGCCAGCCTGCTGGCTGGCGTTGACCAGACCACTGCTGGCGCCATAGCTGCCGGCCTGGGCACTGATGGCGTCCGGGGGGAGGCCGGCGACCGCCAGATTGACGCCGGCGCCGGCGCCGGCGCCGCTGCGGGCCTGGGCGGAGCCATCGGTACTGGTGGCGGTGCTGCTGAGGTTGTTGCTGGCGGAGGCCTTGATTGTCAAGCCCTGGCCGGCGCTCGTGCTGGAGCTGTCGCTGGCCACCACCGCCGCATTGGCTTCACTGTCGGCCCGATCCGCCACACTGCGCGCTTCGAGGCCGGCGAGCAGGGAAGCGGAGAGGTCGAGACTGGCGGGGCCCGCGGCCGAGGCCGAGGTGCCCTTCTGGGCCACCACCAGACTGCGGACGGCGGCATCCATGCCCTCAAACCCGCCGATACGGTTGAGGCCCGCCGCGGCGGCCCCATCCACACTGTTGGCCGCGATGGTGAGCACCTGGCTGGCCTCAGCGCTCACCCCCAGGCCGGAACCAGCCTGTAGGGCCTCATTGCCAACGCCGATACGGGAGAGCTGTACGGCGGTACTGCTGGCCAAGGCGTCTGCCAGGGCATCGGCGGGCCGGTAGGCCCCCAGGGCCGTATTGGCACTGATCGCGACGGGTTCGCCGCCCGGCTGGTCGGAGATCTGGAAGGTGCCGGTGAAGGCGTTGCGGTTGAACACCCAATAGTCCCGGTCGGCCAGCACGCCCCCGCCGGCTGTGCTGAAGCGGATCCGGTCTCCGTTGATCAGGGGGAACTGGTCGCCGACCAGGGCACTCTGCAGGAAGTCGTCAGCGGCGGGACCTGCATCCACCAGGTTGAGGGTGGCAATCTGATCGACCGTGGTGCCCTGACTGCGCACGCTGTTGGTGGCAGCGGCCCGGGCCGTGAGGGTCAGGGCCTGGCCGGCCGTGAGGCCGTCGGCGCTGTCGCCGGAAACGGCCACGTTGGGGTCGCTGATGCCGGCGCTGCGGCTGGCCAGGGTGGCCAGGGAGACGCCCTGGACGTTGCTGGCCTGCACGTCCTGGCTGGCCACGCCGAGGGCGGAGAGGGTGAGGTTCTGGCCGGCGCTGACACTGCTGTCACTGCTGCCCACCACATCGACAGTGCCGGCGGCATTGGCGATGTAGCCGATCGAGCTGGCCTTGGCGAGCCCGTCGGTGGAGCCGCTGAGGTTGAGGCTGAGGTTGCGACCCGCACTGAAATCACTGAGGTCGGCGCCGACGCCATAGGCGGAGAGCACGGCATCGCTGCGGTTGTTGCCGGTGACGGCCGAGGCGCTGGCCTGGTGGCTGGCCGTGCTGCTGCCACTGAGGTCGGTGCCGGCGTCAAGGGTGACCGCCTGGGCACCCATCACCTGGTTGGCCTGGACCAGCGCGGAAGAGACGTCGTTGGCGGAGGAGGCCTCGGCACCGGAGCTGGCCACGGCAAGGCCACTGAGATTGAGCGACTCACCACTGCGGATCGTGGAGTCGCTGAGACCGAACACCGTGTTGTAAGTGAAGGCCGCGGGGTCACCGGGCAGACTGTTGTAAACGGCAGGGGCGATGGCCGACACCGAGGCCCTTTCCCAACCACTGGCCGCCATATCCAGACTGGTACTGGTAAGAGTCTTGCTGTTTGGATCGTCCAGATAAGGCTGTAGGTCAAAGGTGTAGCGACCGCTCTGGTTGAGTTTGCGGAAGTCTGCAAAGGTTAAATTCAGGGTCAGAGAATCACCCACAACCGTATTGCCGCCGCCGTCGTACAACACGGTGACGCCCTTGACCGTTGGGGCAGTGAAGAGCACATCATCCCCGGTGCCCAAGCTGATGGATTGAATGTTCTTCAACACCGTGGAGGTGAAATTGAAGGTGTCGTCGATAGATGTACCCTCCATCGAGTCGTAGGTGGTGGCACCAGCATTATCCACCGGATTACCACCCGTAAGGATGTGAATCCCCATGGATCCGGGATCAAAAGTATTCTTGCTG
>JBIIJS010000184.1:0-5279 GCA_044233605.1 Cyanobium sp. | reverse complement strand
GGGTTTCGAGGATCGCCTCGCGGCCGTTGGCCGGATCCATCTGATACGTGCTTTTGTCTGTGGGAATCGGCTTGCCGGCCGAGGCACGCGGCGCTGAATCCAGCGCATCGCGGAAGGGTCCGTAGTAGGCGGAGGCGTACTTGGCCGTGTAGCTGATGATGCCCACGTGCTCGAAGCCCTCCTCATCGAGCGTTTCGCGGATCGCACCGACGCGGCCATCCATCATGTCGCTGGGGCCGATCAGGTCGGCACCGGCGCGGGCCTGGGCCACCGCCTGGCGGCAGAGGATCTCCACAGTCTCATCGTTGAGTACCACACCCTCGGCACTCACGATGCCGTCGTGGCCATCGCAGGAGTAGGGATCGAGCGCCACGTCGGTCATGATCGCCATGCCCGGGTGCTCCTCCTTCAGCCGGCGGATGGCGCGGGGGATCAGCCCGTGCTCGTTGAAGCATTCGGCGCCGTCTTCTGTCTTGAGGCCATCGGCCACCTTCGGGAACAGCACCACGCAGCGGATCCCCAGGTCCCAGGCGCGGCCCACCTCCTCCACCAACCCCTCCAGGCTCCAGCGGTTGGCACCGGGCATCGAGCCGATCGGCTCGTTGCTCGCCCCCTCGTGCACAAACAGCGGATAGATGAAGTCGGTGGCGGCGAGATGGTGCTCGCGCACCAGGGCGCGGAGGGCCGGGGTCCGCCGCAGCCGGCGCGGGCGGTAGGAGAGCTCCATGGAAGGCCGTTGGCTGGAGCGGATCCTACGGACCGTGTGCCCTGCTCAACGGAACCAGGCGAACATCACCACCAGCAGGAAACTGATCACCGCACCGATCTGGCAGCGCAGATCAACCCGGTTGATGCGACGCATCACGCGCTGCCGCTCCCCTTCACCGGCAGCCTCCATCTGGTTGCTGGCCCACAGGAAGAGCACGAAAAGCCCCACCGAGACCGCGTAGCCATAGGTATAAAGCAGATCGAGAAACGTGAGGTAGTCGGTGGGGGGCAGCTCGGCCTTGTAGGTCTGCTGCAGAAACACCAGCGTGAGCAATGCGGTGGGAGGAATCGCCAGCCGGGCGTCGCCCAGCGTGCCCTCCAGGCTTGGTGCCAGCAGCACCAGAGACATCACCAGCAGCAGCGGCAGGATCCACTGGGTGAACATCGCCCAGGGCTGGGGCTGGTACTCGATCAACAGCTCCACCCGGCTGTAGCTGCTGTCGCCTGGCGTGCCGAAGCTGGTGGGATAGCGATGGTCGAAGCCCCGCAGACTGACCTGCTGCAGCCGATAGCCATAGAGGCTGCTGAAGTCGCCCAGCAGGCCGCGACTGCCCGCCTCCGGCACCAGCCGCACCCGGCCGGCGGGATCGGCCAGGGCATCCGGACTGATCTCCAGGATCAGTGGCAGGCGGATCACCTCAAAGGGGGAGCGGTGCAGGTCGATCTCATTCACATAAAAAGAGGCGGCGAAGCGGAACGAGAGCAGACGCGAACCGTCGGGCAGGGGAGGATCCTCTCCATCCACCTGCTTGATCAAGCCGTCCCAGTTGTCCACCTGATTCACCAGCTCCACCATCTCCAGCGGCTCCACCCCGCTGCTCTCCATCAGCTCCAGCACCGCCGGCGGCACCTTCAACCAGTACCAGCCCTCGGCCTTGAAGGTCTGATCCTGCAGCGAGAGGCTGTAGATGTTGCGCACATGCATGCCCACGCTGACCGACAGCGGATCGGTGCCCAGAGCCTGTTGAGCCGATGGCTGGGTCTCCGGCCGGGCCCAGCCATGCAGCGGGGCGAACAGCAATGCCGGCAGCAGAACCAGCACCAATACGGCCGCCGCGCGAAGACGCATCGCCCAGAAAGGTCGCCTGCGTGTCGTGGCGGTGCCGGGGCAGATCAGAGCCGGGCGGATGCGACCCAGCCCTGGCGGGGGTCGACGCTGCGGGCCTGGCGCAGCTCCTGCAGCAACTGCCGCTCCCGCTCGCTCAGGATTTCGGGCATGCGCAGGGTGGGGGTGAGCAGCAGGTCGCCGCGACCGCCTTTCAGCGGCCAGCCCTTGCCCTTGAGACGCAGGCTGCGGCCCAGGGTCATGCCAGGGGGCACCTGCACAGTGGCCTCGCCATCGGGCGTGGCCACCATCACCTCACCGCCGAGGGCCAGCTCATCGAGGCTGAGCGGCAGCTCGGCGCGCAACTGGTCTCCGTCGAGCCGCCAGACGGGATGGGGCTGCAGCTTGAGATTGAGATACAGATCGCCGCGGCGGCCGGTGCCCGGTTGCAGGTTGCCCTTGCCCTTGAGCCGCAGGCGGCTGCCGGCCTTCACGCCTGGGGGGATGCGCACCTGCACGCGCTCCTCGTTCACCGCCAGGGTGCGCTCACAGCCACGGAAGGCGTCGGCGAAGCTGAGCGTGATCGTGGCCTCGGCGTCGAGGTCCACCGCTACGCCGCGGCCGGCGCCGGGGCCGCCGAATCCACCCCCGAAGCCGCCGGGGAAACCGCTCCCGAATCCGCCGAAACCGCCGGCCCCGGCGCCCCCTGGACCGCCGGGGCCACCGAAGCGGCCGAGCAGGTCGTTGATGAACTCATCGAAGTTGCCGTAACGGCCGAAATCCACATCGAAACCGGCACCACCGCCAGCGGGGCCGCCCATCTGATTCCAGTACTGGCCGAACTGCTCGTAGCGGCGACGCTTCTCCGGATCGGAGAGCACCTCGTAGGCCTCGCTCACCTCCTTGAACTTCGCCTCGGCCGTGGGGTCGCCGGGATTCACATCCGGGTGGTACTGGCGGGCGAGCTTGCGGAAGGCCTTCTTGATCGCGTCGGCATCGGCACCGCGCTCCACCCCCAGCACCTTGAAGTAATCCCGGTAACCGTTGACGCTCATCAGCAGCAGCTCATCGGGAAGGTAGGGACGAACCCGGCAGACTTAGCCATTGTTCCAGTGTCAGTGGTCGGAAGGGCAGGGCGGAAGGCCGAACGCGGCAACCCTCTGTTTCTGAATAGCCGCCTAGATTTGCGATCTGCACCCCGCACCAGGCAGGCCAGCCCCATGACGATCTCCTGTGCGAGGAACCTCCCGGCCCTGCTGCTCGCAGCCGGCCTGATCAGCGCCACGGCGGCCATGCCCGCCGCCCGTGCCCAGCCGCCCACGGGCAGCAGCACCACCGCCAGCCTCGGCGAGGCCCTTGAACCCTCCGGCAGTGAGCAGAAGGCCCTGGGCGAATGGCTGCGGCAGCGGGGCATCACCTTCTACGGGGCCTGGTGGTGCCCCGCCTGCTTCCAGCAGAAAAACCTGTTCGGCAGGGAGGCCGGCAACCGCCTGCCCTACGTGGAGTGCGATAAGGAGGAGAACGGCCGCCGGCAGTGCCAGGCGGCCGCGGTGAAGGCCTATCCCACCTGGGTGATGGGCAGCCAGCGCCTCGAAGGGGTGCAGAGCATCGAGCAGCTCAAGCGCTGGAGCGGCTTCCCCGGAGCGACATTCGCCCCCTAGGCCCGTAGATCGGCTCAGCCCCAGGGACGCCGCAGGGACCGCACCGCGGCGGTGCGCAGATTGAGTGTGGTGGTCAAGCCAAGGGCCCGCAGGGCCCGCTCCAGGCCGCGGGCCTGCTCGGTGCTGCCTTCAAACACCGCCACCCGGCCCTCCCGTTCGAGGCGCTGATCCATCTCCGCCACCCCGGCGATGCCGAGGCGCTCCAGAGCTGCGCGCAGACCGGTGGCGATCGGCTGAAGGTTGTGCAGCAGCGAAACGGTGGCCACCGCGGTGCCGGCAGGGGGCTGGGAGAACGGGAAGGGGGCCATGGAACGGCAGCCGAGGGGACGCTGCCACTCTTGACCCCTTGCCGCAGCCGGCGGGTGAGAGGAACCGACCGAGCACGGGCGGGATGCCGGCCCAGCGAAAAGGCCCCTTCCAGGGCCCATGGGTCATTTGGGTGACAAGGCTGACCTCACCCCGTCTCCGTTAAGAGTGTCAGGCAGCCACGGGGGCGGCTTGACGGGAGAAACGAACGATGTTGTTCGCTGTTACGGGTTTGCTCTTACCGAGCAGGCTTCAGTCACCCTCCTTATGCCCCGTCGAAACCATTGCAGCCCCGAGAAACTTCCGGCGGCACCGGGAGCGGGTGAATGGAGCTGAGCGGAATCGAACCGCTGTCCGAAACATTGGTGTGAGCCACCTAGTCGTTCCCGAAGGAGCGACGGTTGAAGTATGGCATCGGCAGGCGGTGGCAAGGGCGTTCTGCCCGGGTGGGCATCACCGAACCAGGCCACCTGGATACCTCGCTGATGCGTTGATGCGCTGGCGGCGGCCAAGGAACTGGCACGCCTGCAGTGCACCTCGGCCGGGCAGATGGTGTCGCGGCTGCTGCGCGCCGCCCTGAGCGGCACAGCCTCGATGGGGCCCTGCTAGGCCAACTCCCCCCCTGCTGTGGCAGGGTTTCGCCCCTTCCCCTCCCAGGCCGGACAGCTCGTGACCAATGAGCAGATCCACCGCCTGCGCGATGAGGCAGGTCTCTGATGGCCAGGGCCCTGCTCGACATCAATGTGTTGATTGCCCTTCTCGATCAGGGCCATGTGCTGCATCAAGCCGCCACTGGGTGGTTGGCACGGGAGCAGGAGCACGGCTGGGCCACCTGCCCAATCACCGAGAACGGTGTGGTTCGGATCATGGCTCAGCCGGCCTATCCGAACTCCCAGCCCGCCGCCCAGGTGGCCTCGCGATTGGCCGAAGCCTGCAGCCTCGCCTGAATCGCCCAGGCCTGCTCGCTGGCCCCATCGGCAAAGCACCAGGCACAGCTCTGCGAGACATCGAGCACCAGATCGCCGGTCGAAGCCTCTGCGTCGATCTCGACGATCAGGATGCCGCCAAGGGTGTGCCCCTGGCTCAACCGGCTCATACGGGCCACGGGGCGGCCAGATGGGTCGCCGTCTTGAGCCTCGGGATCGAAGCGGATCTGTGGAGTGACTCGGGCAGGAGGCCATGACACCAGCCCAGCCAGCGAAGCTCATCCATAATTCGATCATGGATAGGCGCCTGATCTGGAACTGACGCTGCACCTGCCGTTGCCGATCGCCACCCGGGATGGCGCCCTGGCAGAAGCGGCCAGGGCCGTCGGCGCGGGGGTTCTGACCAGATGACCCCCCACCCCCAGGCCACCGAGCGCTTCGATGTCATCGCCGTGGTGCCGCCGGGACTGGAGGAGGTGGCCGCTGCCGAACTGGCCGACCTCGGCGCCGAATCCGTCCGGCCGCTGCGACGTGCCGTCTCCTGCCGCACCGACCGGAGCGGCTTCTATCGCC
>JBIIJS010000183.1:0-5290 GCA_044233605.1 Cyanobium sp. | reverse complement strand
AGGCGGTAGGGGAGGCGATGGTGCACGCCTGGAAAACCGAAGGGGTGGAGAGTCACCATGCCGTGATGGGCCTGCAGCATCGCGGCAGCACATGGATGGCTCTCCCGCAGACCTGCCATGGCCACGTTCATAAGTAGTTATACTCACCCCCCCAACCGGCCTCTGCGCTGCCCCATGCTGGGTGCGGCCGACCCACCGGCCCCTCCGCCAAGCCGCACGTACCTGCCCGTGATGGACGCCTCTCTGCCCGTTCTGGCCGCGTCCACCCTGCCCAGGCTGGCAGCCAGCGCCGAGTTCCCCTGGCTCAGCCTGATCGTGCTGCTGCCGGCGGCGGCCGCTCTGCTGATGCCTTTGCTTCCCGGTGACGGCAGCGACCCCAGGTTGCCGCGCAGCCTGGCGCTGGGCACTCTGGCCGCCGACATGATCCTGATGCTGTGGTGCTTCTCGCGTCACTTCGACGGCCATCAGAGCGGCCTGCAGCTCGTGGAGCGGGTGCCCTGGGTGCCGACCCTCGGGCTGGAATGGTCGCTGGGGGCCGATGGCCTGTCGGCACCGCTGGTGGTGCTGAGCGGTCTGGTGACGCTGCTGGCGGCGGCCGCCAGCTGGAACATCGAGCGCAAAACCCGCCTCTACTTCGGCCTGCTTCTGCTGCAGGCCTCTGCCCAGAGCCTGGTGTTTCTCTCCCAGGACTTCCTGCTCTTCTTCCTGGCCTGGGAGCTGGAACTGGTGCCCGTTTACCTGCTGATCGCCATTTGGGGTGGCAAGCAGCGCCAGTACGCCGCCACCAAATTCATCCTTTACACGGCCACCGCCTCGTTGCTGATTCTGATCAGCGGTCTGGCCCTGGCCCTCAACGGCCCCTTCACCCTCAATCTCAGCGAACTCGCTGCCCGCAGCCCTGGCGGCGGCTTCGGACTGCTCTGCTATCTCGGTTTCCTGGTGGGCTTCGGCGTGAAACTGCCGATGTTCCCTCTGCACACCTGGCTTCCCGACGCCCATGGCGAGGCCAACGCGCCGGTGTCGATGCTCTTGGCCGGAGTGTTGCTGAAGATGGGCGGCTACGCCCTGCTGCGCTTCAACGTGCAGATGCTGCCCGAAGCGCACCTGCGTCTGGCCCCCGCCCTGGTGGTGCTGGGGATCGTGAACATCATCTACGGGGCGCTGAATGCCTTCGCGCAAGACAACGTGAAGCGCCGCATCGCCTGCAGCTCTGTGAGCCACATGGGCTTCGTGCTGCTGGGCATCGGCGCGATCGATGCCCTGGGAATGAGCGGGGCGATGCTGCAGATGATCAGCCACGGGTTGATCGCGGCGGCGATGTTCTTCGTCACCGGTGTGTTCTACGAGCGCACCGAAACGCTCTCGATTCCGAACATGGGCGGCCTGGCCAAAGCCCTGCCGGTGACGTTCGCCTTCTTCCTGGCCAGCTCGCTGGCTTCGCTGGCTCTGCCGGGCATGAGCGGCTTCGTGAGCGAGATCACCGTGTTCCTCGGCGTCACCGCCAACGATGGCTTCACGATCGGCTTCCGGGTGATCACGGTGGTGCTGGCGGCGATCGGCCTGGTGCTCACCCCCGTCTATCTGTTGTCGCTCTGCCGGAGGGTGTTCTTCGGCCCCCGCATCCCGGCCCTGGCGGTGGTGGGTGACATGCGACCCCGCGAGCTGCTGATCGGCCTCAGCCTGCTGGTGCCCACCCTGGTGATCGGCTTCTGGCCGCGGGTGGCCATCGATTTCTATGAAGCCAGCACCAACGCCCTGTCCACCGAGCTGGCCTCCCAGGCCCAGCTCGCGCTGGGGCGGTTTCCCGTCTTCGGCTGATCAGCGGGCTGATCCCCGAAAGAGCGGTGCAGACGCTGGAATAGGGCAAATCCTGCAGCCCTGATGAGCAGCACCGCCCTGGCCAGCCCCACGACGCAAAGCCTCCCCCCCCTGCTGGTGGGTGAGGGGCTGCCCGCCTTCGAGGCGATCCTGCCGGATCACGTGGATGAGCACATCCCCGAGCTGATCGCCCAGCTCGAGGCGGAGCTGGCCGCGATCGAAACCAGCCTGGAGGGCACCCTGGCAAAGGGCCACAGCCTGGAATGGCATCAACTGATGGAACCCCTGCACCGCCTGGGCGAACGCCTGCGCTGGAGCTGGGGCGTGGTGAGCCACCTCAACGGCGTATGCAACAGCCCCGAGCTGCGCGAAGCGCACGCCAGGCAGCAGGCCTCGGTGGTGGCCTTCGGCAACCGGGCCGGCCAGAGCCGCACCATTCACCGGGCCCTGAAAACGCTCGAAAACCGCGACGACCTCGACGAAACCCAGCGGCGCATCCTGGCGGCCGAGCTGCGCGACATGGAGCTGCGCGGCGTGGGCCTGGAGGGGGAGGCGCAACAGGCCTTCAACGCCGCCAGCCAGGAGCTGGCGGAACTCTCGACCGAGTTCGGCAACCGGGTGCTCGATGCCACCAACGGCTGGACCCTGCGCCTCGCCGGTGAAGCGGAGGTGGAGGGGCTGCCCGACAGCCTGCGGGCCCAGCTGGCTCAGGCGGCGGCCGCCGCCGGCGAGGAGGGGGCCACGGCCGGGAACGGTCCGTGGCTGCTGGGTCTCGACATGCCCCGCTATGGCCCGTTTCTGCAGTACAGCCGCCGCCGCGACCTGCGCGAGCGGGTCTACAAGGCGCACGTGAGCCGGGCCTCCGGCGAGGATCCCGGCGACGCCGGCAACGGTGATCGGGGCAACTGGCCGGTGATCGAGCGCATCCTGGAGCTGCGCCGCCAGCAGGCCGCCCGCCTGGGCTTTGCCAACTGGGCGGAGGTGAGCCTGGCCTCGAAGATGGCCGGCTCCGAAGCGGAGGTGGAGCGCCTGCTGGAGGATCTGCGCGTCGCCGCCTACCCCGCCGCCGAGCGCGAACTCGAGGAGTTACGCGCCTGCGCCGCCCGCCATGGAGCGCCGGAAGCGGAGGACCTGCAGCCCTGGGATGTGCCCTTCTGGGCTGAGGTGCTGCGGCGCGAGCGCTTCGATCTCGACAGCGAAGCGCTGCGGCCCTGGTTTCCGCTCCCCCAGGTGCTGGAGGGTCTGTTCCAGCTGTGCGATCGCCTGTTTGCGATCCGCATCGAGGCGGCCGATGGGGAAGCGCCCGTGTGGCATCCGGATGTGCGCTTCTTCCGCGTGATCGACGGGCCCACGGGTGCGCCGATCGCCGCCTTCTACCTCGACCCCTACAGCCGGCCGGGCAGCAAGCGGGGCGGCGCCTGGATGGACGAATGCCTGGTGCGCACGCTGCGGCCCGATGGCACGCCGGTGCTGCCGGTGGCCTATCTGGTGTGCAACCAGAGCCCGCCGGTGGGCGACACCCCCAGCCTGATGACCTTCCAGGAAGTGGAAACCCTCTTCCATGAATTCGGCCACGGACTGCACCACATGCTCACCACCGTTGAGCGCCCCCAGGCCGCCGGCATCAACAACGTGGAGTGGGATGCCGTAGAGCTGCCGAGCCAGTTCATGGAGAACTGGTGCTACGACCGCGCCACCCTGCTGGGCATGGCGCGCCACTGGCAGAGCGGCGAGCCGCTGCCGGAGAGGGAGTTCGAGAAGCTGCAGGCAGCCCGCACCTTCATGGGCGGAGCCGCCACTCTGCGCCAGGTTCACTTCGCCCTCACCGACCTGCGCCTGCACAGCCAGTGGCATCCTGAAAGCGGCCAGACTCCGGAGCAGCTGCGGCGGGAGGTGGCCGCCAGCACCACGGTGCTCGAACCGATCGAGGAAGATGCTTTCCTCTGCAGTTTCGGCCACATCTTTGCCGGTGGCTACTCAGCGGGCTACTACTCGTACAAATGGGCTGAGGTGCTCAGCGCCGATGCCTACAGCGCCTTTGAGGAGGTGGGCCTCGACAACGAGGAACTGATCCGCGCCACAGGCCGCCGCTTCCGCGACACAGTGCTCAGCCTCGGCGGCAGCCGCCATCCGCGCGAGGTGTTTGAGGAGTTCCGGGGCCGCGCGCCCTCGGCCGAGGCGTTGATCCGCCATACGGGTCTGGCATCCGGGGGTTGAAGCCGCCGAGAGCGCAGGGGTGGCCAACTCCCACCTGGCCAAGGAATGCGGTGGAGTTGCTCCGGCCAGGGGGGCAAACCAGCTTTCCGCTCCCGCGAGATAGGCCCGAAGCAATGGGTTGCAGGATCTGGGTAAAGGGCGGTGCAGGAGTCTCCCGTCCCGGTTGAGAGCCGGATTTCCGAACGACATGCGTTGGAGACAGCAGCTGGATGGGTGCGCAAGAGCAGCAACAGGAGCTCCTGGGTGCCCTTGAGGCCCTCGGCGGTTCCGCGGATAACAGCCGGCTGCGGGAGCTGCTGGAGTGGGTGGGAACACCACCAACCCAGGGAAGCTGAATCTTCGCCGCTCCGCTCAGGGCCGCATGAGCTCGCTCACGATCGGCTGCAGCGAAATCGGATCAGCCAACAGCCGGCTATGCAGCAGGCCCGGCAGAGGCCGGCGAGGCCCCACGGGCAGCACCGCCTTCCAGCCCGGCACCACCATCAGATCGGTGGGGCAGTAGAAGCTGCAGCACTCCACCTGGTGCAGCGGGGTCAGGTCGGCGTCGAGGAGGCGGAGCAGCTCGCTGCCAGGCTTCATGTCGGCCACACCAGCCAGGGGGAAGCGGGGCCAGGGAAGGGCCACCAGGCTTCCGCTCTGGGGGCTGGCCACGCTGGTGAAGCGCCGGGTGCGCTCAGCGCCGCCGTGCAGCTGGATCCAGGTGCGGGCGATCAGGCCGCCCATCGAGAATCCCATCACATCCACCGGCTGCTCGGGCCCGAAGGCCCGCTCGATGTGGGCTCCCAGCCGGCCGGCCAGGGTGTTCAGCGGCGTGGCCCCCAGGGCGTGGGGCAGGTGGGGGATCAGCAGCCGCCGCTGCTCGCCCAGCTCCCGGCTGAGGCGATGGAACAGGCCCGGCGTGTCGAACAGGCCATGCACCAGCACCAGCGGTGGCGCCGGATCGCTCACAGCGGCAGGTGGCGGTGTGTGAAACCGCGTGCGCCGCCCGCGTAATCGGCGGCAATGTGACCATCGCCGCGCAGCCGGTAGCGGTAGGTCACCAGCCCCTCCAACCCCACGGGGCCACGCGGCGGCATGGTCTGGGTGCTGATGCCCACCTCGGCCCCGAAGCCGTAGCGGAAGCCATCGGCGAAGCGGGTGGAGCAGTTGTGAAAAACACCGGCACTGTCCACACTCGCGAGAAACCTTTCAGCCGCTGCCCGATCCTGGGTGCAGATCGCGTCGGTGTGCCGCGATCCGTAGCGGGCAATGTGGG
>JBIIJS010000026.1:0-19939 GCA_044233605.1 Cyanobium sp. | reverse complement strand
CAGCCCCGGCAGCAGCTCGCCGCCCTCCAGCACCTCCGCGCCCTCAAGGCGCTGGGATTCCGCACCCGCTCGCCAGATCTCCACCGCCCGCTCGTCTGGAAACAGCAGCCAGCCCAGCTGGGCGCCGTTGGCCTGGTAACTGGCCATCTTGCGGCGCACTTGCCAGCTCCACCACCAGATCGGGGCACAGGGGCGGAAAGCCGCGGCGTTGCTCGGGGCTCAGGGCCTGCCAGCGTTCCAGGCGCAGCATGGAGGCATCCGGGCTGAGCACGGAGCCGTCGGGCAGGCGGAAGCCGCTGGAGCTGTCGAATACCTTCCACCCCCCTCGGTTGAGGGCCCAGATCTGCAGGCGCGTGCAGAGGAGTGCGTTGCGGGCGCCCGTGTCGCCTCCGGTGGGGGTCATGCGGATCAGCTGGCCATCGGCTGCCAGTTCGAGCACCGCCTCCGGGTTGGCTTCGCACACGAGGGCGAACTGCTGCGGAGTGAGCCGCAACTCTCCTGGCAACAGCAGGTCAGACTGGCCCTCGTGTGGAACGGCGGGAACGTGGGCTCGGGCGGCGGAGGGAGCGATCGTCATCTCCCCGGCGGCGGTGGATCCGCAATCTAGGCAGAACAAATCGACGGGCCCCGGTAGCGGCGGAGCGCCCCGCTCGCACCAACTAAATTTGATCAATTCCCCGTTACCGCCCGTGTCCCCTGCCCCCTCTCCGGCGCCCGCGGCGCTGGATGCCGATCAGGCTCGCCCGTTGCTCAAGGCCCTGGCCGATCCGATCCGGCTGCGGGTGATCGAGGCCCTGGGCGGCGGAGAGCGTTGCGTCTGCGAGCTCACCGAAGAGCTGGATCTGGCCCAATCGAAGCTTTCGTTTCACCTCAAGGTGCTCAAGGAAGCGGGCCTGCTGGCTGATCGCCAGAGCGGCCGATGGGTGTACTACCGGCTGCGGCCCGAGGCGCTGGAGCGGCTGGGTGGCTGGCTGGCGCAGCTGGCCGCCGGCTGCACAGCCCCGGCTGCGCCCTGCTGTTGATTTCTCCTTCTCGCTGGATTGGCCATGGGTGTTTTTGAACGGTTCCTGAGCCTGTGGATCGCGCTGGCGATCGTGACCGGGGTGGCGCTGGGTGCCCTCTTCCCAGGCGCCGCCGAGGCGGTGGCGGCCCTGGAGGTGGCCCGCATCAATCTGCCGATCGCCCTGCTGATCTGGGGCATGATTTACCCGATGATGCTGGCGGTGGATTTCGGTGCCCTCGCCGGCGGCCCGCAATCCAGCCTGCGCCGCCAGCCCCGGGGCCTGATCGTCACGGTGGTGGTCAACTGGCTGATCAAGCCGCTCACGATGACGGCGATCGCCTGGCTGTTCATCCGCGGCCTGTTCGCGGCCTGGATTCCCGCCGCCATGGCCGACCAGTACATCGCCGGCATGATCCTGCTGGGCGTGGCCCCCTGCACGGCGATGGTGTTCGTGTGGAGCCGCCTCAGCAATGGCGACCCCAACTACACCCTGGTGCAGGTGGCGATCAACGACCTGATCATGGTGTTCGCCTTCGCGCCGATCGCCGCCGTGCTGCTGGGCGTCAGCCAGGTGCTGGTGCCCTGGGACACGCTGCTCACCGCCGTGGGTCTGTTCGTGGTGGTGCCGCTGGCGGCCGGCTGGCTCACCCGCGTGCTGTTGCGCAGCCCTGGCCGGATCGAACGGCTGGAGGCGCGGCTCAAGCCCCTGGCGATCGTGAGCCTGATCGCCACCGTGCTGCTGCTGTTCCTGGTGCAGGCCCGAGCGATCCTGGCCAACCCGCTGGCGATCGTGCTCATCGCCATCCCCCTGATCCTGCAGACCTACCTGATCTTCTGGATCACGGCCCAGTGGATGCGGCTCTGGCGCCAGCCCCATGCCATCGCCGCCCCCGGCGCCATGATCGGCGCCTCCAACTTCTTCGAGCTGGCGGTGGCGGTGGCGATCAGCCTGTTCGGCCTCAATTCCGGCGCCGCCCTGGCCACCGTGGTGGGTGTGCTGGTGGAGGTGCCGGTGATGCTCTCGCTGGTGGCGATCGCCAACCGCAACCGGCAGCTGTTTCCCGATCCGCTGCGCTGAACCGGGGGGGCTCAGGCGGCCTGGGGAGAGTCGGGGGCTTCGGGATGGATCAGGTCGGCCGCGCGGCGCGCGTCGCCCAGAACCTGCAGCAGCACCTTCGGGGAGCTGCGCAGCAGCTCGATCCAGTGGCCCAGGTAGGCGGCGTGGTTGGCCATGGCGCTGCCGATCTCGAGCCGATCGCCCAACAGCACCGCCCCCAGTTCGGCCACCAGCTCCTCGCGGGCGTAGGCCCGGCCGCCATCGCCCTCCGCGCCCATGCCGCCGGAGAGGTCGCGATTGAGCCGCGTGCTGTGGCCGGTGGAGTGCACCGCCTCGTGGGCCCAGGTGGCATACAGGGCCGCCGCCGAATGGAAGGCTGACCGCTCCGGCAGCTCAATCCGGTCGAGCCCGGGCCGGTAGCAGGCCCGTTCGCCGCCGAACACCGCCGTCACCGGCCAGTCGGTCAGCACCGTCTCCGCCAGCGCCAGCCGCTCCGGCTCGCTGCGCTGCTTTGCTCCCTCGGCCCTGCGGCGGGCCTGGATCAGGGCGGCCAGATCGTCACCCACCAGGTCGGCGGCGTTGAACACCGCCACCGGCCTGTAGCTCACCCAGCTGCGGATCGGGGTTGCGGCTTCCGGCTGGGTCGTGTCAGGTTCGGCGGAGCGCTGGTGCACCTGGGGCCGCAGCACATGCACCGCCTTGCTGCCGCGGCGGGGCGCGATGCCCAGCTTCTTCGCCTCAGCGAATCCGCACCAGTAGGGGAGGGCCGAGCCACGCAGGTGCATGCCAAGGCTCAGCAATGCAGGGTTGGCGCCGCGGTAGCGGCGGCCGGAGAGCAGATTCACGTGGTGGCCGCCAGAGGCGGCATCCCACTCCCGCCGCCACGGGGTGGTGCCGGCCTCCAGCAGGGCGATCAGCGAATCCACCAGCCTGGATTCGGCGGAAGCAACGGCAGAAGCAGCGGCGGAAGCGACGGCGGCGGTCACGGGCAGAGCGAAGGGGGGTCCGCTTGATCAGTGCCTCCGCTGTCTCATTCGGTTCTCCCGACAGGGCAGTGGGGAGGGCCGCACCGCGGTGGGGAGGGCCGAATCGATCGGTTCGGCCGGCACGCTCCACAGCGGCGGATGGCCCGGCGACAGTGCTTGCACCGGGGGCGAACGACGACCCCGCACTTCACCCTTCGCCATCCCAACGATGCTTTCCCTGCGTACTTCCTCCCCCTTCGAACTCTTCGATCGCCTTGAGCAGCAGCTCAGCCAGCAGCTGCACACCGCCGAGCGCGTTCCCGCCGCCGAAGTGCATGAAACCGCTGAGGCCTACGAGCTGGTGCTCGAACTTCCCGGCGTCAACAAGGACGCCATCGAGGTGAAGGCCACCGAGCGCACGCTGGTGGTCAGCGCTGAGCGCAGCAGCCTGCGCCAGGCTCCCGCCGAAGGCGATGCCAAGGTGGAAGCCAAGCCGCCGCTGCTGAGCGAGTTCCGCTACGGCACCTGGAGCCGCAGCTTCCGCTTCCCCCAGCCGATCGATCGCGAACAGCTGCAGGCCAGCTACCGCGACGGGCTGCTCACCGTGACGGCCCCCAAGGCCAACACCGTCACCTCCGTGACCGTGAAGGTGGAGGGCTGAGGCCTGATCCCTTCCCTGGTGGAGTTCACACACGAGAGCAGAACCCCCGGCTACCGCCGGGGGTTTTTTATGGGGAGGGCCCTGGATCTGGATGCTTGAAAGCGGAGGTGTCGCTCGTCAAGCTGCATCACCTGATCCAGCCCGCATGGGCAATCTTCGTTTGACCATCTTCGGGGAAGGTGATGTTGTGACCATTCTTCCCATGGCGTACTGCAGCTTGAGGGAGCTTGGCCATGGAACTGGTACCGAACGTGGAGCGACGGAAGCGATCCCAGCAGGGGCTTACTCCTCAGCGGCGCAGGTGCCATGGTTGGCACCAGACAGATCAGCAACATGCCCTTCCACCTGAGCTTTAAAGTGCAATTTAATTAAAGTAAACTTCTTTGGTGCAGCTCCTTCATTGCAGCTTCTTCGTTGCAGACATCTCCCGTGGAGATTGAGATTAAAGGAAACGGCTGGGCCACTCTGCTGAAGAGCGACGACCTGGACGATTGGCGGATGCGGGTCGGCCAGCTGCTGGGGCCCCATGAGATCCGGCCAGGAACACTTTCGTCGGGCATGGGCTTCCAGAACCGGATCCGGGGCGCCACGGTGGGCTCTTTGCAGCTGGTGGCCTTCCGCGGCACTGGCTCCTTTGTGCTGGAGCGCATCCAGGCACCGGATCGGGCCGTGCTTTGGCTGCCGAGCCTGGGAATGGTGGAGGAGCAGGTGGAGGGCTGCACGCTTCAACCCCATCCAGGCATGGGTCTGTGGATCCGGCCCGCCACCGCGCTGGTGGGCCGGATCCACGGCCGCTGCGCCGGAATCTCGATCGTGGTGCCCACCGCCCTGCTGGCCCCCGACGACGAGGAGGGGTATCGGGTGGATGCGGAGGCGGGTCCGATGCTGCTCAATCCCTTCTCAAGGCAACGCTCCGGGGCCGTAGTCAATCTGCTGCAGCTAGCCCGACAACTGGTTCAGGCGGTGGAGTCAGGCGGATCTGCTCTGCAGACCCTCAGCGACAGCCTGATCGAGCAGCTGCAGGCCTGGGATCGGGTCGAACCCTGGTGGGGAGGTCGCCTTCCACGTGCGGAACAGCACTGCCGGGATGCGGAAGACTGGATCCTGCGCCATCGCCACATTCCCATCAGCGTGGCCGATGTAGCCACCGCTCTGCACGTCAGCCAGCGGACCCTGCAGGCGAGTTTCCGAGCCGAGCGCGACATGAGTCCTGTGGAGGCGATCCGGCGCCTGCGGCACTGGCCGCCACCACCCTGAACAGCAAGGCTCAGCGCAGGCGTTCCTGCCCCTGCGGTGCCTGGGCTTGTTGGATTCTGCGCCGCAGCCGCCGGCTCCATGCCAGCGCCGCTGTGGCACCTGCCAGAGAGAGCGGTGCGGGAACACTGGCGGGCTGAACCGCACCGATCGAGCGCAGGCCCTTACTGGTGCGGGGATTGCCGAATACATCGCGAAGGATGGGATTGCCATCAATCGGGTTGATCAGCAGGTTGGCGCCATTGGCATCGCTGATCTGATCGATCAGGGGGCCGCTGGGATTGGGATAGGCGCCGCCCGGCAGGGGGAGGTAGGCGCTGAGTCCGCCGCCGAAATCCTCCAGGAGGAGGGGCGCACCATCGGTGAGCAGACCTGGATTGCTGAAAAGGCTGCGCACGTCTGCGGCACTCTGGTTCGGCGTGGTCTGCAGCCACACGGAATCGAAGGCCACAAGCTGCCCGCCGCTCCCGAAGCCCAGGTCCGCGCTGGAATAGGACAGCACACCAGCAGGAATGAGCCCAGGAGGATCTTGAGCGTTGATCAACGAAACATAGCTCTGGTTGAGTGTGATCGTTCCGCCGTCAAATGCGGTGAGCGGCTTGCCGCCGCAGGCGTAGGGATCGCTGTTGCAGGAGTTGTAGGTGTTGTCAATAACGTCCTGAAGAATCGAGGAGGCGGTGATGTTGAGTTCACCGCCAAGGATCGCTTGCAGTCGCTGAATGTTGGAATTCTGGGCCGACACTGACACCAGGCTGTTGACCAGATTCATCACGCCCGGCTTGGTGTCGTCAGACACCGAGAGCCCGCCGGAATCGCTGATCACCGACGACACCACATTGGCCACACCGCCACTCCAGACCACTGACCCGACGGCTAGTGCCGCCTGGTTGATCGAGCTGCGCACCATGTTGAGGGTGGCATTGACCCCACTGATCGCCCCTGCCCAGGCCGGACCAACGCCGAAGAGCTCAGGATTGATGCGATCCAGCGCCACCTGGCTGAGGTTGAGGGTGGAGTTGGCCTTTGCTTCGAACACGGAGCGGGGCACCAGCTGCCCGTAGCTCACGCTGTTGCGGGCTGTGGCACTGCTGAGGCTGGCCGTGGAGCCTTCGCCCAGCTGCAGGTAGCCATTCAGGCCATCACTATTGAGCGCATGGATGGTCAGGGAAACGCCTGGGTCCACTCTGCCGAAGGAAAACACTTCCTGGGCCAGGGTATCGGTGCCCAGCGGATGTGGCCTGAAGACATCAACATTGTATTTGTCGTAGAGGGTGCCCCCACTGCTTACGAAGCTTGGATTGCCGACCAGGGTGGCGCCGTTGCCCTGGATGGTGAGGGCCTCACTGATCGTGGTCAGCCAGCCTCCACTGACGGGCGTGGCGCCGTCCACGTTGATCGCCAGGCCGGGCTGAATGCTGATCGTGTCGGCACCGAGGTTTCCGTTTGCCTGGGCCAGAGCCCAGGCAAAGCTGTTGAGCGTGCTGCTGTTTCCCCAGGTGTTCTCGCTCACCGTGTAGGTGGCCGCACGGGCCGCTTGTGCCCCCAGCAACAGTGGAAGGCTTACCAGTGCCGCGCAGGCCACAAAGCCTCGGTAGCGAGAGCATGGGTCGGGGAAAGTGTGAGACAAAGGAGGATCCGCCGATAGCGGTACGCATCGCGTCTCAGGTTGATGGGCACGGGAGGCGGACTGAGCGATTCGCCCTACAAAGACCCGAAGGACCCATGGGACTCAGTGCATTTTTCATGGGCAGTCGGCCCCGAGGCCTCCATGCTGATCAGGCATCCCTGATCACCTCTGATCCAATGAACGCCCCTCAGCTCCAGCATCAAGGCAAGCGCAGGCAACTCTCCACAGCCGCAGCCGTTGCTTTGGGCATCCTCACCTCCCTGAGTTGCACACTGCAGGCCAACGCACAGACGGCATCGGGTCTGATCTCGACCTGGGGAAGAACCTGCAAGATGCGGGTGGTTGAACAATTCGATGTCCCAATGTCCGATGCACTCGTGACCATTGGTGCCACCGAGAAGCAGAGCATCGATGACGGCAGCACAAGCCTGACCGACATCAAGAAAAGTGGCATGAGCTACAACTGGGAAATCCGTGGCAAAAAGGTCAGCGGCTATTGCAATGTCAACGGCAAGGGCAAGATCACCGAGTTCAAGCAGGGGATCTGAGGATCCCTAACCCTTCGCTTGCGAAGCAACGCCGCCGGCCTTGCTGGGCTCAGTCCCCAGGGTGATGTCCATCGCCGAGAACTTCGTCAACGCCAGCTGCGAGGGGGCCTGAACAGCAGCGTGATCCCAAGCGCGCAATTGGATCACAGCCAGCAGGGCCGGCCCCATGCAAGCCGCTCTCTCAGACCCTTCGGGCCCCTCGCGCACGGGCTCAGGCTCGATTACCGCGAACCCACGGCAGCCCGTACTGCTTGCATCAGCAACGAGCCCAGCGCCGAATCGATTCCGGAGTGGAACCATGACCGACCCGCAGACCTCGGTGGCAACCGGCGCCGCGCCGCCCCCGCCCCTCGAGGATCCCCGCCGCTTCTGGGACGCTCGCTTCGGCGAGGAGGGTTTCGCCTACGGCACCGAAGCGAATGATTTCCTGCGCGAGCAGGTGGCGGCGCTGCCTCCGGGGGATGCCCTCTGCCTGGCGGAAGGAGAGGGGCGCAACGGGGTTTAGGCGTGACCACGATCTGCGGTGATCTGCAGGAGTTTCAGCCGGAGCCCGGCAGCACGGATCTGGTGGTGGCGATCTGGATGCACCTGCCGCCGCCGCTGCGCGCCGAGGTGCACCGGCGGGCGGTGGCGAGCTGGCCTCACTGGAGCTGCCGATCCTGCGCGAAACCCGCCGCACCATCGAGGAGGGGCCCTGGCACAGAGGCGAGAGTGCCGTGGTTCAGGTGCTGGGACGCAAGCCATGACACGGGCAGCCGCAACGCGCGCGAGATCGGCGCCACGGGGCCAGCGGGGCGAGGAGCTCGACTATGCCTGGATCTGTTCCCATCTCTTCACCCTCTCCTGCCGATGATCCGCTCCCGCGCTGCCGTTGCCTGGGCCCCAGGCCAGCCCCTGGAGGTCACCGAGATCGATGTGGAGCAGCCTCAGGCCGGTGAGGTGCTGCTGCGGCTGGTGGCCAGCGGCGTATGCCACACCGATGCCTACACGCTTTCGGGCACCGATCCGGAAGGCCTCTTCCCGGCGGTGCTGGGCCATGAGGGGGGCGCAGTGGTGGAGGAGGTGGGCTCAGGCGTCACATCCGTGGCCGTGGGCGACCACGTGATCCCCCTTTACACACCCGAGTGCGGTCAGTGCAGTTTCTGTCGCTCCGGCAAGACCAACCTGTGCCAGGCGATTCGCTCCACCCAGGGCCGGGGACTGATGCCCGATGGCAGCAGCCGCTTCTCGAAGAACGGCCGCATGATCCATCACTACATGGGCACCTCCACCTTCTCCGAATACACCGTGTTGCCGGAGATCGCCGTGGCCAAGATCAACAAGGCGGCTCCGCTTGAAAAGGTATGCCTGCTGGGCTGCGGCGTCACCACCGGCATCGGCGCCGTGCGCAACACCGCCCGGGTGGAGCCGGGCAGCAGCGTGGCGGTGTTCGGCCTGGGAGGAATCGGTCTGGCGGTGGTGATCGGAGCGGTGATGGCCGGCGCCTCACGCATCATCGGCATCGATGTGAACCCGAAGAAATTCGCCATCGCCCAGCAGCTCGGCGCCACCGACTGCATCAATCCCCGCATGCACGATGCCCCGATCCAGCAGGTGATCATCGACCTCACCGACGGTGGCGTGGATTACTCCTTCGAGTGCATCGGCAACGTTGAGGTGATGCGCGCCGCCTTGGAGAGCTGCCACAAGGGCTGGGGGGAGTCGACGATCATCGGTGTGGCTGGCGCCGGCGAGGAGATCAGCACGCGGCCCTTCCAGCTCGTGACCGGGCGGGTGTGGCGTGGCTCAGCCTTCGGCGGCGTGCGAGGCCGCAGCGAACTGCCGGGGTTTGTGGAGGAATTCCAGCAGGGGCTGATCCCTCTCGACACCTTCATCACCCACACGATGGGGCTCGATCAGATCAACCATGCCTTCGATCTGATGCATCAGGGCAAAAGCATCCGCTCGGTGATTCATTTCTGATCTCTCTGCCGTCCCCCCCGTTCACCCGCCCCATGGAGCTGCTGGCTGAAAACCGCTGTTTCGGCGGCCTGCACCGCCGCTACCGCATCCGCTCCGAGGAGCTGGCCGGCCACACAGTGTTTGCGGTGTTTCTGCCACCCCAGGCTTTGGAGGGCCGCCGGGTGCCGGTGCTCTACTGGCTGTCGGGGCTCACCTGCAGCGACGAAAACTTCATGCAGAAGGCTGGCGCCCAGCGAAGGGCAGCCGAGCTCGGTCTTGCCCTGGTGGCTCCCGACACCAGTCCTCGCGGCGAAGGCGTACCAGATGACCCTGAGGGAAGTTGGGATTTTGGTTATGGCGCGGGCTTTTACGTGGATGCCACCCAGGAACCCTGGAGCCGGCACTACCGCATGCACAGTTACGTGAGCCGGGAACTGCCCGAGCTGGTGGAGTCCCAGCTGCCGATCAGCGATCGGCGAGGCATCAGCGGCCACTCGATGGGCGGCCACGGTGCCCTGGTGTGTGCGATGCGCCATGCGGGGCGCTACCGCTCGCTGTCGGCCTTCGCCCCGATCGCCAATCCCTGCCGATCCCCCTGGGGCCAGAAGGCCTTCGCTTACCTGCTGGGAAGCGATCCCGAGGCCTGGCAGAGCTGGGATGCCTGCGCCCTGCTGGCATCCGGGCAGGGGCCGGTGGGTCCGGATGGCCTACCCCTGACCGTGTTGGTCGACCAGGGGAGCGCTGATGTCTTCCTCGCCAACCAGCTGCAACCTGAGGCCCTGGAGACGGCCGCCGCACAGTGTGACCATCCACTGATCCTTCGACGCCGGGTCGGCTACGACCACAGTTATTTCTTCGTGGCTTCCTTCATCGACGATCACCTCCTCCATCACGCCACCGCCTTGACAAGTCACAGGCGGTGAAGCACGGGGTGGCGCTTACCGATCCTCAGGTGCCCCATCGGCCTCGTCGCGGCGGCGCAGCCGCTCCTCGGCCAGGCGCTGCTGCTGCTGGCGGCCATGGTGGTAGGCGGGGTCGGGGTTGGCGCTCTGCAGCTGGCGCACGGCCTCCACCGCCATGCCGGCCAGGGTGCCCATCACGCCCAGCACCAGGGCCAGCCAGAACAGGGCGTAGCCCGGCAGGCGGGTGGGGGTACGCGCCACGATCGTGCGCAGGAACAGTCCCACGGTGAGGCCCCCGACTCCGCAGACGAAGCCGGCCCAGAGCACCTGGCTGCCGCGGAAATCGGTGCCGGGAGCGTTGGAGGGGCGACGGTCCATGGGGATCAGGGCTGCGCCGCCGGCTGGGCGGCTTCAGCATCGCCGGCCCCGCCGCTGCCGTTTACTCCCACGAGCTGTTTCATCACCACATAGAACACAGGCACCACCAGCAGCGACAGCACCGTGGCCACCAGCAGGCCACCGAACACCACCGTGCCCAGCGAAGACTGGCTGCGCGCCCCGGCGCCACTCGCCAACACCAGCGGCAGGAAACCGGTGAGCGAGGAGATCGCGGTCATCAAGATCGGCCGAAGCCGCGCCTGGGCCGCGCCACGGGCCGCCTCCAGAAGCGTCGCGCCCTCGGCCAGTCGCTGGTTGGCGAGATCCACGATCAGAATGCCGTTCTTGGCGGCCAGACCGATCAGCATCACCAGCCCCACCTGGGCATAAATGTTCAGCACCTCGCCACGCAGGGCCAGGAACAGCAGGGCCCCCAGCATGGCGGTGGGCACCGTCATCAGGATGATCAGAGGGTCGCTGTAGCTCTCGTACTGGGCCGCCAGCACCAGATACACCACCAGGATGCCGAGGGTGAAGATCACCACCGCCAGCGCGCCGGCCCGGATCTCCTCGCGGGAGATGCCGGTCCAGTCGAAGCCCAGGCCGCTGATGCCCAGCCGCTCAAACTGGTCTTTCATGGCGTTGATCGCTTCTCCCGAGCTGCGCCCTGCCGCCGCCAGACCCTCGATCTTGATGCTGCGGTAAAGGTTGAGGCGCGGGATCACCGACGGGCCGGTGACCGGCTCGACGCGCATGAACTCAGCCAGGGCGATCGGCCGACCCGAGGCATCGTTCACATAGAGCTGACGCAAGGCTTCCGGGGTGGCACGGAACGCTTCATCGGCCTGCACAAACACGCGCCGCACGCGCCCATCGGTGAAGGTGTCATTGACATAGCTGCCGCCGATGTTGAGGGTGAAGGCCTCCATCGCCCGCTCGTAATCGATCCCCAGGGCGCCCATGCGGTCGCGATCCACCTCGACCCGCAACTGGGGCGACTCCGGCGAGAACTGGGTGAACACGCGGCTGAGGCTCGGATCGGCATTCGCCTTGCCGATCAGCTGCTCGGCGGCGCTGAAGAACTCGGCTGGGCCGATGCCGCCACCGCTCTGGTTGAGCAGCTGGAATTCAAAGCCGCCGGAGTTGCCGTAACCGCTGATCGCCGGCGGTTCGATCACGATCACCCGCGCCTCCTCGATGGCGGCGAGCTTGCGGTTGAGACGGCCCACGATCGCCGCCACGCTCTGGTCGGCCGAGGGCCGCTCACTCCAGTTGCGGGTTCCGAAGAAAAACAGGCCGCGGTTGGGGGCGTTGCCATCGAAGCTGGCGCCGCTGAACAGGGCGGCCGTGCGAATGTCCGGTTCCTCGCGCAACACCGCCGCGACCCGCTTCTGCAGGGCGGCCGTGTTGCGCAGCGAGCTGCCCTCCGGGGCCTGCACGATGCCGATCGCGTAGCCCTGGTCTTCAACGGGCACGAAGCCCGAGGGGATGGCGTTGAAGGCGATCGCCGTGAACACGATGCCGCCGCCGAGGGTGGCCAACACCAGGCGGCGATGGCCGAACGCCCACTCCAGCAGGCCCTGATAGCGGCGCTCCACCGTGGCGTAGCCGCGGTTGAAGGCCTGGAACAGCCGCGGTGCCGCCCAGCCTCCAGCGCATCCCAGCGCGGCGAAGAGCAACACCGTGAGCGGCTGCTCGATGCCTGCGAACAGCAGGCCTCCGGCCGCTCCGGCCACGGTGAACGGCAGCCGTAACGGCAGGCCGGTGAGCAGCAACAACACGAAGCCCAGCAGCGCGCCGGCCACCAGCGCGGCCAGGGCCACCAGCACGCCGCCACCGCTGGCCAGCAAGCCATAGATGAAGCCGATGCAGGCGCCGGCGATCGCGTAGGTGCGCCGACCGGGGGGTGGGTCCTCGCGGGCGAGCAGCAGGGCCGAGAGCATCGGCGAGAAGGTGAGGGCGTTGAACGTGGACAGGGCAATCGCGAAGATCACCGTGGCGGCAAACTGCCGGTAGATCGTGCCGGTGGCGCCGGGGAAGAACAGCACCGGCACAAACACCGCGAACAACACCAGCGAGGTGGCGATCACCGCCCCGAACAGCTCATCCATCGTGGCCTTGGCCGCTGCCACCGCCCCCAGACCGGAGCGCCGTTTGCTGATCGTGTCCTCGATCACGGTGATGGCGTCGTCCACCACCAGGCCGGTGGCCAGCACAAGGCCGAACAGGGTGAGCTGGTTGAGCGAGAAGCCGAAGGCCTTCACGAACAGGAAGGTGCCCACCAGCGACACCGGGATGGTGACCGCTGGCACCACGGTGGCCTTCCAGTCCTGCAGAAACAGAAACAGGATCAGCACCACCAGCACCACGGCATCGCGCAGGGCGTCGGCGACGCCGCTGATCGATGCCTCGATGAATTCGGTGTTGTCATACACCTGCTCCATCGTCATGCCCACCGGCATGCGGGCGGCGAATTCGTTGAGCACCTCCTGCACCCCCCGCGACACCTCGAGGGCGTTGCTGCCGCTCAGCTGGTACACCGCCAGACCCACCGCGGGGATGCCCTTGAGGTTGATCGCCTCCACCGAATACGACTCGCCACCGAGGCTGACACGACCCACGTCACGCAACCGCACCAGGCCACCGTCGCTGCCGCTGCGCAGGATCAGATTCTCAAATTCCCTCACGCTGCGCAGCCGCCCCTGCAGCTGCACCGTCAGCGTGTAGGTCTGGTCGGCCGGCGCCGGAGCCGCACCGATCGTGCCAGCCGGCACCAGGCGATTCTGGCTGCGCAGAGCGGCGGTGACATCACGGGCAGTGAGATTGTTGGCGGTGAGCTTCTGCGGATCGAGCCAGAGGCGGTAAGCGATCTCGCGGTTGCCAAAATAGGTGAGATCTCCTACCCCCGGCACCCGCCGGATCGCGTCGGTGAGGTTCTGATCCAGCAGGCTGCTGATCGTCTCGAGGCTGTAAGGGTCGGCCGGATCCTCACTGCTGAACGTATAGACGAGCAGAATCGAAGTGGAAGCCTTGGTGACGGTCACGCCGGTCTGGCGCACCGATTCGGGCAGGCGCGCCTCGGCCCGCCCCACCCGGTTCTGCACGTTCACCTGGTTGATGTCGCCATCGCTGCCACTGGCGAAACTCACGGTGATGCGGCTGCTGCCATCGGCCGTGCTGCTGGAGGTGAGGATGTCCATGTTCTCCACCCCGTTGATCTGCTGCTCCAGTACGGAGGTGACCCCCTGCTCCACGCTCTCGGCGTCGGCGCCGGTGTACTGGGCGCTGACCTGCACCGTGGGCGGCGCGATGTCGGGCAGGCTTTCGATGGGCAGGATCGGGATGGCGATCAGACCGGCCAGCACGATCAACAGGCTGCACACGGTGGTGAGCACCGGCCGGACGATGAAGGAATTGGAGAGCGACATGGAGGGGCGGGGGCGCTCAGGAGCGGGGCTGCACCGGCATGCCGTGCCGCAGATTGATCAGGTTGCTGGTGATCACCCGGCTGCCGGCTTCGAGCCCCCGCAGCACCGGATAGCGGCTGTTCTGCAGCGGGCCCAGCCGCACCCGTGTCTGCAGCGCCACAGGCGTGTCGGGCGGCAGCTTGGCCAGGGGTTTCAGGTCGACCCGGCCGGGATCGCGCCGCAGCTCGGCCAGGCTGCCCAGGCGGAACACGAAGCTCTGGTCGGCCTGCTGGTTCACGGCGCCGAACGGCACAGAGGGCAAATCGCGGCTGTCGAGCTCCAGCCGGGTACGCAACCGCAGGCCGTTGCGCAGCTGGGGGGAGGTGTTGTCGAATTCGGCCTTCACCAGCAGTGCCTGGGTGTTGCCGCTCACGCCCGGATCGATCGAGAGCACCGGCGCCCGGGCCAGCGGCCGATTCGAGGCCGGATCGAGCAACTCCACGCTCTGACCGGGGCGCACCCGGGCGGCGTGGATGGCCGGCACCTCCACCCGCGCCAACAGGCGGCTGTTGCGGATGATCGTGGTGAAAGGGGTGCCGGCGCTGATCACATCCCCCACCTTCACACGCACATCGCCGATCGTGCCGCCGATCGGTGCCTTCAGATCGCGGAAGGCCAGGTCGGCCTCGGTGGCCACCAGTCGCTGGCGTGAGGCGATGTACGCCTGGCGAAACTCATCGCGCTGGATCGCGCTGGCGGCGCCCTGGCGCACCAGGAATTCGTAGCGCTGGAAGTTGCGCCGGCTGGTGTCCACCTCAGCCCGCAGCCGCATCACATCGGCGCGGGCCTGGGTCTGATCGAGCACCAGCAGCAACTGGCCCGTCTGCACCAGATCCCCCTGGCGGATGCGCAGCTGCTCAATCCGCCCGCCGGCCTGGGCGGCCAGCTCCACCTGGTCGAGCGCCTCCAGGGTGCTGACCGTGTCGACCACCTCGCTGAAGCGCTCCACCCTGAGGTCTTCGCTGCTCACCGGCAGCGGGGGGCGGGCCGCTTCGGGGGCATCGCCCTGGCAGCCCCACAGGGCGATGGCAAGCCCTGCGGCCAGGCCCCGCAGCCGGACAGCGCGGTGGTGGGGCCGGGAATGGGGGAGGCAGGAACGAAGCATCAGGAGATGATCCCAGACCTGCAAGCCGAGCAACCCACCCAGGCGCCCAATCCCACACCTGGCCTTCCTTCGGCTCGACCGAAATCGGGCGGATGCGTCAGGGTTGGGCGCACGTACCGCGCCGCATGCCGATGCTGTCGCTGCCCGAGCCAGCCCATGTCCTGCCGGCTGCGGAGGTGGTGGCCGCCCTCGGCAGCGACGCCGATCAGGGCCTCAGCCCGGCGGAGGCCCAGCGGCGCCTCGATGCCTGGGGCCCCAACAGCCTCACCAGCACAGGCGGCAGGCCCGCCTGGCTGAAGTTTCTGCTGCAGTTCAACAATCCGCTGCTGATCACCCTGCTGGTGGTGGGTGGCGTGAAGCTGGCCCTGGGCCATCCGCGTGATGCCCTGGTGATCTGGAGTGTCACGGTGATCAATGCCGTGATCGGCTACGTGCAGGAGAGCCGGGCCGAGAACGCCATCGCCGCCCTGGCTCGCTCGGTGCGCACCGAGGTCGAAGTGGTGCGCGGAGGCGTGCGCCAGCGGCTCCCTTCCGAACAGCTGGTGATAGGCGATCTGGTGCGGCTGGAGGCCGGCGCCCGGGTGCCGGCCGATCTGCGCCTGCTGCAGGGCCGCAACCTCCACTGCGACGAATCGGCGCTCACCGGCGAATCGCTGCCGGTGCCCAAGGGCACCACCGCCGTCGAGACTGGAGCGCTGCTGGCTGAGCGCATCGGCATGGCCTACGCCGGCAGCTACGTGACCGCCGGCCAGGGCAGCGGTGTGGTGGTGGCCTGCGGCAACGCCACCGAAGTGGGCCGGATCTCCACCTCCCTGCAGGAACAGGTGGATCTCACCACTCCTCTCACCCGCAAGTTCTCCCGCTTCAGCCGCACCCTGCTCAAGGCGATCCTGGTGCTGGCCGGCCTCACCTTCCTGGTGGGCCTGGCTCGGGGCCGCGGCGCCGATGAGATGTTCGATGGTGCCGTCGCCCTGGCGGTAGGAGCCATCCCGGAGGAGCTGCCGGCGATCGTGACGATCACCCTGGCGATCGGCGTGAACCGCATGGCGCGGCGCCGGGCGATCATCCGCAAGCTGCCGGCGGTGGAGACCCTGGGAAGCACCACGGTGATCTGCTCCGACAAGACCGGCACCCTCACCCAGAACCGGATGACGGTGCAGCACCTCTACGGCGGCGGCCAGCTCGTGGCGGTGGAAGAGCTCTGGCCCGCTGAGACGGCGGGCGGTATCAGCGCGAACGGCGGCGCAAACCTGGCCCTGCAGGAAACCCTGCTGGCCGGCCTGCTCTGCAACGACGCGCGCCCAAGCAGCCGCGAGGGGCTCGTGGGCGACCCCACCGAAACGGCCCTGCTGGTTGCCGCCCATGCGGCCGGCATCGATCGCCAGGACGCCCTGAACCGCCATCCCCGCCGCGATGCGATCCCGTTCGAGTCGGAGCATCAGTTCATGGCCACCCTGCACGGCAGCGAGCGGGTGCTGCTCAAGGGTTCGGTGGAGGCGGTGCTGGCCCGGTGCAGCCGCCAGCGCAATCGCCTCGGCGAGCCCGAGCCGCTCGATCGGGCGGCGATCGAGGCGGCGGTGGCGACGATGGCGGCCCGGGGCGAGCGGGTGCTGGCCTTCGCCATCGGCGAGGCCGAGCCCAGCCAGAACCATCTGGAGCACCACCACGTGGCGGCCGATCTCGAGTTCCTCGGCCTGCAGGGCATGCTCGATCCACCGCGGCCGGAGGCCACCCGGGCCGTGGCGGCCTGCCAGAGGGCCGGCATCACGGTGAAGATGATCACCGGCGACCACGTCGAGACGGCCCGGGCGATCGCCCGCCAGATGGGGATCGGCGGGGGCGAGGTGGAGGCGGTGGACGGCCGCGAGCTGGCCGGGCTGGCCCCCGATGCGATCGCAGCGCTGGTGGATCGGGTCGATGTATTCGCCCGGATCGCGCCCACCCAGAAGCTCGAACTGGTGCAGGCCCTGCAGGCCAACGGCCAGGTGGTGGCGATGACCGGCGACGGCGTCAACGACGCCCCGGCCCTCAAGCAGGCCGATATCGGCATCGCGATGGGCGAAGGCGGCACTGAGGTGGCGCGCGAAGCCGCCGACATGCTGCTCACCGACGACAACTTCGCCACGATCGAGGCGGCGGTGGAGGAGGGTCGCACCGTCTATCTCAACCTGCGCAAGACCCTCGCCTTCGTGCTGCCGGTCAACGGCGGCGCCTCGATGACGATCCTGCTCGGCGCCGTGCTCGGCACCCCCCTGCCGGTCACGGCCCTGCAGGTGCTCTGGCTGAACATGATCACATCGCTCACCATGTCGCTCGCCCTGGCCTTCGAGCCGCTGGCGCCGGGGCTGATGCAGCAGCCGCCCCGCCCGCCCGACCAGCCGCTGCTCACCGGCGGCCTGATCCGCAGGGTCCTGGTGGTGTCGCTGTTCAACTGGGCCCTGATCTTCGGCCTGTTCTTCTGGAGCCTGGAGCGGTTCGGCGATCTGCCCCTGGCCCGCACGATGGCGGTGCAGGGCCTGGTGCTGGCCTACCTGGTGTACCTGGCCGGCATCAGCCAGCTGCGGCGCGGCTGGCGCCATCTCGCCCGGGTGCGGGCTGTGCCGCTCGGCATGGCCGGCACCGCAGCAGTGCAATGGATCTTCAGCCAGACACCGGCGATGAACCGCTTCTTCGGCACCGCACCCCTCAACCTCGAACAGCTGCTGATGTGCGCCCTGCCGATGCTGCTGATGCTGCCGGTGGCCGCCGTCGGCGAGCGTCTCGATCCCACCGACGGGCGGGCATCCTGAATCCCGTGCTCGCCCCCGACCAGCTGCTGATCGTGGCCCTGGCGGCAGTGGCTGCCGGCTTCGTGAATGCGATCGCCGGCGGCGGCTCGCTGATCAGCTTCCCCGCCCTCACGGCCGTGGGGCTGCCGGCGGTGATGGCCAACGTCACCAACACGGTGGCGCTGCTGCCGGGCTACGGCGGCGCAGCCCTGGGCCAGCGGCGGGATCTGTGGGGTCAGCGGCGGCGGATCTGGCTGCTGCTGCCGGCTTGTGTGCTGGGCGGCCTGCTGGGGGCGGCGCTGCTGCTGATCAGCAGCGCCGCCCTGTTCGCAACACTGGTGCCCTGGCTGATCCTGCTGGGCACGGGCTTGCTGGCCCTGCAGAAACCGCTGCGCCGCTGGCTGATGGGCAGAAACATGCCACCTGGCCCCACGATGCAGCCAGCGGTGCGGCAGGAGATTGTCTGCGCCGCCGCGGTGTTCCTGTCGGCGATCTATGGCGGCTATTTCGGCGCCGGGCTGGGCGTGATCCTGCTGGCGGTGCTGGCCCTGCTGCTCGATGGCAGCCTCACCCGGCTCAATGGCCTCAAGCAGGTACTGTCGCTGCAGGTGAACCTGGCGGCTGCGCTGCTGTTCCTCTTCTCTCCCCAGCTCAACCTGACCGCCGCGCTGGTGATGGCGGGAGGTTCGGTGCTGGGGGGCGCGCTCGGCGGGCGCCTGGCGAGCCGGGTGAACCCCGAGCGGCTGCGGGGCCTGGTGGTGGTGCTCGGCCTGGTGCTGGCCGTGGTCTTCTTCCTGCGCCAATGACCTTCACCACGGTCTTCCACGAACTGGCGGCGATCCTGATGCTGGCCGGCGTGATCGGGGTGGTGGCCCTGAAGCTGCGTCAGCCGCTGATCATCGGCTACATCGTGGCCGGCATCCTGGTGGGGCCGGCCTTCCTCGGCTGGGCTTCGGGGGGCAGTGAGCTGAAGTTGCTCTCGAGTGTGGGCATCTCGGTGCTGCTGTTCGTGGTGGGGCTCAAGCTCGATGTGGGCCTGATCCGCTCGGTGGGGCCGGTGGCCCTGGCCACAGGCCTGGGCCAGATCGTGTTCACCGCCCTGTTCGGCTTTCTGCTCAGTCTCGCGCTTGGTTTCGCGCCGGTGAAGGCGATCTACATCGCTGTATGCCTCACCTTCTCCAGCACGATCATCATCGTGAAGCTGCTCTCCGACAAGCGGGAGATCGATTCGCTGCACGGCCGGATATCAGTGGGTTTCCTTGTGGTGCAGGACATCGCCGTGATCCTGGCGATGATCCTGCTCACCTCCTTCAACCTCGAAGGTGGCGGCAGCATCGCCGGCCAGGCGATCCGGCTGCTGCTGGTGGGCAGCGCTTTCGTGCTCGGCACCGCCGCCACGATGCGCTGGGTGATGCCGCCGCTGCTGGGTCGGCTGGCCCAGAACCAGGAGCTGCTGGTGCTGTTCGCCGTTGCCTGGGCCGTGGGTCTGGCGGCCCTGGCCGATGCGGTGGAGTTCAGCAAGGAGGTGGGTGCTTTCCTGGGCGGCGTGTCGATCGCCTCGACGGCTTACCGGGAGGCGATCGCCTCGCGCCTCACCGGCCTGCGCGACTTCCTGCTGCTGTTCTTCTTCATCGATCTCGGTTCGGGCCTCAACCTCTCGGCGGCCGGGCTGCAGCTCGGGCCGGCCCTGGTGCTCTCGGCCTTTGTGCTGGTGGGCAACCCCCTGATCGTGGTGGCGATCATGGGGGCGATGGGCTATCGGCGCCGCACCGGCCTGCTGGCGGGCCTCACCGTGGCCCAGATCTCGGAGTTCTCCCTGATCCTGGCGGCCCTGGGCCTGCAGCTCGGCCAGCTGGGCGAGGGGGAGGTGAGCCTGATCACCCTGGTGGGAGTGATCACGATCGCCCTCTCCACCTACATGATCCTGGGCTCGGATCGGCTCTATGGCTGGCTGCAGGGCCCGCTGCACCTGTTTGAGCGGGCCACCCCCTTCAGCGAGCTGGGCCAGACCCTCAGCGGCCCGGTGCGGGTGGATGTGATCCTGCTGGGGCTCGGCCGCTTCGGCGGTGCCATCCAACGCAAGCTGCAGGCCCACAACCTCTCGATCCTCGGGATCGACTTCGATCCCCAGGCCCTGCGGCTGGCGGCCGCCCAGGGCCTGCCGGTGCAGTACGGCGATTCGGAGGATCCGGAGTTCACAGCCTCCCTGCCGCTATCCGCCGCCACGGTGGTGGTGAGCACCCTGCCTTCGCTCGATTCCAAC
>JBIIJS010000182.1:0-5321 GCA_044233605.1 Cyanobium sp. | reverse complement strand
TTCGCTCAGGGGCATTACCTCAGCCAGGCAGTTTTGAGCTACTGCGCCGTAGCCAACCGAGCACTGCACGGCGACCGCTCCAGCATGGCACAGTTTCAGTGGTGGCGGCGCAGCCTCCTCAGGGAACCATCTGATCGGTTGCTAAGGAACTATGACCACCAGGCCTAGCCTTCGATTGAGAGGATGCTGACGATGAGCCGCAGAGGAGCCAAAGCCCCTGCAAATCTAGTTCCATAGGGTTTAATGCCTATCCTGTAGCTCGCATCACAGAGCTGGCGCTGCAGCCATACTGCCGGCGGAACTCACGGCCGAAGGTGATCGAGCTGCTGAAGCCGACTGCACGTCCGATCGAGGCCACCGTGTCGCCGGGAAGGGGGTTGCGCAGGCGATGCAGCGCCTTCTCGAGCCGGCGCCGACGCAGCCATTGCATTGGGGTGCAGCCGCAGGCCGAACGGAATGTGTACTGCAACGTACGTCTCGACCAGTGCACCCGTGCCTCGAGGTCACTCAGGCAGATCGGGGTGGCAAGATTGGCGTCGATCCACTCGAGCAGGGGTTCGATGCGGCGTCGGCTGGCGAGCGATGTGGCACCGGCGGCCTCAGCCGGTGAATCTTGGCGCAGGTCGCTTAGCAGCAGCAGAACCGTCATCCGCACGATCAGATCATCGATACGAAGCCGTTCGGCATCGGCGCCGGTCTGGCCGATCAGCTGATTAAGGCTGAACAGTAATGAGTAGAGCGAGAGGATCAGGCCGGAGTTGGAGGGATCACGGAGTAGCAGTCGCATCGGCTGCTGCAGTTTCAGCAGAGATGCAGGCTTCAGACCCTCCGGGCCAGCCATGGTGAGGGCTGTCTCAAGAAGAACGCCGGGATCGAGATTGAGCGACACCCCAGAGGTGATGTCGTTGTCAAGGCTGAGCGGAGCAGGTGGCAGATAGAGGATCGATTCCCCCACCGGGTTTTCCAGGCACATACCATCGATGCCCCACCAACCATTGCCTCTGTAGGGAATCAGCAGCTGGGCCGTGGGATGCATTTCGGTACGGAGGCTGATCGCCGATCCCTCGGTCGCCACCATCACCACCGTGCCCAGGGTCAGAACAGCGGAATCATTGTGAAAGGGCTGCCTCAGCCTCCGCGGTTCGCAGACGCGAACCGGCGTGGTGACGCAAACTGCCTCGGCCCACACCTGCGGATCATCGATGCTTCTGTGCAGGGGGGCAGTGCCCAGCAGGGGGATGGAAAGCAGGGCCGGACTCAGGGTCGGGAGCATCCGACAACCATGCGAAGGGAAAAATGCTTATGGTTCGACCCCATTATGACGAGTTTGGTAATCGCATCAATCGGGCGAAGCACCCGGCGCTACACCACCAAATTAGGGCTGATTGCCGTCGTTTGCGCTTTTCAGTGGCGATCATGCGTTTTTCCATCTTGCCTGCTGCGCTGCACACGCAAATCTTGGCCGTTGTGAATCACGGCTGATGACAGCTCCCCGGAAACGAGGCGTCCGATCCCTATTTCTGGCACCCCTTGCGGTGCTGATGCCGGCATGCGAAGGAATCACCAGCGAACAGCCGCTCCGGGCCGGCGCCGTCTGTTCTCCGGACCAGGGAGAGGTCCTGGCGAAGACCTGCCCGGAGCCAGCCGTAGGAAGCGCAGGAGAGTCAGGCGCCGACTCTCCTGCGGCCGTACTGCAGCGCATCGAACTTGAACTGGAGGCATCAAGAAAGCGGCTGGCTGAGCAGCAGGCCCGGATGGCCGAGGAACAGCTGCGGCAGGAGGGTCTGGCCCGGGAGCTGGCCGACCTGCGCAGCCGAATCAGCGGCAGCCCCGCCGCAGCGCCCACCATGCCGACAGTGCAGGCAGTGCCGGCCGCTGCGGGGCCTAGCGCTGCGGTCAGCTACACCCCGGGGCAAGGCTTCACGCTGCAGAGCGGCGAAAGCCGTCTGAGGGTGTGGGCGGAGGCGAAGCTGCTTGGCATCTCCAGCAGCCGCTACACCTTCAACCCGGGGCAGCCCCTGGTGGTCAGCCCCAAGGATCCGGCCTCCTCCTACGACCTCACCGCCCAGCAGAGCGTGGTGGGGGCGGCGTTCCAGGGCCCGCGCTGGGGCAGCTGGACCCCCGGCGGCTTCGCCCTGTTCACCCTGCAGGACAACATCCTGGCCGAGGGCTACAGCTTTACGCCGGTGGTGTTCTACGGCGAGATCGGCGATGGGGGCTGGCGCGTCGCGGCCGGCCAGCAGTTCGATCTGTTCGCACCCCGCGATCCCGATAACCTCACCACCGGCAAGCTGGCCGCCTCGGGCAACCCGGGCGCCTACCGGCCCCAGTTCCGGCTGGAGCGCAAGATCGGCAGCGGCGCCGGCACCCAGGGTCTGGCGCAGCTCGCCGTCTCCGCGCCGATCACCACCGCCCTGCCCGACAACGTCGACCTGGGCCGCCTGCAGGAGGTGGAGATCGTGGAAGACAACGGCTGGCCCAACGTGGAGGGGCGCCTGAGCGTGGGTTTCGGTGCGCCGGCAGAGCGGGCTGGCGGACAACACTCCCGGCCGCTCGAGCTGGGCGTCTCCGGGGTGATGGGCCAGCTGCGGGTGCTCGACAACATCCGCCCCACTGATCCGATCACGCTGGTTTCGGATCGCTCGGTGGTGTCAGTGTGGGGAGCGGCCTTCGATGGCAAGCTGGCGCTGGGCCGCAACGTGAGCATCAGCGGCGAGCTCTACACCGGCCAGGGGCTAGGTGAATACATGGCCGGCATCTTCCAGACCTACAACCGCCTTGGCAACCAGGCGGTGCCCACCAGCGGCGGCTGGGGGCAGATCAGCACCGCCCTCACCGAGTCCTTCCGCTTCAACGCCGGCTATGGCATCGACAACGCCAGCGACAGCGGCCGCTTCGGGTTGAAGCTCAACAGCAGCGTGTTCGCGAATGTGGTGTGGGATGTAAATCCCTGGCTGCAGCTCGGTCTGGAAGGCAACTACAAGCTCACCGATTACGACAGCTTCGGCGACAAGGACGCCTGGGTGGTGATCAGTCAGGTGCTGCTGCGGCTCTGATCGGCGGAAACGAATCCTTAATAGCTGTAATCCGCCACAAACAGGCTGGCGTCGTCGGAGGGTTCGCTGCCCGCCGCGTAGGCGCCGAGGCTTGCGGCGCCATTGGCACGCGCTCTGGCCAACAGGGCCGCCTGGGCGGAGGCAGTGTCGTGGCCGCCCCAGTGCTGCAGGCAGGAATGCTGCAACGCCCGACCGAAGGAGAAGCCCAGGTGCCAGGGAGCCGATCCGGCTGCCGCCTGTTGGTTGATCGCATTGAGACAGAGACTGGCATCCTCCTCGCTGAGGCCGCCGCTGAGGAACAGGATCGCTGGCACCGCCGCCGGCACGCTGCGACTGAGGGTGCGCAGGGTGAAGGCGCCCACCTCCTCCAGGCTGGGCCTCTCGGCACAGTCGGCGCCGGCGTTGGTCATCGAGGGTTTGAGCAGGCTCCCCTCCAGGAACACCCCGTTGACGGCCAGCGCCTCGTAGGTGGTGCGCAGCACCCACTCCTGCACCGAGGCGGTGGTGACGATGTCGTGGTCGCCATCCATCAGGATCTCTGGCTCCACGATCGGCACCAGGCCCTGCTCCTGCACCGTGCGGGCATAGCGGGCCAGCCCCCAGGCGTTTTCACGCACCGCCAGCTCCGACGGACAGCCATCGGCGCGGATGCGCAGCACCGCCCGCCACTTGGCGAAGCGGGCACCGCGCTCGTAGTAACGCGCCGCCCGCTCGGCCAGGCCTTTCAGACCCGTGCACCAGCTCTCTCCCTCCAGAGCGCCGGCCAGGGGCTCCACCCCCTGATCCACCTTGATTCCCGGGATGATCCCCTGCTGCTGCAGCAGCTCCACGATCGGGGCACCGCCGCCCGCGTCGTTGCTGTTCTGGAACAGGGTTTCCTCGAACAGGATCACACCGCTGATGTGCTGGGCGAGTCCAGACGTGGTGGCCAGCAGGCTTCGGTAGGAGCGGCGATGCTCCTCGGTGTTCGCCAGGCCGATCGCCTCGAAGCGCTTGCCGATCGTGCCGGTGGATTCATCCGCGGCCAGCAGACCCGTGCCAGGAGCGGCCAGGGCAGCGGCGGTGGCAGCGAGCTCCTCGCGGAGGTCGTTCAGGGGCATAGCCGCAGCCAAAGGGGCATCTTCTGGCTAGGCGCGACGCAGGCGTACGTCAACGGTGGAGCGCGGATTGTGCAGCGATGCCTAGCCTGATCAAGCACAACCTCTGTCGCCGATGCGCACAGCTTCATTCGCCAATGCCGACACCATGCCTCTGCTGGGGCTCGGCACCTGGAAATCGGCCCCGGGTGAGGTGGGAGCCGCCGTGCGTGAGGCAATCCGTCTGGGCTACCGCCACATCGACTGCGCCAGCGTGTATGCCAATGAGCCGGAGGTGGGAGAGGCGATTCGCGGCGCCATCGAGGCCGGCGAGGTGAAGCGGGAGGAGCTGTGGATCACCTCCAAGCTCTGGTGCAACGCCCACGGCCGTGACAATGTCGAACCGGCGCTGCGCCGCACCCTCGCCGATCTGGGCCTGGATTGGCTCGATCTCTACCTGATCCACTGGCCCGTGCCGATCAGGCCCGGCGTGGCCTTCCCAAGCAGCGGCGACGATCTGTTGCCACCGGAGCAGGTGCCACTCCACTCCACCTGGGAGGGGATGGAGGCTGCCCTGCAAGCGGGGCTCAGCCGCCACATCGGCGTGAGCAACTTCTCCAGCCGCAAACTGCACGATCTGATCGCCCACTGCCGGCTCCGGCCAGAGGTGAATCAGGTGGAACGGCACCCACTCCTGCAACAGACGGCCCTGATGGCCGACTGCGCGGCGGCGGGGGTTCACGTCACCGCCTACTCGCCACTCGGCTCCGGCGACCGGCCGGCGGCCCTCAAGGGCGCCAATGAGCCTGTGCTGCTGGAGAACCCAGTTATCGGGGCCATCGCGGCGGAGCACGGCTGCAGTCCAGCCCAGGTTCTGATCGCCTGGCAACTGCAGTGCGGCATTTCCACAATTCCCAAGTCGGTGAGTGCTGCCCGGCTGCGCGAAAACCTGGCAGCGGCGGCGATCGAACTGACCGCCGCCGATCTCGAGCGCATCGGCGAGCTGGATCAACACCTCCGCCTAGTGGATGGATCGTTCTGGCTGATGGAGGGCAGCCCCTGGACGCTGCAGATCCTCTGGGATGAGCCCTGACGCCAGGGCTGAAGGTACAGCGCTCAGATAGAACGCTCCCCATCGGCAGATAGGTGGGAATATAGTTATGCCTTCCTCACGGATCACACACTCAAG
>JBIIJS010000181.1:0-5364 GCA_044233605.1 Cyanobium sp. | reverse complement strand
TTCTATTTCCTTCTGCTGGCCATGGACGGCGGTCAGATCGCCGTTTTCGCCGTGCAGGACATGCTGCTGTTCTTCCTGGCCTGGGAGCTGGAACTGATTCCGGTGTACCTGCTGCTGGCGATCTGGGGCGGCAAGAGACGCCAGTACGCCGCCACCAAATTCATCCTTTACACCGCAGGCAGCTCCCTGTTCATCCTGCTGGCTGGCCTGGCGATGGGCTTCTTCGGCGGCGGCACCCCCAGCTTCGAATACACGGTGCTGGCTGAGAAGGGCTTTCCGGTGGCCTTCCAGGTGCTCTGTTATGCGGCCCTGCTGATCGCCTTCGGTGTGAAGCTCCCGATCGTGCCCCTGCACACCTGGCTGCCCGATGCCCACGGAGAGGCCACGGCGCCGGTGCACATGCTGCTGGCCGGCATCCTGCTCAAGATGGGCGGTTATGCCCTGCTGCGCTTCAACGTCCAGCTGCTTCCCGATGCCCACGTCCGCTTCGCCCCACTGTTGGTGGTGCTGGGGGTGGTGAACATCATCTACGCGGCCCTCACCTCTTTCGCCCAGCGCAATCTCAAGCGCAAGATCGCTTACAGCTCGATCAGCCACATGGGGTTTGTGCTGATCGGCATCGGCAGCTTCTCCGACCTGGCCACCAGCGGGGCGATGCTGCAGATGGTGAGCCATGGCCTGATCGGCGCCAGCCTCTTCTTCCTGGTGGGCGCCACCTACGACCGCACCCACACCCTGCAACTCGATGAGATGGGAGGCGTGGGGCAGAAGATGCGCAAGATGTTCGCCCTCTGGACCGTGTGTTCGCTGGCCTCCCTGGCCCTGCCCGGCATGAGTGGCTTTGTGAGTGAACTGATGGTGTTCGTGGGCTTTGCCACCAGCGAGGCCTACAGCCTCAGCTTCAGGGTGGTGATCGCCGTGCTGGCGGCGGTGGGAGTGATCCTCACACCGATCTACCTGCTCTCGATGCTGCGGGAGATCTTCTTCGGCAAAGAAAATGCCGAACTTGTGTCGCACACCCACCTGGTAGACGCAGAACCACGGGAGATCTACGTGATCTCCTGTCTCTTGGTGCCAATCATCGGCATTGGTCTCTACCCGCGCATCGTCACCGACACCTACCGCGCCTCGATCGAGACCCTCGTGGCCCGTGAGGACAGCGCCCTCGGGCGCCTCACCAATCCCCCCGCCGGGGCGGTGATGCGCACTCCTTCTCTGGCCCTGTTGGGCCAGCCGCCCATGCTGCAGGCTCCTGCCCTGCCGACTGCGACGCTCTGAATCAACCGGCGGGCGGGCCCAAGCGGGCCCAGACCGTGCGCTGCCGCTACGCTCCTTACAGATCGCAGCGTGCACGATGCGGCAGCTCAACTTCCTGCTGATCTTCAGCTTCAGCCTGGCCATGGTGATGTTCACCCTGGAGAACACAGCCCCCACCACGGTGCGGTTCCTGCCAGGCGTCACCGCCACACTGCCTCTGGCCGCCCTGCTGCTGGTGGTGGGCGGCATCGGTGCCACGTCGGCCTGGGTCTATGCCGTCTGGAGCGGCGTTGTGAAAAAGGTGGAAACGCTGCAGAGCCGCGACGACTACGAAGCCCAGCAGGTGCGCATCCGCGATCTGGAGAACGATCTGCAGCGCTACCGGGCCACCGTGGATGCCCAGCTCGGCCTGCTGCCCGCCTCCGGCGGCAGCTCCGGCGCTGACCACGCCGAAACCGTGGCGGTGTCGATGGAGTGAGGCCTGCCGGCACTGGTGTCGGCCCGCCAGCCTCGGTACCCTGACGCATCCGGATCCCTTTGCCGGACAGCGGAGCGGAAGTACCCCACGTGGCTGAAGCGGGCGCCAGGCTGGCCATCCGGTTGCTCCAGGACGCGGCCGAGCGGGGTGAGATCGATCCCTGGGACGTGGATGTGATCGCCGTGATCGACGGCTTCCTCGACCAGCTGCAGCAGCGCATTGCCGCCCCGCGCCTGCTCACCGAATCGATGGCAGGGGTAGCCCGCACAGGCACAGGCGGCAGCTACGAGCACGAGCTGGCCCAGACCAGCGAAGCCTTCCTTGCCGCATCGGTGCTGGTGGGCCTGAAGGCCGAGCTGCTGGAAACATCCACTTTCCCTCCGGAGCCGCTGCTCGAGGAGGCGTTCGACCTTGATGGCGACGAGCCGGACTGGGAGGGAGCGGGGATCGATCCTCTGCTGCTGCGTCGACCGGAGCGCCATCTGCTGCGCCGGCCAGTGGCGCCGCCGCCGTTGCAGCGGCCGGTGACCCTGGGCGAGTTGATCCGCCAGCTCGAGGACATCGCCGAGCGCCTGGAGGGGGAGGAGGGTCGCAGCCGCACGAAGCAGCGGGTGAAACGTTTCAGCGACCGCGCCGCCATCGCCCAGGTGGCGGCCCTGGCCCACCGCGAAAAGCTGCCGGAGACCACGGCTGCCCTGAGCCGTTTTCTGCAGGAGTGGCAGACGGCGGCGGCGCTGGAATGGGTGGGCTTCGAGCAGCTGGTGGCCGACTGGGGTAGCCACGTCGACCGCTGGGGCGCCGGCGAGGATCTCGACCGCGACAGGGTGGGGGTGTTCTGGGCGCTGCTGTTTCTTTCCTCCCAGGGGAAGATCGAGCTGGAGCAGCACGGCGGCCTGTTCGGCCCCCTGAGCCTGCGGCGGCGGCTGGAGGCGGGGGAAACGACGGTGCAGCTGCCGCTGCCGGGGTCAGCTCATGGGGCGGCTCTCACGCTTCGAGCGGCCTGAACAGAAGGCCTAGGGTGCACGTTCTCCACTGAAGCAAGCCAACGCCTATGAAGGCGATGATCCTGGCGGCCGGCAAGGGCACGCGGGTGCGTCCGATCACGCACACCACGCCCAAACCGATGATTCCCATCCTGCAGAAACCGGTGATGGAATTTCTGCTGGAGCTGCTCAGGGAGCACGGCTTTGATGAAATCATGGTGAACGTCTCCCACCTAGCCGAGGAGATCGAAAACTATTTCCGCGATGGCCAGCGCTTCGGTGTGCAGATCGCCTACAGCTTCGAAGGGCGCATCGAAGATGGTGAACTGATCGGAGAGGCCCTTGGTTCGGCCGGTGGCATCAAGCGCATCCAGGATTTCCAGCGTTTTTTCGACGACACCTTCGTGGTGCTCTGCGGCGATGCCCTGATCGACCTTGACCTGAGCGAAGCCGTTCGACGTCATCGCCAGAAGGGGGCGATGGCCAGCCTGATCACCCGCCGGGTGCCCATGGATGAGGTGAGCAGCTACGGCGTGGTGGTCACCGATGCCGACGGCCGGGTGCGTTCCTTTCAGGAGAAGCCGGCGGTGGCAGATGCCGCCAGCGACATGATCAACACCGGCGTCTACATCTTTGAGCCGGAGGTTCTCGATTTCATCCCCAGCGGCGAACCGTTCGACATCGGCGCCGACCTGTTCCCCCGCCTGGTGCAGGCCGGAGCGCCCTTCTATGCGCTGCCGATGGAATTTGAATGGGTGGATATCGGCAAGGTTCCCGACTACTGGCAGGCGATCCGCAGCGTGCTGCAGGGAGAGGTGCGCCAGGTGCAGATCCCCGGCAAGGAGGTGCGTCCCGGCATCTTCACCGGTCTCAATGTGGCGGCCAACTGGGACCGGATCACCGTGGAGGGCCCGATCTACGTGGGTGGGATGACCCGCATCGAAGACGGCGCCTCGATCATCGGCCCGGCCATGATCGGCCCCAGTTGCCACATCTGCGCCGGCGCGACGATCGACAACTCCATCATCTTCGATTATTCGCGTATCGGGCCGGGCGTGCGTCTGGTGGAAAAGCTGGTGTACGGCCGCTACTGCGTCGACCGCAACGGCGACCACTTCGACCTGCAGGAAGCTGCCCTCGACTGGCTGATCACCGATTCCCGCCGCCAGGACGTGGTCGCCCCTTCGCCCCAGCAGAAGGCGATGGCCGAGCTGCTCGGCAGCGACCTGGCCCTGAGTCAGGCTTCAACAGGCTGAGGCGACAACCGGCTCGGGCTCAGAGGCCAGGCCTGCCTGTTGCAGGATCAGGGGAATGCGCTCCTCAGCCTTGATGGCCATCAGGTGCACCCCCTGGGCGATCTCCCTGTAGGCAACCACCTGTTCGGCGGCGATGGCGATGCCCTCGGCGGCAGGATCAGCCGCACCTTCGAGCCGCTCGATGATCGCTTCGGGGATGCGGGCTCCCGGCACCACACGGTTGATGAAGCGGGCATTCTTCGCCGACTTCAGCAGAAATACGCCTGCCAGCACCGGCAGCCCCAGCGGGGCGGTGAGCTCCTCAACGAAGCGCCGCAGCGCCTGGGTATCCATCACCATCTGGGTCTGGAGAAAACGGGCCCCTGCAGCGTGTTTGCGCCGCACCCGCGAAGCCAGTCCGCTCCAGCTCGGCGACTGGGGATCGGCAGCAGCGCCAAGAAACAGCTCGGTGCCACCATCGGGCAGCGGGCCCTGCACCGGATCCTCAGACCGGTTGAAGCGATCCGCCAGCTGCAGAAGCCGCACTGACTCCAGTTCATTCACCGGCCGAGCGGCAGGCTGATCGCCGGCCCGCACCGGATCGCCGGTGAGACAGAGCACGTTGCGAATGCCAAGGGCATGGGCGCCGAGCAGATCAGACTGCAGGGCGATGACATTGCGGTCGCGGCAGGTCATCTGCAGCACCGGCTCGATACCCGCCTCCAGCAGCAGGCGGCACAGGGCCAGACTGCTCATCCGCATCACAGCGCGACTGCCGTCGGTGATGTTCACCGCATCCACCTGCGAGCCGAGAGCCCGGGCGGCAGCGATGCTGCGACCCGCATCCCCCCCCCGGGGCGGTGTGACCTCGGCGGTGACCGCGAAGCGACCCTGGGCAAGAGCCTCCTGAAGCCGCACGTCACCCTGGCAATGCAGAGCCATCATGAACGAGGACACTGCCTACAGTGCATGCATGCGGACGGTTTGCCGATGTCTGAGCGCCTGAGCAGCCGGCCGGCCGGGCAAGCCTCGAGCAAGGGCGCCCCTGTTACCCGCACCGAACTTTCGGAGCGGGAAGTGGAGATCATTGAACTGGTGGCGGTAGGGCTCACCAATCAGGAGATCGCCGGCCGGCTCACGATCAGCAAGCGCACTGTCGACAACCACGTCAGCAACATCTTCACCAAGACCGGCGCCAAGAACAGGGTGGCGCTGCTGAACTGGGCGATGGACAACGGCAAGATCTGCCGCGACGGCTTCAACTGCTGCTCTCTGGAGGGCGGAGGCCCCCAGCAGGACGGCCAGGGCTGAACAGCGGGGCGTCCTGCTGGGGGCCAGATGCGGCTCAGCCCAGCAACTCCCGCCGCTCCGCCTCGCTCCAACGCGCCAGGGGGCGTTCCGCCAGAGCGGC
>JBIIJS010000025.1:0-20351 GCA_044233605.1 Cyanobium sp. | reverse complement strand
GCTGGTGAGCTTCACCAGGTTGCGATAGCCCACGGCATTCTTCGCCAGCACCACGAGGTGGTAACGCCGCTCCTTCTTCGGCTGCTCGTCCACGATCGAGCCGTTGATCACATACATCTCATTGCCGATGATCGGCTTGATGCCGGCCTTCGTGCAGAGCTTGAGCAGCTCGATCGCGCCGTACATCACGCCGTGATCGGTGAGCGCCAGGGCAGGCATGCCCAACTCCACGGCCCGCTCCACCATCGCCGGCAGCTGGCTGGCCCCGTCCAGCAGGCTGTAGTCGCTGTGGTTGTGGAGGGGGACGAAGGGCAAGGGCTCTGCGTGGCGGCGCTCAGCCTAAGGGTGAACACCAGATCAAGGCAATCCCCGGGCCAAATTGCGTCGGAATACACCAGATATAGTGCATGGGAGGGTCAGGTCACAGTGAACTGGCTGCTGGTGAGGAACAGGTTGCTGGACAGCGTCGCGAAGGCGATGGCGGCGGTAGCGCCATTGCCATCGGAGTCGTAGGCGAGCGCACCGGTGCTGGTGTCGTAAAGGATGCTGTGGGCACTGGTGGTGGCTGCAGCATCGATGACAAAAGCCGAGGCCGCCAGCGGGCCGGTGATGGTCAGGGCGGTGAACACAGCGTTCTCCAGCTCGATGATGTCGCCCTGGGCCATGGAGAAATCGGTGATCGCGTCGCGGTTGCTGGTTGCATTGGGGGCCGTCGCGAAGCGGAAGCGATCGGCGCCTAGCCCGCCGGTGAGGGTGTCGTTGCCGCCGCCGCCGATCAGGGTGTCGTTGCCCGCTCCAGCGTTGATGATCACAGCTCCGAGGCTGAAGGCGCTGGCGTCGAAGCGGTTGGCGCCGGAGTAGCCGATCAGGTGGGCCTGGTCGATGTCCTGGAGGCTGTCGGTCCCCAGGCCGGTGAGTTGGCCGTTGGTGAGGGTGAAGTCGGCATCGCCGGCGGCGCGGACACGGTCGGTGCCGGGGACTCGGCCGATGAGGCGATCGTCGCCGCCCCGGCCTTCGTAGATGACGAGGGCGCCGGTGAAGCCGGAGCCGTCCAAGGTGTTGGCGCCGGAGCCGCCGATCAGGTGGGCTTCTTCGATGTAGTCGAAGCTGTCGGTTCCCAGGCCGGTCAACTGGTTGGCGCTCAGGGTGAAGTCGTTGTCGCCGCGACCGACGATGCGATCGCGCCCGGCCCCGCCGCTCAGCAGGTCGTCCCCAGCGCCGCCCTCAAGCTGGTCGTTTCCGTGGCCACCACGCAGGGTGTCGTTGCCGCTCTCGCCGTACAGGAAGACGCTGCCCAGGGTGAAGGCGGAGGCGTCCAGGGTGTTGGCGCTGCCATCGCCGATGAGCTCGGCCTGGTCGATGTGCTGGAGGCTGTCGGTGCCCTGGCCGGTGAGTTGGCTGTCGGTGAGGGTGAAGTCGGCATCGCCACGGGCGCGCACCCGGTCGAGGCCGCTGGTGCGCCCGATCAGGGTGTCGTCGCCACCGCCGCCTTCCAGGATGGTCAGGTTGCCAGTAAAAGCGGAGACATCCAGGCTGTTGGAGCTGGCTCCACCGATCAGCACGGCCTGGTCGATGTCCTGGAGGCTGTCGGTGCCTTGGCCGGTGAGATGGCTGTCTGTGAGGGTGAAGTCGGTATCGCCCCGGGCACGCACCCGGTCGAGGCCGCCGGTGCGCCCGATCAGGGTGTCGTCGCCCCCGCCGCCTTCGAGGATGGTCTGGTTGCCGGTGAAGGCGGAGACATCCAGGATGTTGGCGCCTGCCCCCCCGATGAGGATGGCGGCGTCGATGCGGATCAAGGTGTCGACGCCATTGCCGCTCAACTGGCTGTCGCTGAGGGCGATGTCCGTGTTGGTGTGGCAGCGCACCCAGTCGTAGGCGACCCCGCCCACAAGGGTGTCGTTGCCGCCTCGGCCATCAAGGACGGTGAGGCTGCCGGTGAAGCCGGCGACATCCAGACGGTTGTTACCTTGCCCGCCGATGAGGTAGGCGATGTCCATGCTGGTGAAGGTGTCCGTTCCGTTGCCGGTCAACTGGGTGGCGCCCAGGGTGAAGTTGGTGTCGCCGCTTTCGACGAGGGCGTCGCAGCCGACCCCGCCCGTGAAGGTGTCGTTGCCAGGCCCACCGGTGAAGCGGTTGGCATAGAAGCCCCACCAATGCCAGGTGCCGGCCTCCCGGGGGCCGATCAGGTGGTCGTCGCCGTCCCCACCGCTGAGGGCAACAGCCCCGCGTGTGAAGGCGCTGGCATCGAGGGTGTTGTCACCAGATCCGCCGCTGAGGCTGGCCCTTTCGATGCTGATGAGGGTATCTGTGCCTAATCCCGTCAGTTGGGTGTCGCTGAGGGTGAAGTTGACATCCCCTTGTTCCTGAAGTTCATCGATGCCATCGCCGCCGCTGAGGGTGTCGTTACCTGCACCACCGCGGAGGGAGTCGTCTCCGGCTAAACCGTTGAGGACATCGTTGCCAGAGGTTCCTGAGAGGACGTCATCCCCCGGGGTTCCTTCTTTTTCAAAGATGTCGCTGAGGTTGATTTTGATGGTTGCGGTATCGGATAAGCCTCCTACATCGGTAACTGTGACGGTTAGGTTGAAGGTTGGCGTGGTTTCGAAGTCGAGGTCGTCGCTATCGTTGACGGTAATTTCCCCAGTGGCACTGTCGATCACAAAGGCGCGATTGCTGTCGCCATCGGGATCGCTGTTGCCCGCAGTAATGGCGTAGGTGAGGGTGTCTCCGGCATCAATATCGGTGGCGGTGACGGTGCCTACGGAGGTGCTGTTGGGACTGTTTTCAGACAGGGTGAAGGTTGCGTCCTGGGCTTCTGGAGATTCGTTGCCCGGTTCATCCACGTTGGTGAGGGTGATGGTGACGGGGGCGGTATCAGACAGACCGCTGGAATCAGTTGCCGTGACTTGGAGAATGAATTGAGGGGTAGTTTCGAAGTCGAGGTCGCCGCTGTCGTTGACGGTGATGGCTCCGGTGGTGGGGTTGATCGCGAAGGCGGGATGGCTGTCGCCGTCGGAGTCGCTGTTGCCCGCAGTGATGGCATAGGTGAGGGGTGGGTTGCCGAAGGCGGTCATGGTGCCGACGGCCGTGCCGGCCTGGCTGTTCTCCGGCAACGCGAAAGTGACAGGGTCCAGGCTTAATCCGCCCCGATTCCACAGCACCTGGATGGTGCCGTCGGCGCGGCCCACGACCACGTCAAGCCAACCGTTCCGGTCGAAGTCATCGACCGCTAATGCCCATGGGGGCGCATCGAGTGGGGAGGACAGCGGTGAAGTAAAATGGCCGTTGCCGTCATTCAGAAGCAGGTCGACCGATTTGGTGGAGGTGGAGGAGACCACGAGGTCGCTGTCACCATCCCGGTCTATGTCCGCCGCGGCGAGATATCCGTCGATACCGCTGACAGCGAAGCTGGCCGTGGACGGGAAGCTGCCGGTACCATCTCCGTAAAGAATGTCCACGCCACTATCTTTGTTGCCGCGCACGGCGATATCTTGGTGACTGTCGCCATTGAAGTCGGAGGTTACAACATATTGATGCTGGGGTGAAAGATAAGTTCCTCCCACTTTGCGTAGGGTGCCGTTCCCAACGGCGTGGTTGAGGAAAACCAGAACACCGTTGTACAAGGCGCCCACGACAACATCCGGTGCGCCGTCCTCATTGAAGTCGGCCAGATCAAAATACTGCGGGTTCTGGCCCGCGCGATCGGAGTCGGAGACCGAGAAGCTTCCATTCGCGGCCTGGGTGAGGACGTCCAACGTCCACCCCCCATTGTTGTGACTCACGACGACATCCGGCCGGCCATCGCCGTTGAAGTCAGCGATGCCGGCGAACATCGGGTTCGCGCCGCTGGACATGATGATTCCGTTGCCGACCGGCCAGGGGGCGAAGCTGCCGTCGCCAAGGCCCCGGTAGAGCTGGATATTGCGCCCTGTGTAGTGACCGCCATAGATGGGAACGACCAGGTCGAGGTTGCCGTCCAGGTCGAGGTCGCCAAGGGAGATGGAGGTGGCACCGATGTTCTGGGAGACGGGCCACCAGGACTCTGAGAGCACCGCCTCAGGGGCGAACGACTGGTCGCCCTTGTTGAGGTACACACCAGCGGTACGAAAGCCGTGGGCGGCGGCGATATCGGGGAAACCGTCGTTGTTGAGGTCGCCCGTGACGAGGCGGGTTGTTCTGTTGCCTGGAGAACTGGGATCGGCAGCCATCGGGGTGCCGGGGAGGAACCAGTCGTGCAGCGACCCATTCGCGACTAGGGGACCGCCCAGGGAGGTCATCAAGGCAGGTTCCAGATGGCTGCTCTCCTCATCGGTGGGTTTTATCTCACCAGCAGGAGACCAGGGAACAGCAGATGTGGAGACGATGGTTGCATATGCCATGACCAGCTACCTCAATGGGCCATAGTACAAGTGGACATCTCGCCCCGGATGGAGATTCATATCAGTTGACTCTGTTGCCCAGCAGAACAAAGATTAGGCATCGCAAAGGGCAGTAGCATTGAAGACCATGAATCACCTGTTCATCTCCATTGCCTGGCAGGTCACCTGACTTCGTGCTCAGTAGAACTTAATTCTTCGTGATTGTGACACCCATTGAAGACCAGCGCATAGACGGCCCTGCACAATTTCTTCAAAGCCCACCCCCAGGAACAGCAGGCGGTTGGCTCGGTACGTGCTGAAGGCGAGGGAAAGACATTGCTCTCGCACCCAGTCGCCCAGGGCAACAGCCCGCTCGGCCTGGCTCTCGGTACGGCCGGGCGCCGTGGTGTGATCCCCTGCGATGGCGGGACGCTGCTCCGTGGCGGGGAGAAGACTTTCCAGTGGAAAAGCTTCGCTGCCTTGGGCACTGCTTACGAAAGACCCGCTCTATCTGACGGTGCGATTCTCATGGGGCCGTCATCACGTCCGATGACAGTGGGCATGCGGACTCGCTCCAGCTCATGGTGCAGCAGCCAGGCCATTCCGATCCGGCCGTGTCTGATCCAGTTCGTGTTCACCACCGCTTACGCCCAGTGGCTTCCGATCCCGCGGCAGCTCGCGCCTGCCATGCGGCGGCGGTCGTCGCATCGACGCCATGGCTGCATGAGCATGGCCTACCGCCCCCTTCGCACGACTTTCCCAACACCGGGGCCGGCGCTCAGCCAGCCACCATCGCCTCAGGGCACGAGCCCAGTGGCCGGCCGCGCCGCCATCACCTGGGCCGCCTGCTCATACTGGTGGGCCACCTGCAGCAGACGCTCCTCCTGGAGCACGCCGGTGATCAGCTGCAGGCCGATCGGCAGCCCCTGGTCATCGAAGCCGCAGGGCACGCTGATCGCCGGCAGACCGGCCATGTTGGCGGGGATGGTGAGCAGGTCGGCCAGATACATGGCCAGCGGATCCTCGCTGTGGGCCCCGAAGCCGAAGGCGGTGGTGGGCGAGGTGGGCGTGATCAGCACGTCCACCGTTTCGAAGGCGCGGTCGAAGTCGCGGCGGATCAGGGTTCGCACCTGCTGCGCCTTTCGGTAGTAGGCGTCCACGTAGCCGGCGGAGAGGGCGTAGGTGCCGATCAGGATGCGGCGCTGCACCTCCTCGCCGAAACCCTCGGCGCGGCTGCGGGCGGTCATCTCGGCCAGGCTGGCCGCGTCCACCGCCCGGTAGCCGTACTTAACGCCGTCATAACGGGCCAGGTTCGCCGACGCCTCCGACGGGGCGATCACGTAATAGGTGGCGATGCCGTCGTTGAAGCGCGGGCAGCTCACCTCCACCAGCTCACAACCAAGGGCCTCCAGCTGGTAGGAGGCGGCCAGAACCGAGGCCTTCACCTGGGGATCCAGACCTTCGGCCTCAAGGCACTCGCGCACGATGCCCACCTTCAGGCCCGCCACCGGTTGGCTGAGCGCGGCGCGGTAGTCGGGCACCGGGGCTTTGAGACAGGTGGAATCACGCGGGTCGGCCCCGGCGATCACCTGCAGGATCTCAGCGGTGTCGGCGACGTTGCGGCTGAACGGACCCACCTGATCGAGGGAGCTGGCGAAGGCCACCAGTCCCCAGCGGCTCACGCGCCCATAGGTGGGCTTGAGCCCCACCACACCGCAGAAACTCGCAGGCTGGCGGATCGAGCCACCGGTGTCGGAGCCGAGCGAGCCCATGCACTCTCCTGCCGCCACAGCGGCGGCGCTGCCGCCGGAACTGCCGCCGGGCACCCGCTCCGGATCCCAGGGATTGCGGCTGGGGCCGAAGGCGGAGGTCTCGGTGGAGCTGCCCATCGCGAACTCATCGAGATTGGTCTTGCCCAGCAGCACTGCACCGGCCTGCCAGAGACGTGCGGTGACCGTGGATTCGTAGGGCGGAACAAAGGTCTCCAGCATGCGGCTGGAGCAGGTGGTGCGGATGCCGCGGGTGCAGAGGTTGTCCTTGATCGCCAGCGGCACGCCGGCCAGGGGGGGCAGCTCCTCGCCGGCCAGGCGTGCGGCATCAATCCGATCCGCATCGGCACGGGCCCGCTCGACCGTCACCTCCAGAAAGGCGTGAACGGTGGGATCGACAGCCGCGATCCTCTCGAGATGCTGGTCGGTGAGCTCACGGGCTGATACCTCGCCGCTCCTGAGCTGCTGCCGCCACTCGGCAATCCCCATCGGCCGTCGTCCTGCCTGCAGCGGCGACGCTATCAGCCGAAGGCCTCAGGGGATTTCGGTGAGCGGTTCGCTGCGGCGGGTGCGGATCAGACAGTGCTCCAGGGAGGCGGGAGACTCGCTTCGCAGGTCGTCGAGGAAGGCCGGCAGCACGTTCTCCAGGGTGCTGCGACGCACGAACGGTCCGAACCAGTAGACGGCATCGGGAGAGCGGGTCTCGACCCTGGCCCACCAGGCCATTCCCAACCCGTTGGCGACGCTGCGCACGGGCCAGAGCAGGGGATTCATGGGAAGGGACAGAGGAACCACCATTCTGCCCTTGCGCCTTCGCACGCTCCAGAGCCGGGGGAATCCGCGGTGCTTCAGAGCGTGATGTCCGTATCGAAGCAAGCGGGCGACGCCGGCGGTGAGTCCTCAACGGCTGGCAGTGAGCCTTCCGGTTCCGTGATGACCGACTCGGTGGCACCAGCCTCGGTGGCAACAGCCTCGGTGGGAGCTGGCTCGGTGGTCGATCGCTCAGCCGCAGGCAGGGGTGGCGCTATCGGTGCGGAGGGCGTCGGCTCCGGACTCACCGCGGGTTGCGGCGAAGGCCCCGAAGCGGCAGGCGCTGGCGGGGATGGCAAAGGTGGCCGCACCAGTCGAGGGGCCGGGGAGCTGCCAGCCAGGCCCCGCATCCAGCCGCGGCGCGCCACCTCGTACAGAAGCAGGGCTGTGGCAACGGCTGCGTTGAGACTGGGCGTGGCGCCCCGCAGGGGGATGCGCACCAGCTGATCGCAGTTGCGGCGCGTGAGCATCGAGAGGCCGTCAGCCTCCGAGCCGGTGACCAGCACCAGCGGACCACTCAGATCCGCCTCCTCCAGGCTGACCGTGCCCTCGGCGGCCAGACCGATCACCCGGTAGCCCTCCTGCTTGAGACCGTCGAGGGCACGGTTGAGGTTCACCACCCGTGCCACCGGCAGATGCTCAAGGGCACCGGCAGCCACCTTCGCCACCGAGCCGGTGAGCCCGGCATTGCGGCGCTGGGGGAGAACCATGCCATGGGCACCGAGCGCTTCAGCGCTCCGCACGATGGCGCCGAGGTTCTGCGGATCGGTGAGCCCATCGACGGCGACCAGCAGGGGCGCCTCACCGATGCCGCGGCAGCCGTCGATCAGGCTGGGCAGATCGAGGCTTTCAGCTGCGGCCGGCTGCAGCACGATCCCCTGATGAACGCCGCCAGCACTGATCTGGCCGAGTCGGGCCCATGTGACCTCCTCAAGCAGCACTCCAGAAGCCTTCGCTTCCCGCAGCAGCGGCATGAAGCGGGGGCTGAAACGCATCTCGGTGGTGCACCAGATGCGATGCACCGGCCGGCCGCTCTCCAGGATTGCGAGCACCGCATGGCGTCCCCAGACCAGGTCGGTGGCACTGTCAGCCGCATGGCTGGCGGCCTCACCCCGGGGCTCCTCGGAGCGATCCGATGGCGGCGCCGCTGTGAACACCCGACGCTCGCCCCGGTTGAAGGAGGAGGACCGCCCTGGGTTGAATCGTCCAGCAGCCTCGCGGAAACGTACGGGAGCGTCGCGGAAGCGTCCGGGGCTGCGTGAACGTCCCTCCGCAGGCAGCTCAGGGCGACCGGAAGCCGGAGCGGAACGGTCGCGCTCGGGGGTGCTGCGGCCAGGGTCGGGGCGCTCGCGGAAAGGACGGCGCGGGGTGAAGGGCCGACGCTCCGGGCGGTCGGCACGATCGCCCCGATCCAGACGCCGGGGCCGATCGGGGCGATCGCGGCCCTCGGAGCGGTCGCCGTCTCCCTCTCGGCTCCAGCGCGGCCTGGAACTGCCGAACCGGCTGCCGGCCGGGCCACGGCGACCACGGTCCTGCTTCGGGTCGAAACGACGATCGGGAGGGGGACTCATGGGGGAAGGGTGCGAGGGAAAGGCCGCACGGACCTGGTGAAGAGAGAGATCAGGGTGGCTGATCACCGCAGGGGGGATCGAGCGGCGCCAGGAGGGCAGCGGAGCCCTCCAGGTGATCCAGCAAGGCGGCGAGCCGCCGCGGATGGCAGAGGAACAGCCATCCCAGCATCGTCTCAAACCCCGTGGCCCGCCCATAGGTGGCGGCATCAACGCTGCGGGGGCCGCGGCCGGCCCGGTTGCGGCCCCGGCGCACCCAGTCGCGCTCGTCGTCACTGAGCAGGGGCTCGAGCCGCTCAAGGGCCCTGGCCTGGGCGATGGCCCGCACACGGGCCACCACCGCCTGATGCAGATCCTGCGGCCGGGCCGGCTGGTGGCAGTGGCGCAGCCGCTGATGCAGTTCCCACACCGCGTCTCCCAGCCAGGCGAGCTGCAGGGGTCCGAGATCGGACGCTGGTGCGCGATCGCCTGGAGCCGCCACCCAGGCTCCATGCCCCTGCAGCGCAGGAGGATCGCGCTCAGGCGGCGGCGAGGCTGCCAAGGGCGCTTTCGAGGTCGGGCTGCAGGTGGAGGTAATTCTCAAGGCGCACCAGCTTCACCGTCTGGGTGACGCGGGCATTGCCCACCAGCACGAAGTTCGTGCCGGCGCCGGCGCATTCCTTGGCGAATTGCACCAGCACGCCGAGGCCGGAGGAGTCGATGAAATCAATGCGACTCAGATCGATCACAAGCGGCAGAGTGTTGGCCTCGATCCGCTCGCTGATGAAGGCGCTGAACTGCTTGTCGGAGTAGGCGTCCAGCTGGCCGATGAACGTGAACAGCAGGCAGTTCGGCTGCCGCTCGCAGCCTCCTCGCAGGGAAACGGTCAGTCGCTGCAGGTCGGTGATTGCTCCAGTCCTCGCATCCGCGTTGGACAGAGTGTAGGGAGCGTTTCAGCGGCGGCGGAAACTGCAACGAAAGCTTCAGGTGATCCGATCCGGATGTGCTGACTTCATCCTGTGCGGCGGGGGCCGCCCGCTCAGCCATCGCTGCGGCGAGCGGCCATCAGTGCCACGAAACGGCCGAAATGGTGGTCGGCGTCATGGGGACCGGGACTGGCTTCCGGGTGGTATTGCACCCCGAACACCGGCTGGCCCGTCAGCTCGAGCGCAGCGACGGTGTGGTCGTTGAGATTGTGGTGGGTGATGCGCACCCGACCGGCCGGGAGTGAGTCGGCATCAAGGGCGAAACCGTGGTTCTGGCTGGTGATCTCCACTGAACCGGTGGTGCCGCAGGGATGGTTGAGACCGCGATGGCCGTAGCCGAGCTTGAAGGTGCGCCCGCCCAGGGCGAGGCCGAGAATCTGGTGACCGAGGCAGATGCCGAAGATCGGCAGTTGCGGCTGGGCCAGCAAAGCGGTGGCCAGATGGATGCCGCCCACCACCGCGGCAGGATCGCCAGGGCCGTTGGAGAGAAATACCCCTTCGGGATTCAGGGCCAGCACCTGGTCGGCGCTGCTGTGGGCCGGCAGCACGGTGACATCACAGCCATGGGCGACGAGGCGCTCGAGTATGGCCCGTTTGATGCCGAAATCGATCGCCACCACCCGGTAGGGATGGGACGGCTGGGGCTGGATACGACTGTCGAAACCGGCAGAGCAGAGGGACGTCCAGCGGTAGGGCTCGGCCGTGCTGACGGTGTCCGCCAGGTTGAGCCCCGCCATCAGGGGAGCGGAACGCACCCGCTCGAGCAAGGCGGCGGGATCGGTGCCATCGCTGGCGATGGCACCGTTGAGAGCTCCCTCCTGGCGCAAATGGCGCACCAGGGCCCGGGTGTCGACTCCCTCGATCCCCACCACCCCGTGGCGCTGCAGCCAGCGGCCCAGGTGTTCCTCGCTGCGCCAGTTACTGGCCAGGGGCGAGAGCTGACGGACGATCAACCCAAGCGCGTGGGGCCGGGCGGCTTCCTGGTCCTGGGCGTTGACACCGGTGTTGCCGATCTCCGGGTAGGTAAAGGTAACCAGCTGGCCGGCGTAGCTGGGGTCGGTGAGCACCTCCTGATACCCGGTCATGCCGGTGTTGAACACCACCTCGCCGAGGCTCACCCCCCGGGCACCACAGGCCCGGCCCCTCAGCACCAGGCCATCGGAAAGAACAAGCACCGCATCATCCGGGGAGGGGGGCAGGGCCTGAACGGCGGCCTCGCTGCCGATGAGAATGGGTGTCTGGGCCAACGCCGCCGGATCCACTGGGACGATCATCCCGCAGCATCGGCGGCCGGCACCTCCGCCATCGCTTCGGCGAGTCTGCGCAGCCTGACCCAGGGGGTGCCGGCGGCCAGGGCGGAGCGCGCCTGCACCAGCCCCTCAACCACAGAGTCGGTCCGGCCGCTCACCCAGAGCACCAGGGCGGTGTTGAGAAGAACCACCTCCTGCTGCGCGACGGTGCCTCCCCCCTGAAGCACGGCTTCGAGGATGCGGCGGTTCTCCTCGAGATCGCCGCCGCAGATCGCTTCGATCGGCGCACTCTGCAGACCCAGCTCCCACGGATCGAGCCATTCAGAACGCACCTCGCCGTTGTCCAGCACCCGCAGCTCGCTGGGACCGGAGAGGGTGGCCTCATCGAGGCCGCCGTGGCCATGGACAACCACGGCACGATGCTGTCCGAGACGCCGCAACGCATCAGCCATCGGATCGAGCAGCTCTGGCCGCGCCACCCCCAGCACCTGGCTGTCGGGCTGAAGCGGGTTGACCAACGGCCCGAGCAGATTGAAGACGGTGCGGACCCCGAGGGTGCGCCGCAGCGGCGCCAGACCGGCCAGGGCCGGATGCCAGCCCGGCGCGAACAGGAACGTGACGCCCGTGGCACTGAGCGCGTCGAGGGCCCTGACGGTGGGGGCCTTCAGATCCACCCCCAGGGACTCGAGCACATCGGCCGAACCCACCCGGCCGCTGGCGCTGCGGTTTCCGTGCTTGGCCACATGGGCGCCGCAGGCAGCCGCCGTGAAGGCCACGGCAGTGGAGATGTTGAAGCTGTCGATGCCGGAGCCGCCGGTGCCGCAGGTGTCTACCAGGGGCAGCGGCGGCCGCTCACCGGGCAGGGGGCAAGCCCGACGCAGTTCCGCCGCCATCGCCGCCAGTTCCTCACCGTTGACCCCCTTGACCCGCAGGGCCGTGAGCAGCCCCGCACTGAGAAGCGGATCGACCTCGCCGGCCAGCCAGCCGGCCATCAGGGCCGCCGCCGTGATCCCATCGAGATCATCTCCGGCGATCAGCCGCTCCAGCAGGGCCGGACCAGCGGGAGAGGGAGCGCTGCTGTTCATCGGATCCGGATGCCGCGGGGCGTGCTCAGAAAAAAGCCCGGGTGCAGAGCACGCCGGGCCGGGTGATGGGGACATTTCCCACTATCACCCGAAGAGGGGCGATCTGGCGATCCTGTGGCAAAGCAGGTCCCACTCCCTGCAGCCCTCAACCCCCTTCGCCATCGGCGGTATCAAAGCCGGAACCCACCGCTTCCACCTGCTGGGCAGCGCCGGGGCGGTAGCCGGACGACCAGAGTGCCCGGGTGCGCTGACGCAACGCCTCACGGTCGAGCTTCCAGAGGCTCAGTACCCGCTCGAGATCGTTGCGAAGATCTGGGGCGCCGGGAAAGTCGTCATAGCGGCTCAACAGACGGGCCGCATCCACCAGGTGGGTGTCGCCGGGCGATTCAACCGCCAGCAGGCCATCGATCGTGCTCCGGTCGATGGCGTGAAGCGGGTGGCTCTGCTCCGGCACCGGCCGGCTCGACTCCTTCATAGCAATGCGGATGGGTAAGGAACAGACGGCATGCTGGATGCGTAAGTTAGGCCTGCCCTGGCTGACGATGGCCCTGCAATGAGCGCCATGCGGCTCGACCTGATCCGGCGCTACCTGAAGCCTCACCGCCGTTCGCTCATTCTCGGCGCTCTGGCCCTGGTGGCCGTAAACCTGCTGGGTGTGGCGATCCCGCGGCTGGTGCAGCGCGTGGTGGATGAGCTGCAGCCTGGTTTCTCACTGCAAACGGTGCTCGGCCAGGCCCTGGTGCTGGTGTTGCTCGCCAGCGTGATGGGGGCGATCCGGCTCACCTCCCGCATTCTGGTGTTCGGCGTGGGACGCCAGGTCGAGGCCGACCTCAAACAGAAGATCTTCGATCACCTGCTCGGCCAGGAACCCGGCTGGGTGCAGAGCATGGGGAGCGGCGAGGTGATCAGCCGGGCCACCAGCGACGTGGAGCAGGTGCGGCGGCTGATGGGCTTCGCCGTGCTCAGCCTCACCAACACGGTGCTGGCCTATGCCCTCACCCTGCCGGCGATGCTGCGCATCGACCCCTGGCTGAGCCTGGCGGCTCTTTCGCTCTATCCATTGATGCTGTTGGTGGTGCGACTGTTCGGTGGCCGCATGATGCGCGAGCAGCGGCGCCAGCAGGAAGCGCTGGCTTCGTTGAGCGATCTGGTGCAGGAAGACCTCTCGGGCATCGGTGCGATCAAGATCTATGGCCAGGAGGGCACCGAACGGCAGGCCTTCGGCCAGCTCAACCGGGCCTATCGCGATACCGCCCTGCACCTGGCTCGCACCCGCAGCAGCCTGTTCCCCCTGCTGGAGGGCATCTCATCGCTGAGCCTGCTGGTGTTACTGGCCCTGGGAGCCGGCCAGATCGAAGCCGGCCGGCTCAGCATCGGCGGTCTCGTGGCCCTGATCCTCTATGTGGAGCGGTTGGTGTTCCCCACAGCCCTGCTTGGCTTCACCCTCAACACCTTCCAGACCGGCCAGGTGAGTCTGGAGCGTGTCGAGCAACTGCTGGAGCGCAGGCCGTTGATCGTCTCGCCGGCCCAGCCGCTTCCCCCCGCCCCGCGGCCGCGGGGCGCCGTCGAGGCCAGGGGGCTCACGGTGCGTTACCCGCAGGCATCGCGGCCGGCGCTGCAGGAGCTGCGGTTCCGGCTTGAGCCCGGTGAGCTGGTGGCAGTGGTGGGACCGGTGGGCTGCGGCAAGACCACCCTGGCCCGCGCCCTCGGACGCATGGTGGAAGTACCTCCAGACCAGCTCTTTCTCGACGGGGTCGACATCACGGCCATGGCCCTCGACGACCTGCGCCGCCAGGTGGCCCTGGTGCCGCAGGAGGGTTATCTGTTCACCGCCAGCCTCGCCGACAATCTGCGCTACGGCAGGCCGGAGGCTTCACTCGACCAGGTGGAGCAGGCGGCCCGCGCGGCCCGGCTCGAGGGCGACATCCGCGGCTTCCCCGATAGCTACGGCACCTTGGTGGGCGAGCGGGGCATCACCCTCAGCGGTGGCCAGCGCCAGCGCACCGCCCTGGGCAGGGCTCTGCTGATGGAGGCGCCGCTGCTGGTGCTCGATGACGCCCTGGCCAGCGTCGATAACACCACGGCCGCCGGCATCCTGCGCACGATCCGGGGTCAGGGGGAGCGTTCCGTGCTGATGATCAGCCACCAGCTCTCGGCCGCCGCCGCCTGCGACCGGGTGCTGGTGCTTGAGGCGGGCCGGCTGGTGCAGCAGGGCCATCACAACGACCTTCTGCGGCAAATGGGCACCTACCGCCGGCTGTGGGAGCGGGAGGAAGCCGAACGTCTTCAGGCCGCCTGATCCGCCTCCCGGCGCCGGCACAGCAGCAGCTCGGCGGAAAAATGCCTCGGCAGGCCACGCAATGTTGCGGCTTTCGCGCAGTGGATCGCCAGATGCTGCCGGCGGGGCTTAGCTGAACAGACCCGAGCATCGGCGGCTGTGGGCCGCCTCGAACCGCCATGGAAGCCGGCAAGCCCTACAACCTCCGCTGCACCCTCACCTTTGGTGATATCTATGGCCAGATCCTGATCTGGATGCTGGTGATCTTCGGCAGCCTTGCCGCCGGGCTGGCATTGATGGGAGCCAGCAAGCCCCTGTTCGCCCTGGTGGGAGTGGGTCTGATCCTCGTGCTGTCACTGCCATTCCTTCTGTTTGCTTTCACCACCACCCTGCTCAACCACATCGCCCTGGTGCCGTCCCAGAACAGCGACACCCCTGCCTAGGCTCGAGGTTCTCGCAAGACATCGCACGTGTTCGGTCTGTTCAACAGCCCCGCTCAGGTGGTCAGCGATCCCACGTCTCTCTCCCACGCGGTACTCGGCACACCTCTGGCGGCTCCACTGCAGGCTGGCCAGGCGGAAGCCCTGTTCGGCTGCGGCTGCTTCTGGGGCGCCGAAAAAGGTTTCTGGCGGCTGCCAGGAGTGATCACAACGGCGGTGGGCTACGCCGGCGGCAGCCTTGAAAACCCCAGCTACGAACAGGTGTGCAGCGGCCGCAGCGGCCATGCCGAGGTGGTGCGGGTGGTCTGGGATACGGAGAAGGTTTCGTTCGGTGATCTGCTCAGGCTCTTCTGGGAATGCCACGACCCCACCCAGGGCAACCGCCAAGGCAACGACCGCGGCAGCCAGTACCGCTCCGTGATCTACGTGAACGACCCAGAGCTGCTCGCGCTGGCAGAGGTCAGCCGCGCCGCTTACCAGGTGGCCCTTACCACCCGCGGCTACGGAGCGATCACCACCGAGATCGCCGTCGATCAGCCCTTCCACTACGCCGAGCCGTACCACCAGCAGTACCTGGCCAAACCAGGAAGCAGGCCCTACTGTTCCGCGGAGCCCTCCGGCGTTCCCCTTGGTGATTTCGAAGGTGCCGGATACCTTCTGCCAAGCTCCATCTGGGATGCCTACGACTGGTCGATCCCCCACTGCATCCTGCGTGGTGACAACACTCCGATCTCCCTGGTCTGATCAGCGGCGTTGCCCTGCCAGGCCACCTCTGTGGCCCATCCGGCTCGCTTTACTGTCGATGCTGGCCGCTCTAGGCGCTGCCATGCCCGTGGCAGCTGCTTCCCCCTGGTGGGAGCACTATGAGCACCGCGACACGTACCGCTGCGGCACAACGGGCCAGGTCGTGCTGGAGCGCAATGACGCCCAGGCCTCTCTGTTAAGCGGCCGGGTGCGCTCCACCCTGTTCCGCGAACACTCCGATGCCCCTGGCATGCGCTACAGCGCTGGCCGCCTGCGGGTCATCCTGCGCGGCGACGAACTGGTGCTCGAACAGCTTCCCCAGCGCCTCACCTGCCTGCGCACGGAGAGCGCATGAACCCCCTCTCTGATCGTGCGGTGGTGGCGGCTCTGATTGCCACCGTCGGCCTCGTTTTCGCCCTGATCTTCTGGACCGCCCGCCTGGCGCCCCCGGCGGACGGTCCACTCCAATGGCGTGATCAGGCACCGGAAGCACATCGCCTGGCGCCACCCACCTCCAGCCGGCGCCCGACTGCCGACCTTCTCGCCGAGGCGACGGCATCGGCGGCCTGATGGATCGATCGCAGCACGTTGTGGAGCGATCCGAGCCGCCGGAGCCCGGAGCTGACCCCGAGCAGAAGCGCCAGCTCCATCCTCTGCCCCCGGGGCTGGTGGAGTTCTACGGACTGCTGGCGGTGCTGGTGGTGCTGATGCCGGAGTGGCTGGCGGGAGGAGCCCTCAGGGGGCTGAGCCTGGGGCGTGAGAACGCCGACCTGCCTGCTCAATCGATGGCCTGGCAGCGCATACCTGAACTGCGGCTGGCCACCATGAACCTGGCGGAATTGCGGCTGCTGGCGCGTCAACAGGGAATCCGCGGCTACGGAAGACTGGCAAGGCTGCGCCTCAGCCAACGGCTGCTGCGACGGCTGAAACAGCAGCAAGGCAACCCCAAGTCACTGTGATAGCTTGCCTTCGGCCGGTTGCAGCCGGGGCGTAGCGCAGCTTGGTAGCGCACCACTTTGGGGTAGTGGGGGTCGTGGGTTCAAATCCCGCCGCTCCGATTCAGCACCACCGGCCCACCCAGCAAGCCGTCCCTCTGGGGCGGTTTTTTGTTGGGCTCAGCGCAGTCGGGTCGCCACATGGAATCGCTGCAGCCAACGGTTGACGCGACGTCGCTGGCCGGGGGGCACCTCCTGGTTGAGACCCATCAACTCCTGGGCAGCGAGGCGCTGCAGAACACGCACGTCCACTCGCCAGAGCGCCTCGGCCTCCCGGATCAACCGGGCCCAGGTGCGGGCGGTCTGCCAGCGTCGCAGGCGCTGCAACAACGGATCCACCGCCGATGGAAGCCGGGGCGAGCGCAGATCCATCCCCGGCGGCGGCAGACGACGCCCCAAGCCTGGCTACGGGAGTGGGATCAGGGTGCGGATCTGCCGAACAGCTTCGGAATCGGAGTCGGGAATCAGCGACCGCCCTCACCCTTGACCAGGGCATGAGGCAGCTCAGGCTGTGCGCGGCAGCGGAGCCAGCTGCCCCTCCTGGCGACGGGAATCGGCAGCATTCCGATCATCGGGCTCCACGGGCTGCACCCTGAAGGGCAGGGCCTCGGCCTCCCGCTCGCTGAGGCGCCGGCTCCAGGCGTTGCTCACCGGCTGGTTCCAGCGGAAACCTGCCTCCTTGGCCCGATGCCGCTCGGCATAGCTGAGGCAGGCGCGGTAGAGGCGTTTCGGTTCAAGGGCCGCCTGCAGCAGCGCTTCGAGATCGCTGCAGCGCTCCAGCACCTGGACCAGGTAGGTGCAGTCGGTGAGGGCGCGGTGAGCCGCCCACACCGGAACGCCGTAGGCGAGGGCCAGATCGGTGACCGAAGGGGTGGCGCGCAGGCGGCGTTCCGCCGGCCAGCGGATGTCGTCCATGGAGCAGATCCACGGTTTATTCAGAAAAGGCAGGGGCCCTTGGCCAAACCACTGGCGATCGAAGGCGGCGTTATGGGCCAGAAGCGCATCAGCACTCCCGACCATCGCCTCGAAGCAGGCCAGAGAAGCCTGCCAGGGCTGGGACAACCGCGTGACCGCGGCATCAATGCCATTGACGGCCTCAGCGTCATTGCTCGCCGCAGGGAGCAGAAAGGAGATCTGGCAGAGCACCGAGCGGCTTGGCACATGGAACAGCACGGCACCCACCTCGATGCAATGGCCGTCGGCCGGAGAAAGGGCGGTGGTCTCGGTGTCGAGGATCAACAGGCGCTCCGGTGCGGAGGGCAGACCACGGGCCGCCATGGCGGACAGGCTCGGCAGGGTGACGGCCACCGGAGCCGGGACAGCCTGTGGAGCGGATAGGGCTTGTCGATGCGCGGATGCGGGGGCAGGCAGTGGCATCACGCTGCCGAGCAGTTCGGGCTGATCCCAGAGATTCGTCTGCTCCTGCATCGTGCGGAGGTCCCGGTCCTTGTACGACTCCATCGTCGCAAGCAAGGCAAGCCCACCTGCGAGCCGGGCGGTCTCCCGCACCAGCACCGATCCGCCGGGCAGCCAGCTGGTGTCTAGTGTTTGTTCTATATAAGCTTTCCCGCCGTGCCTACAGCCCTGCTTGCCGGCGATCGCGCACCCCTGATCGCCCTGCCGGACGGGAGTGGTATCGAGCGTCGCAGCGACGCCCTCGGGGGCAAACCGCTGGTTCTTTTCTTCTACCCGAAGGACGACACCCCGGGCTGCACCGCCGAGGCCTGTGCCTTCCGCGACAGCTACGCCGATCTTCAGGCTCTGGGCGCCGAAGTATGGGGAGTCAGCGGCGACGACGCCGCCAGCCACCTGCGTTTCGCCCAACGCCACAATCTTCCCTACCCGTTGCTGGTGGACCGGGACAATGCCTTGCGCCGGGCTTTTGGTGTACCCAGCGTGCTGGGCCTGCTGCCGGGGCGCGTCACCTACGTGATGGATGGCGAGGGGGTGATCCGCCACGTGTTCAACAACCTGCTCGATGGTGCAGCCCATCGCCGCGAGGCGGTAGAGGCCCTGCGCCGTCTTTCTGACGGCTGAGGTGGCCCCGACCTGGCGCCAGCAAGGCCCCCTCTGGAGCCTCGAAGCACGGTCCAGCGGGGCTGATCTTCCCCCCTTGCTGGAGTTCATCGGCGGCAGCTACCTGGCCGCCACTCCCCAGGTCAGTTACCGGCGCCTGCTGGAGTCATTCGCCCGCCAAGGATGGGCCATCCATGCCTGGAGCTACGTACCTGGCTTCGACCACCAGGACCAGGCCAATCAGGCCTGGCGAAACTTCCGCCAGCTGCGCCGTGCCGGCAGCCGCGCCGCCGGGGAGCTGGAAGACAACCGGCCCGTGCTCCGGCTGGGCCACAGTCTCGGCTGCAAGCTGCATCTGCTGGCCCCTGACGGAGGCCGCGCCTGCCGGGGCCTGGCGGCGCTCAGCTTCAACAACTTCTCCGCCGAACGCTCCATTCCGCTGTTGGCTGAGATGGGCCAGCAACTGGGCTTCCGCAGCGAATTCAGCCCATCGCCCGCCGAGACACTGCGCCAGGTGAGCGCCAGCTACCGCCAGCCACGCAACCTGCTGCTGCGCTTCCGCCGGGACGAGCTGGACCAGAGCGCCAGGCTGATGGCCGCCCTGCAGCAGCGGCCAGGCGATTGCAGCGAACTGGTGGAGCTGCCGGGCGACCACCTCACCCCCGCGAGCGCCGGCCTGCGCCGCAACCTCCTCGGCGACTGGGCCGACGACCCGGCCCGCCAGCGTCAGATCGACGGGCTGGCTGAGCGGATCAGCACCTGGTTCTCCCCATCCCGATCAGAGATCGGAACCAACTGTTGAATCGCATGGATCACATGCGCAGTGCATCAAGCACCGAGCGGTCTTCGAGAGTGCTGGTGTCGCCGCTCACCTCCTGGCCGGACGCCAGGGAACGCAGAATGCGACGCATGATCTTGCCGCTGCGGGTCTTGGGCAGGGCGTCGGTGAAGCGGATCACGTCGGGCCGGGCGATCGGGCCGATCTCCTGGCCCACATGCTTGCGCAGCTCGCTCTCGAGTGCCCCGTCACCGCTGCGGCCGACCTCGAGAGTCACGAAGGCGACGATGCCCTCGCCCTTGAGATCGTCGGGACGGCCCACCACCGCCGCCTCGGCCACGGCCGGATGGCTCACCAGGGCGCTCTCGATCTCCATCGTGCCGAGCCGGTGGCCGCTCACATTGATCACGTCGTCGACGCGTCCCATCACCCAGAAGTAACCGTCGGCGTCGCGGCGGGCGCCGTCGCCGGCGAAGTAGAGGGAGCTGCCGTCGGCGGGGCGGATGTGCTCCCAGTAGCTGCTGCGGAAGCGGTCGGGATCACCGTGCACGGTGCGCATCATCCCCGGCCAGGGACGGCGGACCGCCAGATAGCCGCCCTGATCGGCGGCAACGCTGTTGCCCTCCAGATCCACCACATCGGCGGCTATACCCGGCAGCGGCAGGGTGCAGGAGCCGGGCTTGGTGGGCGTGGCACCGGGCAGGGGACTGATCATCACGCCGCCTGTCTCGGTCTGCCACCAGGTGTCGACCACCGGGCAACGATCGCCACCGATCACATCCCTGTACCACATCCAGGCCTCCGGGTTGATCGGCTCGCCGACGGTACCGAGGATGCGCAGGGAGCTCATGTCGTACCGATCGGGCACCTCACGGCCACTCTTCATGAAGGCGCGGATCGCCGTGGGCGCCGTGTAGAAGATCGTGCAGCGGTGCTTCTGGATCACCTCCCAGAAGGCGCCGGGGTTGCCAGGGCGCGGCGCCCCCTCGTACATCACCGTGGTGGCGCCGTTGGAAAGGGGGCCGTACACGATGTAGCTGTGGCCGGTGATCCAGCCCACATCTGCCGTGCACCAGTGGATGTCGTCGTCACGGATGTCAAAGATCCACTGAAAGGTCAGGTGGGCCCAGAGGTTGTAGCCGGCGGTGGTGTGCACCACCCCCTTGGGTTTGCCGGTGGAACCGGAGGTGTAAAGCACGAACAGGCGGTCCTCGCTGGCCATCGGCTCGGCGGAACATTCCGGGCTCTGGACATCCACCGCGTCGTGCCACCAGACGTCACGGCCCGGAGTGATG
>JBIIJS010000024.1:0-20562 GCA_044233605.1 Cyanobium sp. | reverse complement strand
TACTGGCTGAGTTTCGTGCTGCTGCTCCTGCTGGCCCTGCTGGTGCCGCTGCTGCTCCATGCCAGTGGCATCAGCGGCGTGGCCATGCCCCGCTGGCTGGGATCGATCGCGATTCTCTATGCCTCACTCACCATCTTCCTGGTGTTCGCTTCCAGCTTCTTCGCCTTCGGCACCAAAACCGGCCTGCCCCTGTTGTCGCTGCTGCTCCTGGCTGCTCTGGTGCTGGGCATCTTCCGGGTGAACGACAACCACGCCGTGCGCCTGCTGGCCCCAGAGGGGACTCCAGCGCTGCCGGGCATCGAGGCGAGCGTCAGCAGCTGGCTGGAGCAAGGCAACCGCCGCGCCGCGATCAGCGAACGCAGCGGCGACAACAAATGGCCGATTTATGTGGTGTCGGCCCAAGGGGGTGGGGTGTATGCCGCTTATCACGCCGTCAAGGCCCTGGCGGTGCTCAGCCGGGAAATCCCGGAGTTTCCCCAGCACCTGTTCGCGATCAGTGGCGTTTCAGGCGGCAGCGTGGGGGCCGCCCTTTATGCCAACGCCCTGAATCCAGCGGGTGACAACGGCGCGATCGTTGAGCGGATCGACGCCATGTTCGATCACGACCACCTCGCCCCGGTGCTGGCGGCGATGCTCTTCCCCGACACCACGCAGCGCTTCTACCCCTGGCCCGTGCCGGCCTGGGATCGAGCCCTGGGTCTGGAGCTCTCCTTCAGCGACGGCGGCGACGCCAAGGCGCCCGTGTCACTCGATTCCTCCTTCTACGCCGATCGGCGCGAGCCGCTGCTGGTGCTCAACACCACGGAGGTGAACAGCGGCCGGCGCTTTCTGCTGTCGCAATTCCGCTTCCCCAGCGATGCCACCTTCCACGAACCGATCCGCTCCGCCGACGAAGCCCTGCTCCACCAGGACGTGCGCCTGAGCACCGCGGCGGTGATGAGCGCCCGCTTCCCCCTGATCACCCCCTATGCCTTCTTCAACGGCACCACCGCGCAGCGCGAGCTGCGCAGCGTGGATGGCGGCTACTACGACAACTCCGGTGCGGTGACCGCCCAGGAGATCGCGCAGGCCCTGCAGAAGCAACTGGCCAAGGAAGGGCTCAACCAAAAAGTGGAAGTGATTCCGATCGCGATCGTCAACCGATCCAGCTTTCCACCGGTGAAAGGCAGCGACCGCCAGATCGCCACCTCCACCAGCACGCAGAAACCGCTGCTGAACATATCCGCGCTCGAAGCCCTGTTCGCCACGCGCGAGGCCCGGGTGGCCAAAACCGTGAGCGATTTCGGCGTGCACTGCGGCAGTGGCGAAGACTCAGGTGTCTGCATCACGCTGTCGCCGAAGTACCGGATCAACAGCGAGGCGGGCAAGCCGCAGAGCGTGCGCAGCATCCCCCTCGGCTGGACCCTCTCCTGCCAGGCGCGGGCCTTCATCAGCAGCCAGCTGAATCCTGATCCAGCGCAGTCGGCCAGCGACCTGGCCTGCCTGCGCCGCCAGAACCAGACCCTGCAGCTGGAGGCCGCCGAACCTCTACCGGCCTCCTTCCCCAGCTTCGCGAAGGTCGTGACGGAGGTGCGTCAGCGCGTGGCCCCCAGCCCCAGCTCCCGCTCCATCCCATCCACCACCACATCAGCCACCAATTGAATGCGGTAGCGGCAGTGCTGGGTGATGGAGCAGTCGAAGCTGCCGTGCTCCCAGTATTTGTTGCTGCCGGCGCCGCCACCGCACAGGCCGAAGTACTCGCAGCTGCTGCGGCAGCGCTCCACGCCAGCGGCAATCTCCGCCGCCACCCGCTGGAATTTCGCCGTGCCCGCCATCGCTTCGAGCGAATCGCTGTGCACATTGCCGAAGCTGAAATCGCCGTACTCGGCCGTGGCCACCGACAGCAGCTCGGGATCGAACGTGGAGGTGTTGCCGGCCGCATCCACATTCACGATCACAAAGGGCCGGTTCATGTCGGTGTGGGCAAGGCGCTCGCCGCTGCCAGCCAGGCTGGCCACCCCCTCAAACTCGCGGATACGCAGCCGCTCGGGATGGGCGCGACTGCACCGCCACATCACCTCGAGGAAAGCCCGGTAGCGCTCCTCGAGCACCAGCCGCGCCGGTCCGTTGGCCTCAAGGCTGGAGCGGGCGTTGACCCCCTCGGTTTCCTCCATGTTGAAGCCCACATCTTCCATACCGTGCTCCAGGAAAAAGGCCGCCATCGCCTCGGCGTGGTGCAGGGATTCGGCGGTGAGCACGCAGATCACCTGAAAGGGAATGGCGCGCCGCTGCAACCAGCTGATTCCGCGCATCACAGCGGCGTGGGTGGGCAGGCCGGTGCGGGTGACCCGGTGGGCGTCATGCAGGAAAGCCGGCCCATCCATGCTCACGCCCACGTGGATGTTGTTGCGCGCGAAGCAGTCGCACCAGGCGTCGTTGATGGTGGTGGCGTTGGTCTGCAGCGACTGCACGATCGTGCCCGGCGGCAGGCCGCGGCGCGTCAGCAGGGCCTGGATGCGGGCCGTGGCCTCGTCGTAGAAGGCGATCGGCATGGTGAGCGGCTCACCCGCATGCCAGAGCAGGGTGAAGCCGCCGTCGAACCAGGCGCTCTCCAGCACCCGCTCCAGGGCCGCCTCCACCACATCGAAGCCGATGCGGCTGCGGTTGCCCCGGTCGGGCAGATAGCAATAGGTGCAGTCGAGGTTGCAAAAGGGGGTGGGCTGGACCACCAGCAGCCTCACCGGCCCGAAACCGCCGGGGGGCGTCACGGTGTCACCAGTGGTTACGGAAGCCGCCGCCATTGCGCCAGGCCCCACCACCGCCCCCGTTGCGCCACGCGGCACCGCCATTACGGAAGCCACCGCCGTTGGCAAAGCCCCCATTGCGGAAGCCGCCGTTATAGAAGCCACCGTTGCGGAAGCCGCCGTTGCCCCAGCCCACTGCTGGACCGTTCACGAACGTATAGGCCAGATCAGCCTGGCCATCAGCCTGTCGCGGCTGGCCGTCGCGCAGGGCGGCCTCGATGCGCCGCATCCGCTGCTCCAGGCCCGTGGGCGGGGCGGCGGGCTGGGTCGAATCGAGGGAGGAGAGGGCCGCCAGAGCGGCAGCTCCCTCCGGCGGCAGGCTGAGCAGCAGCAGCAGAGCGAGCAGGTGGGAGCGGGACGGGAAGGCCATCGGAACAGGACGCGGACGGACGGTGGCGGGAAGGAAAGGATTGGGGAGGCCTGGCTGGACGGCTGCGCTCAGCGCGCCGGAGCCGGCGCGGCACCGGCAGCCGGCGGCAGCGGCCGCAGCTGTTCGACGGTGGTGAGAATCATCTCGAAGACACTGCGCATCTGATCGGGGGGCACCTCCCGGATGCCGCCGGGACCCACCCAGCGGTGCACGGCGGCGAGCATGGCGGGATCGCCATCCACATAGGCCTGCAACCGCCGGGCGATGGCCAGGTTCACCAGGTTGCGGAAGGCCGAATCGTTCTCCGGCAACATGCAGGCGATGGCGTAGGTCTCGTAGGGCTCCTCGGGGGTGAGCGCCAGGCCGGTGGCGCCCTGGCTCCGGGCCATGCCCACCAGCAGGGTGCTGTCGCCGATCACCCCCTCGATCCGGCCGGCCTTCAGGGCCCCGACCGCCTCCTGCAGGGTGGTGAACTCCACCGCTCGAGCCGCCGGCTGAATGCCGCCCAGCTCAGTGGCGGCAAGGGAGTTCTTCACCACACCGATCCGGCGCCCGCGCAGCGATGCGGGCGAGCCATCCAGCCGGCCGGCCGGAGCGAGCAGCCTCAGGCCGGATACGGCGATCGGCAGCGAATAATCCACCAGCCCGTCGGCCTCCCAGGTGAACGGCACGCCGCAGACCAGCTTCAGACTGCCGTCGGCCACCCCGGTGAGCAGGGCGCGGGGATCGGTCACCGGCTGCACTCGCAGCTGCACCGGCCGGCCCGTGGCGGTGCTGAGCTCCGCCGCGATCGAACGGCCCACATCCACCGCGTAGCCCGTCCAGGCACCGGTGGCATCGCGGAAGATCAGCGGCGGCAGGTCGCTGGGGGCGCCCATCACCAGCTCACCGCTACGGGCGACGCGGCCTACCAGCCCATCGGCACGGGCCGGCTGCGTCGCCGACAGGCCCGCGATCAAGCCCGCCGGGAGGCTGAGCAGCAGGCCTGCGAAGGAGACCAGCAGGCCACGGGGGAAGCGCCAGGGACTGAGGATGGGCGGCACGGACGAAACGCAGCGGCGGGAACTACCAATCTGGCCACGGAGCCGAAGCGGGGCCAGCGGCAGCGGCCGTGGTGCCGCGATTCTTTACGGCCCACAGTCCGCCCCTCAGGCCCAGTGGGCTTCAAAGCGCATGCTGATGTCGAGCCAGGGGCTGCGCGTCACCGGCGCACTGGTGGAGATCAGGTCGATCCCGGTGGCTGCATAGGTGTGCAGCCGGGCGGGGTCGACGCCGGAGGCCTCCAGCAGCACCGGTGCACCGCGCCCGGTCGCCAGCTGGCGAAGCTTCGGCACCAGCTCCGCCAGCACCGGCGGGGCGAAGCCATCGAGCAACACGGCATCGGCACCGGCGACGATGGCCTGCTCGGCTTCGGCAGCGGTTTCGGCCTCCACGATCAACCGCGCCGGCCAGGGGGCCGCGGAGCGCACCGCCGCAGCCGCCGCAGCGATGCCCCCCGCCCAGGCGATGTGGTTCTCCTTGAGCATGGCGGCGTCATCGAGACCGAGGCGATGGTTGCGGCCGCCGCCGCAGCGCACCGCGTACTTCTCCAGCACGCGCAGGCCGGGGCTGGTCTTGCGGGTGTCCGCCAGGGCGACGCCCGTTCCCTCCAGCTCCGCCACCAGGGCGGCGGTGGCGGTGGCGATGCCCGAGAGCCGCATCGCCAGGTTGAGGGCGGTGCGCTCACCGGCCACCAGGGCCGCGGCACTGCCCTCCAGCTCCAGCAGCCGCTGGCCGGCCGAGACGGGCTCCCCGTCGGCCACCAGCTGGCGCACCGCCACCTGGGGATCCAGCAGCGCAAACAGCGGTGCCGCCAGCACCCCGCCGCAGAACACCCCGGCCCGGCGCGCGATCCAGTGGGCCCGGCCGCTGCGACCCGCCAGGGCGGCGGCTGTGAGGTCGCCGCGGCCGATGTCCTCCTGCAGCCAGCCCCGCAGCTGTCGCAGCAGATCGGGCGTGAACGGCAGGTTCCGCGCGGGGGAATCAGCCATACCAGGCAAGAGCGCAGGCCGCCCCACTCTGCAGGCCCGCGCTGGAGGAAGGGGCTACTTGCCGATGCAGAAGCGCTCGAACACCCGGTCGAGCACCGCCTCGTTCACCTCCTCGCCGGTGATCGCACCGAGACTGCGGACGGCATCACGCAGGTCGATCGTCCAGAAATCCCAGGGCAGCGCCTGCGCAGCCGCCTCCAGGCTGCGGCCCAGGGCGACGGCAGCAGCGGCGGCCAGATCGCGCTGACGGCCGTTGAGCGCCACCTCCAGGCCCTGCAGCTCAGCGGCACCGCAGCGCTGCAGCAGCTGCCGCGCCAGGGCCTCACGGCCCGAACCGGTGCGGGCGCTGATCGTCAGATCGGCCGGAGCGGCGACTGCGGCCGGCCCATCCACCAGATCGGCCTTGTTGCCCACCAGCAGCAGCGGCACGCCGTCGGGCACCAGGGCGCGCAGCTCCGCGTCGGCGGCGGTCCAGCCGTCGGCCAGATCGAACAGCAGCAGCACCGCATCGGCGGCGGCCAGGGCGCCGCGGCTGCGCTCGATGCCGAGCCGTTCCAGCGGATCCTCGGTGGGGCGGATGCCGGCGGTGTCGAGCAGGGTGAGCGGCACCCCGTCGAGCACCAGTTCGCTCTCCAGCAGATCGCGGGTGGTACCGGGCAGATCGGTGACGATCGCCCGGTCGCGGCGGCTGAGCAGGTTGAGCAGGCTGCTCTTGCCCACGTTGGGCCGACCCACGATCGCCACCCGCAGCCCCTCGCGCAGCAGCTGGCCCTGGCGGGCGTCGAGCACCAGCCGCTCCAGCTCGGCCCGCACCGCCACCAGCTCGGTCGTCACCGCCGCCGGATCGAGGGGCGGCAGGTCGTCTTCGAAGTCAACCCGAGCCTCCAGCTCGGCGAGCTGGTCGAGCAGGCGGGTCCGCAGGGCGCCGATGCGGCGCTGCAGGCCGCCGTCGAGCCCCGCCATCGCCAGCTGGGCGGCGCGGCGGCCGCGGGCATTGATCAGCTCCACGGTCGCCTCGGCGCGGGTTAGGTCGAGGCGGCCGTTGAGGAAGGCCCGCTGGCTGAACTCCCCGGGGCCGGCCGGCCTGGCGCCGGCAGCCAGCACAAGCTCCAGCACCCGCCGCACCGCCTCCAGGCCGCCGTGGCAGTGAAACTCCACCACATCCTCGCGGGTGAAGCTGCGCGGCGCCTTCATCAGCAGCAGCAGCGCCTCATCGACGCGCTCGCCGCTGGCCGGATCCACCACATGGCCATAGAGCACCCGGTGGCTGGCCCACGACTGCCGCCCGGGAGCCTCGAACAGCTGCCGGCCGATCGGCTCTGCCTGCGCTCCCGAGATGCGTACGATCGCCACACTGCCCTGCCCGGGCGCCACGGCGGTGGCGATCGCGGCGATGGTGTTTCTGGCGTTCATGTCTCCATTCCAGCCCCACGCCCGCAAACTGTGGCAGCGCCTGCATCGCTGGATCAGCTGGCTCTGGCAGCAGGAGGGCAGCCATGGTCAGCGGGCCCGGGGGCTGGCAGCCGGCATCTTCTGTGGCTGCTTTCCGTTTTTCGGCCTGCAGACCCTGCTGGGAGTGGCGCTGGCCTCGGTGGTGCGCGGCAACCACCTGCTGGCGGCGGCCGGCACCTGGATCAGCAACCCGCTCACCTATGTGCCGCTCTACTGGTTCAACTACCAGCTCGGCAGCCTGCTGCTCGGGCCCGGCCGCGGCTGGCCGGGGCGATCGGCCCTCAGCCAGGAAAGCATCTGGCAGCTGGGCGGCCAGGTGGCCTCCCGGCTGCTGCTGGGCTCCACGCTGGTGGGTGCGGCCTGTGCCGTGGGCATCGGCTGGATCTACTGGACCTGGCTGGAGCGGGGGGCGGTCAGGGATTAGCCAGGCCGGGGAACACCATCAGATCGATGTGCCCCCCCACCGGCTGGCGCCATTCACGGAACTCGGCCGCCAGGGCCCGATGCTCGCGATCCAGCGAACGGGCTTCGAGATCCTGCAGCCGCTGATGCACCAGATCGAGGGTGTTGTCGATCAGTTGGGCCGCCTGGTCGGAGGTCATGACGGGAACGACAGTGGAGTGGGCCGTTTGTAGGGGAAGCCTCCCGGGCCGGATGTAGCAGCCAACACGGGGGCCGGCCGCTGTGGGGGGATGCTCACGGGGCACTGTTCAGCCGTTGCCGCAGCGGGCGATGTCGAGCACATCGGCCATCGAGCGGATCTGATCAAGGGTGCCCTGCAGCTGGGAGGCGGATGTGAACTCCACCCGCAGGTCGATGCGCGCCGGGCGGCCGGGGATGGTGCGCACCCGCGCGTCGCTGACGTTGATGCGGTGGTCGGAGAGGCGGGTGAGGATGTCCTTCAGCACGCCCACCCGGTCGAGCACTTCGATGCGCAGCCTCACCGGGTAGCGGCGGGAGGGCTGGTTGGCCGCACCGGGGTTCCAGCGCACGGGCAGACGGCGCTCCACCGGCACCTGGCGCACGTTGGCGCAGTCCTGGCGGTGGATCGTGATGCCATGGTTGCCAAGGGCCACCGTGCCCACGATCGGCTCGCCCGGCAGGGGCCCGCAGCAGCCGCCGAGCCGGTACTCCAGCCCTTCGACACCCAGGATCGGACTGGCTTCGGCCGGCAGGGCAGGGGCACTCACTGTCTCCTGGCGGGCGGCAAGGCTGGCGGCCACCTCCTCGTTGCTGAGCACCGGCGCCGCCGCCGCGGTGGCCAGCCGCACCTCCTCACGCAGCCGGTTCACCACCTGCTGCACGGTCACCCCGCCGAAGCCGAGGGCGGCCAGCAGATCTTCGGTGCCCACCAGGTTGCAGCGTCGAGCGACGCGGGCCAGGGCCTCACCGTTGAGCAGCAGGTCGAAGCCGTCGCGGCCCAGCTCTCGCTCCAGCATGTCGGTGCCGCGCTGGATGTTCTCTTCGCGGTGGCTGCGTTTGTACCAGGCTCGGATGCGGTTGCGTGCCGTGGGCGTTGCCACGAAATTGAGCCAGTCGAGGCTCGGATGGGCGGTCTTGGCGGTGAGCACCTGCACGAAGTCGCCGTTTTGCAGAGGTGTGGCGAGGGGGCAGAGGCGGTCGTTGATGCGAGCGCCCTGGCAGTGATTGCCCACCTCGGAGTGGATGCGATAGGCGAAATCCACGGCGGTGGAGCCCTTGCGCAGGCCCACCACATCACCGTTGGGGGTGAACACGAACACCTCCTCATCGAAGAGGTCTTCCTTGATCGAAGCCAGAAAATCACTGCTGTCGGCCCCGACGCCGTCCTTCTGCCAGTCGACCAGCTGACGCAGCCAGTTGAAGCGCTCGGCGGCGGCGCCGGAGGCGGCGGGAGAACCACCCTCCTTGTATTGCCAGTGAGCGGCGATGCCGTACTCCGCCACCTGGTGCATCTCGGCGGTGCGGATCTGGATCTCGATCGGCCGGTGGCGGCCGATCACCGCCGTGTGCAACGACTGGTAGCCATTGGGCTTGGGCAGGCCGATGTAATCCTTGAAGCGGCCGGGGATCGGCTTGAAGGTGTCGTGCACCACCGCCAGGGCCCGGTAGCAGCCCTCCAGCGACGGGCAGAGGATGCGCACCGCCGCCACGTCGTAGATCTCCGAGAACGCCTTCTGCTGGCGCTGCATCTTGCTCCAGATGCCGTAGAGATGCTTCGGCCGGCCGCTCACCTCGCAGCTGGCCAGGCCCACCGCCGCGAGCCGGTCGCGCAGCAGCTGCACGGTCATCCCCAGGCGCTCCTCCCGATCGCTGCGCTTGGAGGCCACCTGCTGCTGGATCTCGCGAAAGGCCTCGGGCTCAAGGATCTTGAAGGCCAGATCCTCCAGTTCCCACTTGAAGCGGCCGATGCCGAGCCGGTTGGCCAGGGGGGCGTAGATCTCGCGCGTCTCACGGGCGATGCGCTGCTGCTTCTCCGGCTTGAGAGGGCCGAGGGTGCGCATGTTGTGCAACCGGTCGGCCAACTTCACCAGCACCACGCGAATGTCGCTGGCCATGGCCAGGAACATGCGCCGCAGGTTTTCGGCCTGGGCTTCGGTTTTGTTGGTGAAGTGGATGCCGCCCAGCTTGGTGACTCCCTCCACCAGGGCGCGCACCTCAGCGCCGAAGTGAGCCTCCACCTCCTCGGGCGTCACCTCGGTGTCCTCCACCACGTCGTGGAGGAAGCCGGCGGCGATCACCGGCGCGCTGGCGCCGATGTCGCGCAGCAGGTCGGCCACGGCCACCGGGTGCACGATGTAGGGCTCGCCGCTGGCCCGGTACTGGCCTTCGTGCAACTGATAGGCGAAGTGGAAGGCGGACGCCAGCAGCCCCTCACTGTCGGTGGGGCAGCTGTCGCCAGGACCGGGCGGCACGTGCTCGATGCAGCGCTGCAGCCATTCCGGCAGGGGCACGCCGTAATCGGCAGGGCCGCGGATGGGGCGGCGATGCCCGGCCAGCGGCGCGACCTCCTCGATGGCCCGCTCGGCCACTGCATCGGCGGCAGAGGTGATGGGGTGGTCGGGGACCGCGCGCAGCATCCGTTCCCGCAGATTTCTTCCATCGTATGCAGAGAGCCTGCAAGTTGTTGCCGGCCCGTGCGGGTGCCAGGATCACTTTCACCATGCCGGCTCACCGCCCGATGCACCCCGCGCCCGCCGCCGACCAGGCCGGCACGCTGCTGCGCATCCACGACCTGGTGGTGCACTATCCCGGCGCCGTCCAGCCCACGCTCGATGGTCTGAATCTCAGCCTCAACCGCGGCAACCGGCTGGCCCTGGTGGGCCCATCGGGCTGCGGCAAGAGCACGGTGGCGCGGGCGGTGCTGCAGCTGCTTCCCCCCGGCAGCCGCTGCAGCGGCGAGCTGGTGCTCACCGGCCGCGATCCACGCCGGCTGTCGCGGCCGGCCCTGCGCCACCTGCGCGGCGAGGCGGTGGGCCTGGTGTTCCAGGACCCGATGACGCGGCTCAATCCCCTGCTCACCATCGGCGAGCACCTGCGCGACACCCTGGCCGCCCACCGGGAGGGCTGGAGCCACCGGCAGGCGGTGGAGCGGGCCCGGGAGCTGCTGGCTCGGGTGGGCATCGATCCCTCCCGGTATGGCAGCTATCCCCATGAATTCAGCGGCGGCATGCGCCAGCGGCTGGCGATCGCCCTGGCCCTGGCCATGGATCCGCCGCTGGTGATCGCCGATGAACCCACCACCAGTCTCGATGTGGCGGTGGCGGGCCAGGTGATGGCCGAGCTCTGCGGTCTGTGCGAGGAGGCCGGCAGCGCCCTGCTGCTGATCAGCCACGACCTGGCGATGGCCGGCCGCTGGTGCGAGCGCATCGCCGTGCTCGACCAGGGCCGCCTGGTGGAGGAGGCGCCCAGCCGCCAGCTGCTCACCCAACCCGCCACGCCGCTGGCGCAACGCCTGGTGACGGCGGCCCGGGAGCGCGAAGGCAACCCCGGGGGAGCCCCGCCGCCCGGGCCGCTGCTGCTGGAGATCGACGAGCTGCGCAGCTGGCATCCCCTGCCCTCGCCACCCTGGCGGCCGCGCTGGCTCAAGGCGGTCGACGGCGTCAGTCTGCAGCTGCATGAGGGCGAGACGATCGGCGTGGTGGGCGCCTCCGGGTGCGGCAAAAGCAGTCTCTGCCGGGCGCTGATGGGCCTGGCACCGGTGCGCAGCGGCGCCGTGCGCCTGGAGGGGAGGGATCTGCGGAAGCTGCGCGGCCAGGAGCTGCAACGGGCCCGCCGCCGCATCCAGATGGTGTTCCAGGACCCGCTGGCCTGCCTCAACCCCCAGATGGCCGTGGGCGAAGCGGTGGCCGATCCGCTGCTGATCCACGGCCTGGCCGGCCGCGCCGAAGCGCGCGAACGGGCGCGGCGGCAGCTGGCGGCGGTGGGGCTCGAACCCCCGGAGGCCTTCGAGCAGCGGCTACCCCGTCAGCTCTCGGGCGGCCAGCAGCAGCGGGTGGCGATCGCCCGGGCCCTGATCCTCGAGCCGAAGCTGCTGCTCTGCGACGAGAGCGTCAGCATGCTCGACGCCGAGATCCAGGCCGAGGTGCTGGAGCTGCTGCGGCAGCTGCAGACGCGGCTGGGGCTGGGGATGCTGTTCATCACCCACGACCTGTCGGTGGCCAGCGGCTTCTGCCACCGGGTGATCGTGCTCGACGGCGGCCGCATCGTGGAGCAGGGCCCGGGCCGGGCGCTGCTGGAGCACCCCCAGGCCGCCATCACCCGCACCCTGGTGGAAGCCTGTCCGAGGCTGCCTGCCCTGGCGCTGCCAGGGCAGGCCGGATGAGGAGCGGCATCACCCGCGAGGAGATCCGGCGCATCCGCAGGCGTCATCGCGGCTACAACATCGTTCTGATGACGATTTCGCTGCTGCTGCTGCTGCAGCCCCTGGCTCAGCGCTGGCCGCTGCTCAATCCTCTGGGGGCGATCACCCTGGCGGTGGTGATGATGATGTTCCTCACCCGCTACTCACCCCTGCGGGCCCGCAGGAAGGTGTTCTACGGGCTGGGCATCGCTGCCGTCTGCAGTGAACTGGTCTGGCTGCTGGGGCTGTTCACGGATCCGGGTCTCGCCATTCATCTGGGCATCGTCCATCTGCTGATCTGGAGCCTGTTCATCGGCGTGTTCCTGCTGCGCAAGGTGCGCGCGCTGATGCTGGAGCCCTACGTCACCCAGGCGGTGGTGATGGGCGCAGCCTCCGGTTACCTGCTGATCGGCTACCTGGGCGCCTTCCTGCTGCATACGCTGCTGCTCTGGCAGCCGGCCGCCTTCTCCATCGACCAGCTCACCCCTGGCATCAATCCGATCCAGGCACCGCTGCATGCCTTCCCGTCGATGGTGATGGCCTCCTTCGGCGCCCTCACCTCCACCGGCACCGAGATCGGCCGCCCCGGCGAGGTGCTTGCCGCCACCGGCTGCATGGCGATCACGATCGTGGGCCAGCTCTATGTGGCGGTGCTGATCGCCCTGATCCTGGGCCGCTTTCACCGGCGGAACTTCTGAGCGGCAGCAGGGTCATTCCTGCCCTCACCCGAAACCGCTCGTTCCACTGCTCACCCCGCTCGGTGCTGCATGCGGCAGCTGGCCTTCACCCCCCACCCGGCGCCGCAGCACCGCGAGCAGCTTTTCAAATGCCTCCGGCAACGGCGCCTCACAGACGATCCGCTCTCCCGTGATCGGATGATCGAGACCCAGCTGCACGGCATGCAGGGCCTGACCGGGCAGTGCCACCGGCAGGCGGCGGGCCCGTGAATACACCGGATCCCCCACGATCGGATGGTTGATGTGGGCGCAGTGCACGCGGATCTGGTGGGTGCGGCCGGTGTCGAGCCTGAAGCGCAGCAGGGCGTGATCACCGAGGCGCTCGATCAGGCGCCAGTGGGTGCAGGCGTGGCGGCCGCTGTCGTCGTGCACCACCGCGTATTTCTTGCGGTCTGCCGGGTGGCGGCCGATCGCGCCCACGATCGTGCCGGCATCGGCGCCCGGCTGGCCGTGCACCACCGCCAGGTATTCGCGGCTGGCGATCCGCTTCTGGATCTGCGTCTGCAGCCGCACCAGGGCCTCCTGACTCTTGGCCACCACGATGCAGCCCGTGGTGTCCTTATCGAGCCGGTGCACGATGCCGGGCCGCAGCTCCCCGCCGATGCCGGGCAGGTCGGGGCAGTGATGCAGCAGGGCATTCACCAGGGTGCCGTCTTTGTTGCCGGGGGCCGGATGCACGGTGAGGCCGGCGGGCTTGTTGAGCACGATCAGATGTTCGTCCTCGAACAGCACATCCAGCGGAATGTCCTGGGCGATCAGGTAAGGGAGCGGCTCGGGCGGCGGCATCCACAGCTCCACCACATCACCGCTGCGCAGCGGTGTCTTGGCGCGGCCGCTGACACCGTTCACCCGCACGTAGCCGGCATCGATGAACTTCTGGATGCGGGCGCGGCTCTGCTCGGGCCGCTGGCTCACCAACCAGCGATCGAGCCGCATCGGCAGCGGCTTCGGGTAGGTGAGGGTGAGCAGCTCCCCGGGTCCCGCGCCGAATTCCAGCATCCGCTCCGCCGCGTTGCCGTCATCGTGGCGCAAGGGGCGGCAGACCCCAGCTATTCTGGTCATCTGACCAACATGCAGAGACTCCGTGCGGCGGATCAACCTGGCTGCGGCGAAAGCCCATCTTTCTGCCGTTCTCGCGCAGGTGGAAGCCGGCGAAGAGGTGGTGATCACACGCCGAGGTGTGGCCATCGCCAGGATCGTGCCCGAACCCGCATGCCCCACCGACAGGTTCGATCTGCAGGAGCTGTTCCACTTCGCCAACGCCCAGCCGATGCATGAAGGGCCGGATGCCGGCACCTTCATGGCGCAGCTGCGTCGCGCTGCTCGCTATTGATGCCTTGCTATCTGGACACATCCCTCCTGGTGGCCCTTGTGATCCGGGAGCCCGGAACGGCCAGAGCCCAGGCCTTCCTCGCCGCCAACGCGGCCCGGGTTCTGTTGATCAGCCCCTGGACCATCACGGAGTTCTCCTCCGCCCTGGCCCTCAAGGAGCGGGTGGGCACGATCAACCGCCAGGAGCGCCAGGCCGCTCTCACCATGTTTGAAAAGTTTCGCGGCCTGCGGCTGCAGATCGTGCCGATCGAGAGCGCTGATTTCGAAGCGGCTGCAGGGCTCTGCGATGCCAGCGGCGAAGCCCTGCGTGCCGGCGATGCCCTCCACCTGGCGGTGGGCCGGCGCCTCAGGGGATCCCTCGCCACCCTGGACAAGGGCCTTGCCGCCGCGGGCCAGGAGGTTGGGCTGGCCGTGGAGCTGATCGAGGCCTGAACCTGAGGGGGCGCAGCAAAGCCCCGAACCTGAGACCTGCCTCAGGAGAGGTTCGCAGGAAACAGGTCCCGCCAGAAACTGCAGCTGTGGTGAGCGCCGGCGTCGTAGGGAGCCGACTGGCCGGGCATCAGCCGCATCACCGTGCTGCCTCCGTTGAACAGCGGCCAGGCAGGAAGGCCCGGCGCGCTGGGCACCCCTCGGCTGGCGAAGGAGGCCACCGATTGCTGCATCTGGTCTGCCAGGGGCTGGGAGTCGGGCAGGAGATCGGGGGCGTCGCTGCGGCTGGTGTTGGAGAAGTGGGGGAAGAGGTAATTGAGGGCGGAGGAATGCACGGTCGCGAACTCCATCCCTGGATCGGGCATTGCCGCGATTCCCACCCCCAGCACCAGGGCATTGCGATCGGCGAATTCAAAGCCGTAAAGAGGCATGCCGATGCGGCGACGCATCTGTGTGGCGGTATGCCAGTACAGGCAGTTGTTGATGCCCACCTGGGGGTTGTAGTGGGAGATCACCGAGCCGAGGGTCTCGGCGGGGCGCTGCCGCTCCGCATCCAGAGGCCCCTCGGCGCTGCTGTAGTGCCGGATCAGACGCTCGGCGTAATTGTCGGGTGTGACCGGATCGGCGGATTGCTGCTCGTAGCCGATATAGAGGCGCAGCTCATCGCGGGCACCACCCATCAGCAGCGGAACGTTGAGCACTTTCCCCTGGGCCAGCGCGTCGGCCATGGAACGGGGATTGGCCAGGCTGGCGCCGGTCGAGGGGCCAAACGTCATCGTCCTCCCCGTGGTGGCCTGGTCACCTGCCTGCAACAGGGCCTGCAGAGGCCTGGCTCTCAGACAGCTGAGCAGGGCCGCCGGATCGTTCTGGCTGCAGCCCACCGCCGCGGCGATCGTGCTGCCGAGCTGGCTGTAGCGCTCCACCGTGGGCAGGGGTGCGAGGCAGCCGCCGCTGATCACCACCGCCTTGTGGAACAACCCCCGGGTGAGCTCAGGAGCCGCAAGGTGCATGCAGATCGAGCCGGCTCCGGCCGATTCGCCGATCACGGTGACGTTGCCCGGATCGCCACCGAAGGCCGCGATGTTGCGCTGCACCCAGCGCAGAGCTTCGCGTTGATCCAGCAGGCCGAGGTTGCCGTTGGTGGCTGGATCGAAGGCCGGATGGGGCATGAAGCCGAACACGCCGAGGCGGTAGTTGGCGGACACCACCACCAGATCCTTTCGAGCCAGGGCATCAAGGCGGTACAGGTTGGAGCTGCCACCCACGAAGGCACCGCCGTGAATCCAGACCAGCACCGGCAGCCGGCGGCCGGCGGGGATGGTGCGCGGACGGCTGACGTTCAGGCTCAGGCAATCCTCCGCATCGCTGGCCTCGGTGAGGCCGAACCGGGCGAGCTGGGGGCAGGCAGGGCCGAAGTTGCCCGCATCACGCACCCCCTGCCAGGCCGCAGCAGGCTGGGGCGGGCTCCAGCGCTGGGGAGGCATCGCATAGGGAATGCCCCGGTACTCGACCACCCCATGGCGCACCACACCCCGGATCTGCCCCTGGGGGGTGAAGAGCACCGCTGTTCTGCCGGGGCGATCAGGAGCGTCGGGGTGCGCATCGATGCTGAGCTGTGCAACCCATGAGCTCTAGCAACGGCTCCAGGTCCTCGACAGCCGGAGGCATGGGGCTTGCCGAGGCCGCTCAGCCCGGCAGCTCCAGGGCGATCGGGCCGAGCAGACCGCGGCGGTAGTCATCGAGCAGGCGCTGGGCCATGCGGGTCGCATCACCGCTGGTATGGCGTGCCGCAGCGGCCAGCAGCCAGTTCTCGGCGTCGGGGAGCGGCTCCCGGCCCGCGGGATCGCCCATCACCAGAGTCGGCACCGCCACGCCATAGCGGCGCTCGAGCAGATCCGGCGCCACCGCCGCCGCCGCCACCGGCTCCAGCGCCCCCAGCATGCGCACAAAGGCCTGGGCCACCGCTTCAACGTCGTAGGCGGCCTGGCCGATGTCGTCGCAGAGGGCCAGCCGCAGGGCGGCGCTCTGGTCGTCGAGGCGCGGCGGCAGCACCCCGGGCGCATCGAGCAGGTCGAGGTCCTGGCCGAGCCGCACCCAGCGAAGGCTGCGGGTGACGCCGGCGCGGCGGGCGCTCTCCACCACCTTCTGGCGCACCAGACGGTTGATCAGCGCCGACTTGCCCACGTTGGGGAAGCCGAGCATCAGGGCCCGCACCGGCCGGGGTTTCATGCCGCGGCCAGCGCGACGGGCGTTGAGGGCCTCGCCGGAGCGGATCGCCGCCTGCTGCAGCTGCTTCACCCCCGTGCCCGCCTTCGCATCGCACCACCAGGGGGTCTGGCCATCGGCGCGGAACCAGTGGTCCCAGGCGCGCCGGGCCTCCTCGCTGACCATATCGCGGCGGTTGATCACCAGCAGATGCTGTTTGCCCCTGATCCAGCGCTGCAGGCGCGGGTGGCCGGTGGCCAGGGGGATGCGTGCATCGCGCACCTCGATCACCAGATCCACCTTTTCAAGGTTGGCAGCCAGGGCCCGCTCCGCCTTGGCGATGTGGCCCGGATACCACTGGATCGCCGGCGCGTTGAGGCTCAGCCCGGCCGCAGGTGCCGCCATCAGGGCACCACCAGCACCGGACAGGGCGCCAGCTGAATCACCCGGGCGGCGGTGCTCTGCTGCTCGTCTTCGAGGCTGATGCCGCGGGTGCCCATCACGATCACATCGGCATTCACCTCATCGGCCACATCACCGATCACGAAGGCGGGCTTGCCCTCCCGCTCGAACACATCACAGGCGATGCCGGCCTGCTCGAAGCTGGTGCGGGCCTGCTCCAGCAGCTGGGTGACGGCGGCAGGGTCATGCATCGCCCCCTCCTCGGCCTCCACCACCGAGAGCAGCACCACCCGGCTGCCGTGCTGCTGGGCCAGCTTGAGGGCCACCGCGGCGGTGTCCATCGTCTGGCGGCTCTGGTCGACGGGGAACAGAACGGTGTCGAACATGGCGGGGAAGGCGGCTCCTCCGTCCTAGCGCCCGCTGGTGAGGTTCGCAGTGACGCGTTTCCCCACTTCATTGGGGCAAAAGCCGCATCAGGGTTCGCTAGGCGGGAACGGTGTTCACCGCGTCTCCTCTGTGTCTGCCACAGAAAAGTTCTTCGCCAACGCCTCCGCCACCGCCGCCTGAATCTGATTTCCCAGGTCTTCCCGAGCCCACTCCTCCGAGATCACCTCCGTCTGACGCAGCACCAGCTCGATGGCGGTGGCTTCCTGATCGGGCGGGTATTTGTAGCGCTTGAGCAGGGCCTTGATCATCGTGCGCAGACGGGCCCGCACGTTCTCCTTGTACTGCCAGTCGATCGTGAGGTTCTGGCGGAGCTTCTGGGCCGACTTGTTGTTGGCGAGGGCGTCGTAGAAGGCGATCTCGGCGGTGGTGAGACCCAGGGCCTCCAGCCTGCCTGCCTCATCCCGGAACTGCCTGGCCATGGCGATCAGCCTCCTGGAGCAGCCGTTGCAGCAGATCCACGGCCAGGTTTTTCTGGGGGATCTTGCTGATGCCTGTCAGGAACTGATCCGAAAGGATGCTGATATCGGGCTTCTGCAGCCCCGCCACCTGGAAGATGTCGGTGACGCCTTCCGAGACCAGGGCACCGGAGAGCAGCTGCTGCAGCTCGACATCGACGTTTCGGGGGGCTGTGCCGTCGCCCTCGTCTGGGTCTCCTTTGATCAGCAGCGCCCGCAGCCCCTTGAGGAAGGCCACCTCCAGATCGAGGGCTGCCCCCTCCTCGGTGGTGGAGCAGAGCGAGTGGGCCTTGGCCATGGCCAGCACCACATCGCAGAAGCGCTTTTTGCCATCGCTCAGCGCCAGGATGTGATCGAGGCAGGGCTGCAGCAGGGCGGGTGGAGCAGATCCCGGGCCACCTGCAGTTGCTCCCGCACCAGGCGCACTGCCTCGCCAGTGTCGAGGGTGGGCTTGCCCTTGCCACGGGCGGCGGTAGCAGAAAGCTTCGGATGGGCGCTGAGCAGCTCCAGGACCTCCAGCTCCCTTTGGGAGGGCATCTCCGAACCGCTCTCCGAACGCATCTCCGAACCGGCGGCTCCAGAGGCCCCCTGCGTCCGGATCGCCTCCTGCAGGGCGTCCTCGATGGCGGCGAGGAGAAACGACACGAAGGGCTCCAGCTCGTAGTGGACGACGCAACGGGACAGCAGGGGGGGCCAGTCGGTCTGCTCCAGCCAGCCGAGCAGCTCAGCCACCAAGGCGGGAACTCGGGAGGCCGGGGGCACCATGTGCACCAGCTCTTTTCCCCGGTAGATGCCGGCGCCGCCTGTGCGGAAGCGCCCTGGGCGCTCCATCAGGCCGGCCATCAGCAGGCCATGGGCTTCCAACAGGTGCTTCTGATTGCAGGGATTCCAGCGGGGCAAGGCCTCATAGGCGCTGATGGCGTTTCGAACCTCCTGAATATCCCGGGCTGGACCCAGCACCCGCTTGCCGTCGAAGAGGGCCGCCACCTGATTCAGCAATGCCGGGGTGAGCGTCAACGGCGGGGCGTAAGGAGTGTCCTCGCCACCGGAACGGGCACTCATGCGGGGAGGAGCGGCACGCCTTCACTCCTTGCGGCGGCCTTCAAAGCCTGATCCCTGCAGGCGAGGGGAAGCCCGAGGCGCATCGCCAGCTCCAGGTAGGCGGCGTCGTAGGCGGTGCTGGCCGGCTCGATGCGGATCGGCAGCGACTCGAGCAACCCGAGGAAGATGCGAATGGCAGCGGCGGTGATCCGTCCTCGGCTTTCGGCCTGGATCAGCACGTTGGCGGTTTCCCACAGCCAGAGCGAGGGCGCATGGGCCTGGGGAGCGGAGCGGCCGGCTTTGCCGGTGAGCACCCGGAAGAGTTCGCCAAGGCACTGCAGGGGCACGACCAGATCGGCATCGCTGAGGCGTGCCAGCAGCTGGCGGCTCGCACCGACACGCGCTGGATCACCAAAGCCCTCGGCGTAGACCAGGAGATTGGTGTCGAGCGCTGCCCGCATGCTGGAGGGGCCTCAGAGGCGCGTGAGCAGGGCCTGGCGGGCTACGGCTCTGGATGGGGCTGTGGTTTCGGCCAGTGCGATGGTGGCCACCGGCCGACCATGGGAGTGCACGGTGAAGCGCTTCCCCTGGGCCACCTGGCGCAACATCCTGGAAAAAAAGCGATTCGCTTCAGAAGCGCTCACGGCGGCGTCACCGCCTCCGGCACTCTGGTTGGGCACGGCCCTGAAGTAGTGGATTTCACTATCCTGGGCAAACTGGAGGCTGTTGGCCGCCAGGAGCGGCTGGAGCTGCGCCATCTCCAACCCCGGCAGCCCTGCCTCGTTCATGGGGCCATAGCTACAGGGTGCGTTCCTGCAGGCGCCGCTGGTTCAGCCTGGAATCTTCGGGTTGAACCTGTGCAAATTTTGCACACGTTGATGCCGCTTCCAGCTCCCACTCTCGAAACACATTGCCCACGTGGCGGGTGATCACGGAGCGTTCGCGTCCGAACAGCTCCGCCATCTGGGCCTGACTCAGCCAGACGGCGTCAGCCTCCAGGCGCACCTCCAGCGACACCTGGCCATCGGCGGCCTGGAACAGAACGATCGGATCGAGGGATTGTTGGGCCAGAGGGTCGTCTGTGCTGGCGGACATCAGACACCTGCCTGCTCCAGCAGCTTCTCGGCCTCGGGGATGCGCAGTTCGCCGGAGATGAGCTTGGGGAGGAGGGTGTCACGAGCAGATGCCAGAGATCTGCTTTCGATTCTCAGTGCCAGAGTTTTCCCAAGCAGAGGCTCAATAACATCCGAAAATGCCGATCTGACTTTCTGAGATCCCATACAACAAGCAAGGGCAAGGAAGTCGCCTGGTCGGATACGTTGGTGACTATTAGATGTGCCGCCGGCAAGACCTATCATTGCCTCAATGATGGAATCACTACTGGCGAGGCAGTGAACGAATGCACGCCCACAACCGGTTGATGCCCTGCAAACAAGAAACTTCATCGAACAAATCAATCTCCTGTTCGAAGAAGAAAAGGGGATCCAGATCCTAGGGGTTGCCGGATTCAGCTTAGAGACAAGAACGTCATTCTCGCCAACTTGGAACTTCTGACTCTTAATCGACTCTCCGGTTTCCCGTGATGGATACTTGCCGGCATCAAAGGCGGGGATACTATAGTGATCAAACTCTTCTTCAGGACTATCAGATGGGTTGACCGAATCCTTTCAGAGATTGATAATGTGATCGATAGCCGCGATCTCCCACCCCCTTGGAATCTCCCCCAGTTCCGACTCCTCAAGCGAATCAGAAAACAGATCGCTGATTTCCGCTGGCAATCCCGTGGGGCGACCTTCGGCCATGGCCCTGACAGGATCGAAATCCACAAACCACGACTGGAACAGCGCCTTGGCCATCGCCTCCAGGGTTTCGTTGGTCTTGCGGTTGAGTTCGATCTTGTCGTCGAGGGTGCCGAGGATATGGGCGATTGCTTTTGCTCGACAATGGGCAGAAGGGTTATAGGAAAGCGGGAAAGAATATCTTGATTCAGGGAAGGCATTGTCGTGCCCTCTGAGTTCGACTTCAGCCAGGTGACCGCCTTGCCACCGCTTAGCTGG
>JBIIJS010000022.1:0-20728 GCA_044233605.1 Cyanobium sp. | reverse complement strand
TCCAGACCAACGCCCTGGTGTCGAGCACGGCGCGCTGGCTGAGGTCGGCATGCAGCTCCATGGCACCGATTCTGCTCAGCCCAACGAGGAAACGCAGCAGCTGGAGGCCGTCGCGGAATGGCGCCGCCAGCTGGGCCGAGGATGCGCGTCGATTCCATCCAATCGGTGTTGGCGACGGGAGTCTTCAGTGTTGATGCGTGGATTGTTGTACCGGATGTGCTGAACACGGCATCCAGAGGTCTCCCATGGCGTGCACGCCCTCGCAGCCGAGCTCACGGGCCTTCTGAAGAGCCACCTGCCGGCTGGGGTAGGCCAGCAGCTGTTGCTGCGCAGCCCCGCTGCGGTGGAGTGACTGAGCAGTACCCGGGCTGAATGTCCAGATCCCCATGGCATGTACGCCGGCCACTATCACTCCCATGCCCACCACGCAGGCATTGAGCACACCCATACCCACCACCCCAAGGCTGACCACCCCCATCGGCACCACGCCGATGCTCACCACTCCCATCGGCACGATGCCGATCGACACGATGCCCAGGGGAGCGATCCCGAAGGCGATTCGCCTGGGCTTGTCGCCGCATTGCGCCATGGGAGTGTCCAGTCTCAGTGGGAGGTCCCGGAACCGTGGTCGTCACCGTGCTGGGCACAGGGCATCCACTGGTTGCCCATCTTGTGGGCTCCGGTGCAGTTGAAGTGCTGCCTGGCGGCCTTCTCCGCATCTGCCTTGGTGGGATAGAGGGCGGGAACGCCGCCGGAACCGCTGGCGGGAGCAGCCAGGGCGGCCGCGGCCAGGAGCAGGTTGGCGCCGATCGCCGCTACCGCCCGGACTGCCCATGGACTGGCAGGAATCGACACAGGCAGGAGGAGGGCAGTGATTCACCATCATAGCAAATGTCTCCAGTTATCCATCACTACTAGAGAGTTGAGGCCAAGGTTTTGCCTCCTCGGGCTGGCTACGGTTGAAAAGCATTGATGGCCGGCCTGGTGGAGCAGGCCTCAACGGGTCGCTGAAGCCGCCATGACGGAACCCACTGCTGCCGACACCGGCCCGGAACCCCTGGAGCTGCCGGCCGGTGTGCACCAGCTCTGCGGCTGCGGCCGCAGCCGTCATGGCTGGTTCTGTGATGGCGCCCATCTGGGCACGGGCCGCGTTTCCTACGAGCTGCGGCTTCACAAACCAGCCACGGTGCTGCTGTGCCGCTGCGGCCGCTCACACCGCCACCCCCTCTGCGACGGCAGCCACGCCGCACCTCCGCCCAGGCCCTGGTGGCGGCGCTGGCTTGGATGAACGGGGCGCGGCCCTCACGGATTTGTCGCTGGCTGTCATCCAGCCAGGGCCTGCTGAAGCGACAGCAGGCCGAAGGCAACGAACAGCACGCCGCTGAGACGGTAGAGCAACGTTTCGTTGATGCGCTGGCCGATCCATTTGCCTGAACCCACCGCCAGGGCCGTCACGGCGGCGTGGCCAGCCAGGGTTCCCAGCAGCAGCCCGGCGAAACTGAAGGCCGGCGCCGTGGCCAGGAAGATCGTGGCGAACTGGGTGCGATCGCCCAGCTCAGCGAGGAACACCAGCGCGAAGGCCTCCCAGATCACAGCCCAGGGTCTGATGATGCGGCCGCGGCTTTCGGCCTGCTCGATCGCCTCCTGGGCCTCACGCTCCTCCTCATCGGCGTCGGCCCCCATGCGTTGGGCATCGACGAGCAGCTTGAGGCCGAACAGCGTGAACAACCCCGCCGCCAGCCAGGGCACCACGCTGGCCGGCAGCAGCTCCCGCAGGCCGTAGCCCACCCCCAGCGAAATCACCGTGACGGCTGCTAGGGCGGCGAAGGCGCCGAGGAAGACATAGCGACCCCGGTGGCGCGTCGCCAGGATCAGCGCCATGAAGAAGGTCTTGTCGCCCAGCTCGGCCAGGGTGATGGCCGTGAAGCTGGCGCCCACCGCCGCCACATTCGGATCGGATGGGACCGGGATGCTCATTGCTCGATCATCGCGCAGGAAGCCCACCCACCAAGGGAAGGGAGGGATCGCGTTTCCCTGAAGTGCTGCTCGAGGCTTGAGCTTCTCGGCTGTGATTCCGGCCCACAGCACCCACCGGATGCGGATCCGGCGCAGCCTGGCCTCAGGCGGCGCTGGCCGTGAAGGCGAAGCGAGTGGGCAGCGTCATGCTCTCGCCGGGCGCCAGATCCAGTCTGCGGTCGCCACTCAGCAGCGCCTGGCGTGGCCCGCTCCAGGGTTCGAGGCAAACCATCGGCCGCGGCGGTTCCGTCCACAGCACCACCAGGTCGAAGGGGTGGCTGAGCTGCAGCTCGAGGCTCGTGCCGGCAGCTTCATCCACCAGGCGCACGTTGCCGCTCGGTCGCACCAGCAGGTCGATGCCCTGGGCCATCCGTCCCATCTGCGTGGCCGTGGCGTCGGGCTGCATGGTGAGGTGGTTGAGGCACTGGTCGGGCAGCCCCTCGAAGCGCACGCCCTCCAGGCCGGAGAGGTTGAAGTAGGGGTGCAGGCCGAAGCTGAACGGCATCGGCGCTTCACTGCGGTTGGTGATCGTGGTGCTGATCGCCAGGCCGCCGACCTCCAGCCGAACTTCCATGCTGAGCAGGAACGCAAACGGATAAGCCTGCAGGGTTTCCGGGGTATCGCTCAGCTGCAACTGCACGCCGCGGCCATCGGCGAGGGCCTCCAGCTGCCAGGGCAGCTGGCGCGCGAAGCCGTGCTGGCTGAGGGTGTAATCCCCCTGGGGCAGGGGCAGGCGGTTGCCTGGCAGGCCGCCGGTGATCGGGAACAGCACCGGGAAGCCGCCCCGCACCGACTGGGCCGGATCGAGAAAGCGCTCCAGATCCAGATACACCACCTCGTGGCCGCCGCAGCGCCAGCCGCTGATCAGCCCGCCCCGTTCCGGCACCAGCCGCAGCAGATCGCCGCTGGCCGGGTCGCTGAACTCCCAGTGGGGGTAGGGAGACGATCGCTGAATCAGGGGCATGGCTGGACGGGGGCGCAGGGTGGATCCTGACTGGGCTCAGACTCTGGCAGAGATCAATACAACGGCCATCAGGGCGGCCATGAGCAGGAGCTCCTTCAACATGATCGCCATCCGTCTCTCCTGCTTTCCTGATCCGAGCTGCCAGCTTCAGCCGGCGTGCCCCCCTGCCGCGCCCACCATTCGGGGACAAAGGCGGCCGGCTCCGCTCTGGATTCAGCTCCCGGCCCGCACCCTCTTCACCGCCAGGCCCGCTTCGGCTGCCGTGACAACCGCCAGCAGCAGCAGGCCGACCAGCCCTGCCCACTGATTCGTCGCTTCGGCCGCCGCATCGGCGTAGCGGGCCAGCAGAGCGCCGGCCACGAACCAGGCGGTGGCCAGAACCGAGGTGATCCAGTAGGCCCGCCAGCGCCGCTGGTAGAGGTAACCGGCTCCCAGGCCGGGCAGCACGTTGAGCAGTACGGCCACCCAGCCGGCGGAGGCGGCGAGGATCTGCTCTCGGGTGGGAGTCATGGGGGATCAGTGGCAGGTGCCCCACTGTGGCGGCAATCTGCCCCGTAGGGCCTGCAGCCCTCAGCGAGCCAGCCCGTTGGCCGCGGCCAGCACGATGCCGATGCCAGCCGCGGCGCCGATCAGCGGCGGCACGCTCCAGCGCAGCCGGAGCAGGGCGAAGAGGGCGGCCAGCAGCAGCAGCAGCGCCGGGGCGCTGAACGACCCGGCCGGCCAGAGCACCGGCCCGGCGAAGAACACCGCCAGGCTGGCGATCACCCCAGCGACCGCCGCGGTGATCGCCGTGAGCGGCGCACTGAACAGCAGGTTGCCGCGGCTGGCCTCCACCAGCGGTGCGCCGGCCAGGATGAAGCCGAACGACGGCAGGAAGGTGAACCACACGGTCACCAGGGTGGCGGCCAGGGCCAGGGGCCAGCTGCCGGCGCTGCTGCTCCAGCCGCCCATGAAGCCCACGAAGGCCACCACCATGATCAGCGGTCCCGGGGTGGTTTCTCCCAGGGCCAGGCCGTCGAGCATCTGACTGGCCGAAAGCCAGCCGAACTGCTCGACCGCCCCCTGGGCCACGTAGGGCAGCACGGCATAGGCGCCGCCGAAGCTGAGCAGGGCCACTCGCGTGAAGAACCGCGCCATCAGCGCCAGGGTGCCGTTCCAGCCACTGAGCGCGCTCAGCAGCGCCAGGGGCCCCAGAACCCCCAGGCCCCAGGCCAGCAGGGTGAGGGCCAGGCGCCGGAGCGAGAAGCGGCCGTGGGCCGGGGTGGGGGTGTGGTCGCCATGGATCGGAGCTGCGGCGGACTCCGGCGGGGGGGGGCCAGCACGGCCGGTCGTCGTGGGCGGCCCCGGCGGGGCAACCAGCAGCTCCGGCCGCCAGCGGCCCAGCGCCAGCCCGGTGGCGGCGGCCCCGAGCACCACCAGGGGATAGGGCAGCCGCAGCACCGCCAGGGCCAGAAAGGCGGCACTGGCAAGACCCTGCAGCAGGGGTGTGCGGAGAGTGCGACGTCCCAGCCGCCAGGCCGCCACCAGCACGATCGCCAGTACCGCCGGTTTGAGCACGGCGAACACCTGGGCCAGCAGCGGCAGCTGGCCCCAGAGGGCATAGGCCGTGGCCAGGGCGGTGAGCACCAGCACGGAAGGAGCCAGAAACAGCCCCCCGGCGATCAGACCACCGGCACTGCCATGCATCAGCCAGCCCAGGTAGGTGGCCAGCTGGGTGGCCTCAGGCCCCGGCAGCAGCATGCAGTAGTTGAGAGCGTGCAGGTAGCGCCGCTCCGACAGCCAACGCCGCCGCTCCACCAGCTCCTGATGCAACAGGGCGATCTGGCCGGCGGGCCCACCGAAGCTCACCAGCCCCAGCCTCAGCCAGAAGCGAGAGGCTTCAGCGAGGCTGACAGATCGGGAACGTTCCGATGACACGGGCTGGTGGCTGATGGGCGTCATCCTGCGCAGGCGATGGCGGCGGAACGGGCCTCCAGTCGCCCTGGCCGGGGCGAGCCGGATTTCCTAGCTGGCAACCGTTGAATGCCTGGCAGACTGCGACGGCATCCTGGCTGCGGCCATCGTGTTCAGTGCCAGAACGCAATACGGCCTGGTGGCGCTGATCGATCTGGCTGCCGTCTATGCAAGTGGCGATCGGCTGCAGACCGGCGAGATCTGCCGGCGTCACGGGATGCCGGAGCGCTACCTCGAGCAGATGCTCACGGCCCTGCGCAAAGGCGGCTACCTAACCAGCGTGAGGGGGCCGCGGGGCGGCTATCAGCTCAGCCGGGCACCCGATCAGATCACGGTCGCGGAGGTGGAGACGTGTCTGGAAGGTGAGAGCCAGGTGGAACGCCAGGGGGCACGCGACAGCCCCGTGTTCCAGGTGATCGGGGAGCTGGAACTGCGCGCCGCGCGGGCCCGGGCCGCCGTACTGGAGACAAGCACACTGGCCTGCCTGCTGGAGGCGCGCAACCACGTACGCCCCCCTGAAGAGATGTTCTACATCTGAGCTTCGCCGGTCGGGCCTATTTGTTTGCCCTGGTGCTGGGCGGGGGCATGGAAACGGAGTCGAGGGCCTGAGGCGGCCAGGAGCAGGCCGAGGCACAGACAACCGATCAGGTTGGCCAGCAGATCGGCGCTGGTGATGGCACGCAGGCTGCCTCCACTGGCTCGGGCCACCAGCTCCAGCTGCCAGCGCAACAGGGCGCCGGGGATGGCTCCGGCTGCACCAGGGCGGCGGAAGGTTGGTTCATCATCTCTCCGGCTGGGGGATCTCCGGCCGCAGCACCCGATCGGCCACCAGGGCGCTGAGCCAGGTACCCAGCGGAGCGGTGGCCACGATACTGAGCACCGCCACCGCCAGGATGATCTCGCCGGGGCCGGTGGGCAGGCCAGCGGCCTGCAGGGTGAGCAGCGGCACACCACCGATCGCCGCCTGCACGGTGGCCTTGGGCAGGTAGGCCACGGTCACGAACAGGCGTTCGCCGGCACTCAGCCCACTGCCGATCAGGCAGAGCAGCACCGCCAGGCAGCGCGCCACCAGGCCCAGGGCCAGCACCACCAGACCGGCCAGACCGGTGCGCCAGGCAACCCCAAGATCCACCTGGGCTCCCACCAGGGTGAACAGCACCAGCTCGGCGAACACCCACACCGAAGCCAGCTTCGCGGCGATCGGCGCCGCCAGATCGGGACGCAGTTCGAGCAGCATCACGCCCAGCGCAATCGCCGCCACCAGGCCGGTGAACGGCACCAGGCCCTCGATGCCGGCCTGCAGCCGCAGCAGCAGCAGGGCCAGTGCCAGGATCAGCAACAGCTGGCGGTTGGCCTGGGGCCGGAAGCGATCGATCCAGTGGATCAGCAGCCAGCCCAGGGCCGCCCCGGCGCCAGCCCCCAGCAGCATCCCGAGCGGCAGGCGCAGCAGCTGCACCGCAGGGTTGCCGTTGCGCTGCAGCAGCAGGCCCAGCAGCACGCCGTTCACCACGATCACGGCGATGTCATCCAGGGAGGCGGCCGCCATCACCATCTGGGGTATGGCCCGGGCCGTGCCACGCCGCTGCTCGATCAGCTTCAGCATCAGCGGCACCACCACCGCCGGCGACACCGCGGCAATCACCGAACCCAGCAGAGCGGCCTCCAACCAGCTCAGACCCAGCAGGGGCTGGGCCACCAGCGTGATCGTGATGCCCTCCACAGCCGCCGGGATCCAGGCCAGCAGCAACACCTGACGCCCCACCTGCCGAAGGGTGGCGAGATTGAGCCCGAAGCCCACCCGCAGCAGGATCACCACCAGCGCCATCTGGCGCAGGTCGCCGCTGAAGGCCAGCAGCTTCGGGTCGATCAAGCCCAGCCCCGACGGGCCCAGGGCCAGGCCCACCACCAGCATGCCGAGCAGCCCCGGCACCCCCAGGCGGCGGAACAGACCATCGGCCAGCAGCGCCAGAATCACAAGCTCGGCCAGACCGAACCAGCCCATGGGTTGTGGGGTGGGATGCCCCCAACTGTTGCAGCCTCAGCCGCCATCACCAACCCTTAACCAACGACTGGACTTGATTGGTCAGGCTGGAACCGATCTCCCCCGCCGTCCCGGCCCATGGTTGCCGCGCGATCCGTCCTGCCGCTGCCCCTGCTGTCGGCCCTGGCCGGCCTGGCCACCCTGCTGGCGGGCTGCGGCTCCAGCTCCCCGGACGGGGGCACCCCGATCCGGATCAGTGGCTCCAGCACCGTTTTCCCGATCATTGAGCGGGCCGTGGAGGCGTATCGGAAAAGCGAGCGGGGCAAGGGGGCGGAGGTGGAGCTCAGCGAAGTGGGCACCAGCGCCGGCATGCGGCAGTTCTGCGCCGGTGAGATCCCGATCGCCAACGCCTCCCGGCCGATCAGCAGCAAGGAACTGAAGGCCTGCGCCGCAGCCGGCATCAGCTTCATCGAACTGCCCCTCGCCTTTGATGCCCTCACCGTGGTGGTGAATCCTGCCAACACCTGGGCCAGTGAGATCAGCGGCGAGGAGCTGGCCCGCACCTGGAGCAAGGAGGCCCAGGGCAAGGTGAAGAGTTGGAAGCAGATCAACAGCGCCTGGCCCGAGCGGCCGCTGCGCCTCTGCGCACCGGGCAGCGATTCGGGCACGTTTGATTACTTCAATGAGGCGATCAACGGCAACAAGGCCAATGCCCGCACCGATGTGGAGAGCAGCGAAGACGACAACGTGCTGGTGGCCTGCGCGGCCGGCGACGCGAACGCCATGGCCTATTTCGGCTTCGCATACTTCAAGGCCAATGCCGATAGGTTGAAGCCTCTCGCGGTCGTCAACCCGGCGGGTGTGGCGGTGCTGCCATCGGTGAAATCAGCCCAGGATGGCAGCTACAAGCCCCTGTCCCGGCCGCTGTTTGTATATGTAAACGACAAGCAGATGCGCGCCAACGACGAGATCCGAAGCTTTGTGGGCTTCACTGTGGGCAACGGCCTGCGTCTGGTGGAGAAGGCCGGCTATATACCCCTACCGGCTGATACCTATCGGATCGTGGAATCGAAGCTCTACCGCCATCTTCTGGGCACTTCCTTCGGCGGCGACCTGCCGGTGGGCCTGGGCATCAGCGAAGCGCTGCGCCGCAGCTTCGACGACACACGCAAACCTGAATTCCGCTGAGGCCGAAATGCATCAAACGGCTGCTGAGCCGCTTTGGGTGGGCAGGTCACAACGGGCCCCAATCACGAAATCAGGGCTTTCGCTGATGCGGTCAAACAGGTCGAGGCTTTCTTTGTTCAGGTTCACCAGCTCCACCGAAGAGCCCCCCTGCTGCAGCCTGCGGATCACCTGGTCGAGGGCGCGCATGCCCGTCTGATCCCACACGTGGGCCTGGGCCATATCGATCGTGACGCGGGCGGGATGGCTGTGCCGCTTGAAGCCGGCAAGAAAATACACCGTGCTCACAAAAAACAGCTGACCCTGCACCATGTAATAAAGGTGGTCATCGCTGAGCTGGGTGGCGGTAACCGAAATCACCTTGGCCACCTTGCGGCTGAACAGAATGCCGGCCAGTGCCACACCCACCAGCACGGCAATCGCCAGATTGCGGGTGATCAGGGCCAATACCAGGGTGAGCAGCATCACAGCGGTGTCGCTCTTGGGAACGAGCCTGACTTTCAGGAAGGAATCCCAGTTCACCGTGCTGATCGACACCATGATCATCACGGCCACCAGGGCCGCCATCGGGATGCGGGCCAGCCAGGTGCTCAACGAGATCACCAGGATCAACAGCCCCACGCCGGCGGTGAGGGTGGAGAGGCGATAACGACCGCCCGATTGCACGTTGATCACCGACTGGCCGATCATGCCGGCCCCAGCCATGCCACCGAACAGGCCGGCGGTGATGTTGGCGAAACCCTGGGCGCGGGCCTCGGCCTCGTAGTCGGCCTCCTGATCCAGCAGGTCTTCCACCACATTGGCGGTGAGAAACGACTGCAGCAGGCCCACCAAGGAGATGGCCAGGGCCGTGGGCAGGATGATGCCCCAGGTGTCAAAGGAACCGAACACCGCCGGGATCCGGAACATCGGCAGGCTGCTGGGCAGCTGGCCCAGATCACCGACGCGGGGGATGGGTAACTGCAGCCATTCCGCCAGGCCACTGATCACCAGGATGGCCACCAGGGTGGAGGGCACCAGCCTGGTGAGGCGGGGCAGGAGATAGATGATCAGCAGGCCCAGAGCCACCAGAGCCCACACCCAGGGCCAACTGATGCTCTGCCCGGAGGCCGCCAGGCTGGGAATGGTTTCGCCGCCATCGCGACCGATGCCCAGCTGGGGCAGCTGGGCCAAAAAGATCAAGACACCGATTGCGTTCACAAAGCCCACGGTGACGGCCCGGGGCACGAAGCGCATCTGCTGGGCCAGGCGCAGATAGCCCCAGAGAATCTGGAACACACCCGCCAGGATCGAGGCGGCCAGCAGATAGGGGAGGCCGTGCGATTGCACCAGGCCGCCCATCAGCAGGGCCACACCGGCGGTGCAGGCCGACACCATGGCGGGCCGGCCCCCGAGCAGGGCCACCACGATCAGGATGCAGATCGAACCGAACAACCCCACCTGCGGGTCGACGCCAGCCACGATCGAGAAGGCGATCGCCTCAGGAATGATGCCGAGTGCCACCACCATGCCGGCCAGGATGTCGGCTGGTATGGCCTGGCGGTGGGGAACGAGAGACCAGCTTGGCGGCACTTGCAACGACTGCGGCGGCAGCTTCAGGCTGCCACCTGCCGGGGTGGCGGGGGCAGCCGGGTGCTGGCGGCGAAGGCCAGAACCACCAGCAGAGCCGACACCCACAGGCATGCCGGCAGCCCACCCACCAGGAACAGGGCGCCGGAGAGCACCGTGCCCAGCAGCCGGCCGGCGGCGTTGGCCATGTAATAGAAGCCCACGTTGAGGCTTACATCCTCAGCTTCTGTGTAGGCAAGGATCATGTAGCTGTGGATCGAGGAATTCATGGCAAACACCACGCCGAAGGCGGCCAATCCCACCACCACCGCCACCCCCGGCTGGGCCACCTGGCGCCAGAGAGCGATGGCGATCAGGGCAGGGATGGCGGTGAGGAGGCCGCTCCAGAACTCCACCGCACTCACGCCTGGGGGCGCGCTGCTGCCCCAGCTGCGGCGCAGGGCAGGAGCGGAGCCCTGCACGATGCCATAGCCGATCACCCATAGGCCCATGAAGCCGCCCACCTCCCAGAAGCGCCAGCCCAGGGCCGCCTGAAGAAACACCGGCAGGGCCACCACGAACCACACGTCGCGGGCACCGAACAGGAAGAAGCGCGCCAGCGACAGCACGTTGATGCCGCGGGATTTGGAAAACAGGGCCGTGAAGCCAGGCTTCTGTTTCATGCGGCCGATGTCAGCAGGCAGCACGAGGGTGATCAGAAAGGCCAGGAACAGCCCCGCCGCCATGGCGCCCACGGCGGCGTTGAAGCCGATCGAGGTGAGCAGCAGGCCGCCGAGAAAGAAGCCCACGCCCTTGAGGGCGTTCTTGGAGCCGGTGAGGATCGCCACCCAGCGGAACAGCTGCTGTTCCCCTTTGGCGTGATCCTCCGGGGTTTCCGGCACCACCGTTTTGATGGCGCTCTTGGCACTCATCTTGTTGAGATCCTTGGCGATGCCGCTGATCGCCTGAGCCACCATCACATAGGCCACGCTCCACCACTTCGGCCAGGAATCGGCCACGGGAATCAGCATCAGCAGGGCCGCCACCTGCATCAACGTGCCGCTCCAGAGGGTGAGGCGCAGGCCGAAGCGGGCCCCCAGCCAGCCGCCGTAGAGGTTGGTGACGATACCGAAGAATTCGTAGAAGAGAAACAGAAAGGCGATCTCCAGGGTGGAGTAGCCCAGTTCGTGGAAGTGGAACACCACGAGCATGCGCAGGGCGCCGTCGGTGAGGGTGAAGGCCCAGTAGTTGGCCGTCACGATCGCGTATTGCTGCAGGGCTGAAAGGGCGCGTGCCATGGCGTCTGCTCAGCGCGCGTCGAGCTGGGCCACGTGGCAGGCCAGATCGGCCATGCGGCAGCTGTAGCCCCACTCGTTGTCGTACCAGGCGTACACCTTGAGCTGGGTGCCGCCCGTCACCATGGTGGAGAGGGCGTCAACGATCGAGCTGCGGCTGTCGTTCACGTAGTCGACCGACACCAGCGGCCGGCTCTCATAGCCGAGGATCCCCTGCAACGGGCCGTTGGCGGCCGCTTCAAAGGCGCCGTTCACCTCCTCCACGCTCACGGCGCGCTCCAGTTCGAACACCGCATCGGTGAGCGAGGCATTGAGCAGCGGCACCCGCACGGCGTGGCCGTTGAGCTTGCCCTGCAGCTCGGGGAAGATCAGGCCGATCGCCCGGGCCGAGCCGGTGCTGGTGGGGATCAGGCTCTGCAGACAGGAGCGGGCGCGGCGCAGGTCGCTCTTGAAGCTGTCGATCACCACCTGGGTGTTGGTCACGTCGTGCAGGGTGGTGATCGAGCCGTGGCGGATGCCGAAACTCTCGTGCACCACCTGCACCAGCGGCGCCAGACAGTTGGTGGTGCAGGAGGCGGCGGTGATCAGCCGGTGGCGGGAGGGGTCGTAGAGGTGATGGTTGATGCCAAACACGATGTTGAGCACCTCCTCGCCGGCTACGGCGCCCTTCACCGGACAGGCCACGATCACCCGCTGGAGCCCCACCGCATCGAAGTAGGGCTGCAGCGTTTCGGGCGTTTTGATCTTGCCGCTGCATTCGAGCACCATTTCGATGCCCGCCTCCCGCCAGGGCACGGCGGTGGGGTCTTTTTCCTGGGTGTAGCTCACGGCCTGACCGCCCACGAAGAAGCAGGGACTGTTCTCCGGCGAACCGGTGTTGGCCTGCACCGCCTGCTGCCAGCGGCCGTGCACCGAATCAAAGGCCAGCAGGTGAGCGGCGGTGTGGGCATCACCGGCGGCGTCATTGACGTGCACCAGCTCGATGCCGGGTCGGCCCCAGAGGGCGCGGAACACCAGCCGGCCGATGCGGCCGAAGCCATTGATGCCCACTCTCATGGCCAGGTTGCAGCTGGAACCACTCTCCCATCAAGGGGAGTTGATGGGTCTTATGGCGGGGTTAAGGGGTGGCCGCCGGGTGGCTGGCGTGTCATCAGTTGATGCCTAGATTGATGCCTGCGTGCTCCCAGGCCATGCGCACCACCGTGACCCTCGACGACGCGCTGATGGCTCAGGCGCAGCAGCTCTGTGGGGATCTGGAGCGCAGCGCCTTGCTGCGAGAAGCACTTCAGGCCCTGGTTCAACGGGAGAGCGCGCGCCGGCTGGCGGCACTGGGCGGCAGCGAGCCCGATCTGCGGCCCATTCCCCGGCGCCGCAGCGAGCCGTGATTCTGGTTGACACCTCCGTGTGGGTGGATCACCTGCGCAGCGGTGATCCCCGCCTGGCGGCACTGCTGGAGCGGGGCGAGGTGTTGATGCATCCCTGGGTGGTTGGCGAGCTTGCCTGCGGCCATCTGAGGGCGCGCCGGCAGGTGCTGGCACTGCTCGAAGGCCTGCCGGTCGCCACCCTGGCCACCCACAACGAGGTGCTGGTGTTGATCGAGGGGCATCCGCTGGCGGGTCGTGGCATTGGCTACCTGGATGCCCATCTGCTGGCGGCTGCCCGGTTGAGTGGCAGCTGGCTCTGGACCCTGGATCGCCGCCTGGCCGCCCTGGCCGCGGAGCTGGGCGTGGCGTGGGATCAGCCGAAGCCTTAATCACGTGGTGTACGTTGCATACACCATCAGGAAGCTGCCCATGCAGCGCGTGCAGATTTACCTCTCGGAGCACGAGCGACAGGGGCTGCAGGCGCTGGCGTTGCGCCGCGGCCGCAGCCAGAGCGCCCTGATCCGGGAGGCCATCGATGGCTACCTGGAGCGTGAGCAGCCCCATCAGCGCCTTGCCCAGCTGAGAAAGGCCCGCGGCCTCTGGGCGGGCCGGGATGATCTGCCCGATTGGCCCCAATTGCGCCAGGAGCTCGATCGGCACGCACCCTTTCCCTGCTGATGGCTCCTGCAGCGCCTGAACTGCTGGCGGTCGACACCGATGTGCTGATCGACTACCTCCGCGATCGCCCGGAGGCGGTGGCCTTTCTGGAGGACTGCCAACGCCCCTTGGCGCTGTCGGTGATCACTGTTGCGGAGCTCTACGCCGGCGTGCGGGAGGGAGACGAGCGCCTGCGGCTGGATGCCTTTGTGGAGGCCTTTGAGCTGTTGCCCCTCGACAGCAGGGCTGCTTCCCAGGCCGGCCTCTGGCGTCAGCGCTACGGGCGCAGCCATGGCACGGGCCTGGCAGACGCCCTGATGGCGGCCTGTGCGGCTGCCGCAGGCGCAACTCTTGCCACGCTCAACCGGCGCCACTTCCCCATGCTCACCGATCTTCTGGTGCCTTACGAAAAGGCTTGAATCCAGCGCCGCGCTCGTCGGTGAAGAGCACTCCCATGCCCAACAGGAATCTCAAGAACCGCCACTTAACAGCTTTCTTGATCGATTGCTTTGATTGAGATGACGAGTGCTCTCTGGCGCTGCCAGCAAGAGTGGCTCTACAGCAGGATTCTTGCGGCCTATGGATTGCCTGTGGCGGCCACGGAGATGGCTGAGTCTGGTGATGGCTTCCGGCTTGCACCGCTCGGCGTCGTGCTCACGGCCTGGCCCGTGATCGGCGCTAGCTCAACGGAGGCAGCCCTTTGAATAGGGATCTCGGGGGGGCCACAACGGGGTGACTGTCTGCTCGGCGAGTTCCCGCGCAGAGATGCGGGTGACCTCCCCATTGCGGGCCTGTTCAGCCGCGCGCCGCAAGGCGGCGAGGGAGCCTCTGAGCTCTGGAGCCTTGGTGTTGAGGATCTCTTTCATGATCTTCTGTCTTCAGTCCAACAAAGGTATGTGTTGAGCCTGCCAGATAGGAAAAAGGCAAGCACACGCATGTCAGTCACCAAGAATAGATAAATTATTGAGCAAGCGCCTTCGCTCCTGCCAGTCTGGCTGCAAGGAATCGAGCAAGGCAACAAACTCCTCTCCGTGGGTGGGAACTCTCAGGTGGGCCAGCTCATGGAGGACGATGTAGTCGAGGCAGGCGAGGGGTTTCTGAGCTAGCTGTGTGTTCAGACGGATATTCCTCGTGGCTGGATTGCAGCTGCCCCACTGGCGGCTCATCGCCTGAACGAAAAGCTTGTTGATCTGTACACCCAGACGCTGCTGCCAGTGATCAATCAGACCAGCGGCTTCCCTCCTCAGCTCGTTGCGGTACCAGGCCGCCAGGATGCTCCTGCGTTTCTCCAGACTCGAACCAGGCCGGTGGTAAAGGATCAGCTGTCTGGGGTGAACCTCTATCCGCGGCGCCGCATTCACCTCTTCAATGTGCAGCAGCAGCCGCTGGCCCCAGAGTGCATGGGACTCTCGCTCAATGACCAGCCTGGGGCTCTCGCGTTGCTGGCCAGACAATCGGGCTTGCTGTCTGCGGATCCAGCCCAGCTTGCCGATGGCGTAAGCCCGCACATGGTCGGGGCTCATGCCTTGTGGCGCTGAAATGCGCACAGCCCCATCGGGTGGCACCACCGAAAGGTGCAGGTTCTTGATGGGCTTGATGGTGACCTCCACGGGCACGGCACCGATCAGCAACTGATGACTGGGGTAGGCCTGCGTCATCAGTATTCCGGTTGTGCCACCAGCACCTGAAACAACCGCTCCACCTCGACCGCATCCTGCAGCAGGCCGTACAGCGCTGCTTTGATCACCTGCTCCTTGGCCTGGACGCCACGCCAGCCATCTGGTCTGACCTGGCGCACAGTGCAATCAACACGCAGGGCCAGGTCGAGGTCGCCATTGAGGTTGTTCCATAGAGCCCGCTTGCCAGGGGAGTTCAGTTCTGTGGGGGTGCTGTCTGCACTTTGCTGATGCAGTTGGCGGGCCAATTCCGCGATCTTCCGCAGGTACTCCTCATAGGCATCGGCTTGTTGCTTACGGAAGCGGATGATCTCATCAAGCACCTGGGACATCCGGTCGTAGAAGGCGGGATCATGCGCACGCTCGCTGATGATCGTGCGGCGCATGTTGTTTTCGATGGTCTCCTGCACCGCCTTTTGGTTACCGCTCGATTGACCGAAGCTCTGGTTGATGGCCTGGGCCACACCCGTCTTGACGATCAGCTCCAGCAGGCCGATGTCGTCGAAGGCCGAGATTTTGCGTGACTGATCAGCTTCAATGTAGGCATCGATCAGGAAACGCATGTCGGCCTCGTAGGCCTTGAGGTCGAGATTTTCTCCCGCTGCCAGGCGGATCACCTGCCGCCAATCGAGTGCCTTGTCGCGCTGTTGCGTGATCCGGGACGCTTCGCTGGCGGTGTATCCAGCCTCTGATAGTTCATTGGCCAGTGCGGCGTGTGCCCTGGTGAGCTCGGCCACAGCCTTGTAGTAGGCCATGCGCAGAGGCTCTCGCTCCTGCAGATCCGCGGGGTTTTCGGTGTTGCCGCAGAAGTGGTGGAGGATGGCCAGCTCATCCCTGGGTGGGGCCACGGGCTCAGCCAGCAGCGCCTCCTGCTCCAGAGCATCGTCGAGACGTTCTTTGGCTTTTGTGAGTCGATCCTGCAGGAGCACATCGGGATCAGGGCCACCGGAGGAGTGGTCCAGATCATCGCTGGAGTACACCGCGATGGCATTCTCAACCTTCTTGAAAAGATCCTTGTAGTCAACAATCAAGCCGTAGGGCTTGTCTTCGCCATCCAGGCGATTGGTGCGGCAGATGGCCTGGAACAACCCGTGATCCTGCATCGACTTGTCGATGTAGAGCACACTGCAGGAGGGAGCATCGAACCCAGTCAATAGCTTATCAACCACGATCAGCAGCTTCATCTGTGCCGGCTGATGGATGAAAAGATCCTTCGCCTTCTCTTCATAAGCCTCGGTGCGGCTCATGCCCGGCTGTGGAACAACGTCAGCAAGGAGACGGTTGTAGGTGTTGTAGACAAACTGCTTGTCCGTTTCGGTGTTGGCGCCCACTTCCTCCTTGCTCACATCCCCAGCCTTGGGGTCATAGGAGGTGATCACGGCACACTTGTCTTTGAGCCCGGTGCCATTGAACAGCTCGAAATAGCGACAGGCTTCATAGATGCTGGATGCAACCAGAATGGCGTTACCCCGCTCACTGGACAGCCGCTGGATGTTGACAGCAAAATCGTAGATGATATCGGCAACGATGCGATTCATCCTTGATCTGGAGCTGAGTACGTTCTGCAGGGTTGCCCACTGGCGCTTGAGTTGGCGTTGCTGCCAGGCATTGAGGGTGGCTGTCTTGGTCTCAAACCACTGATCCACCCGCTCCTGTGAGCTGAGCCGTTGGTCGATGTCGCGTGCTTCGTAGACAAGATCCAAGACAACGTTGTCTTCAACAGCTTCGCTGAACTTATAGGTATGGAAATAGCCACCAAAGACCTCGAAGCTCGTGGCTTTGTCTTTTTTCAGCAGTGGCGTACCGGTGAAGCCGATGAACACGGCATCCGGAAGCAGGGCTTTCATGATGCGATGCAAGCGGCCGCTCTGGGTGCGGTGGCATTCATCCACAAACACGAACAGCTCGCCCACGGCTTGGCTGGGCTGCGCCTGTAGGTCTTGCAAATACTTATCAAAGTTATCGACATCGCGCACACCGAACTTGTGCACCAGTGAGCAGAGCAACCTGGGTGTGGGTTGGCTCAGGGCCTGCATCAGCTCCTTGCCACTGCTGCTGCGCTGGATGCTTTCGCCCGCAGCGCCAAACACGCTTTCAATCTGCTTGTCAAGCTCATCGCGGTCGGTGACGATCACCACACGTGCGTGTGGGTTGTTAGCAAGGATCCAGCGGGCGAGCAGAACCATCACGATGCTCTTGCCGCTGCCCTGGGTGTGCCAGATGATGCCGCCGCGGCGCTCCTGAACATGCATCTGCGCAGCCTTGATGCCGAAGTATTGATGGACGCGCGGCAGCTTCTTGACGCCACCATCAAACAGCACGAAGTCGCGCAGCAATTCGATCAGCCTGTCCTTGCGACAGATCTTGACCAGGTATTTGTCGAGTTTGAGGCGGTTGTTGTCGGCTTCATCTTCCTTCCAGCTGAGGAAATATTTCTCGGGAGTATGGATGGCGCCGTAGCGAAGCCCTTCCGAATCGTTGCCAGCAAGCACCAGCTGGTTGGTGGCAAAAAACCAGGCGTTGAAGTCCGGCTGTTGATTGGAGAGGTTCTGACGGATGCCATCGCCGATGCTCACGCGGCTGCGCTTGAGCTCGATCACGCCGATGGCGATGCCGTTCAGATAAAGCACCAGATCCGGCCGGCGCTCCTGATTGCCCTTGAGGGTGACCTCCTCAGCAATGGCAAAATCGTTGGCTTCCGGGTTGTGCCAGTCGATCAGCGCCACGGTGCTGGTGGGCTGGTCGGCGGCAGCCTTCACCTGCACGCCGTAGCGCAGCAGGGAGTAGACGCGGCGATTGGCCTCATAGAGGCCCACTTGGCTCACATCGGCTGCGCTGCGGAGCTGATAGAGGGCTCCGCTGATCTCCGCATCGCTGTAGCCGCGGCGCTGCAGGGTGGCGGTGAGGATGGCTTCTTCGATGTTGCTGTTGCCAGCCCGCTCTTTCCAGTCGCCCAGGTAGCGGTAGCCCAGCTTGTCCTGAAACAGGCGCAGCACCCGATCCTGGGTGGCGCGCTCGAAGCCGAGGCCGCTCATGGTTCTGGCTCCTGGATTGGGGGAAGCACCACTCAGCACCCAGCTTTGGTGGGGCCTTCATGGCGGATGCGGCCCTCAGCACGCAACTTCTTGAGGTGATAGCTGACCTCATCGAAGCTGGGCGCGAGGGCGTTCTCCAGTTCGCGTGTGGTGATCCTGGTTTGCTGTTGCATCAGCGCCAAGATCCGCTCGCGGCTTCTGCGAGGCCCCCGGTTGGCGTGCTCCGTGACTTGGGTAGTTTCTTCTGTAGTTTCTTGGGTGGCGTGCACGGGAAGGCCCCCCCCCAGGTCAATCCGAAAGCCGTCGTTGAGGCTGAACACAAGCTCCGGCAGGCCGGCCTCGCGGCAGCGGCGGATCATGTCGCTTGAGCCTGGTCGATTGGCTGGCTGTCCGTGGTGGGCAGCGGTGGGGCATCGGCACCATGCAGAACCGTCTGACCGTTCTGCCAGGTGACGTAGTAATGGCCAAGGCGCCGCTTGCGCTCCAGCTCAGCGTTGACCGCCTGCTGGAGAGCCTCCAGAACCTGCTGATCAGCGGGAGAGAGGGGGGGCATCATCGGCAGGATTCCAGAAGTTGGGTATAGAGCACTGGATCGATGATGGTGCGGTTTGCTCCCGTTTGGGAGAAGACGGGCACCGGCTGCATTCCCGCATTCATGTTGCAGAGCGCATGATCCACGGCTGGCGCGTAGGACTCAAGCAGTAGACGAATGCTACGCGGAAAGCGCCGCTGCAGAACCGGCAGCGGCACGTTGTGCCCTCCGTGGGCGACGCGCTCCGCCACACGCAGGATGGAGAGCTGAACGGAGGGCAGCGCGAGATAGATCAGCTCCACCCGCCAGCCGGCAGCGCGCAGGCGGCCGATCAAGCGCAGGTAGCCTCTACCAGACAGGGTGGTTTCGAACGCAAAGCTCTGGTGAGCCAGGGTATGGCTGTCGATTTCGCGCAGCATCAGCCGACTGGCTGCCCGCTGCTGCTGCTGCGGAGCCAGTGGAGAGAGGCCTGCCGCGATCAGATCGGCGTTCACGAAGGCCTGCGCATCGGGGAACTGCCGCAGATAAGTGAGGGCAAACGTGGTTTTGCCGGCGCCGTTGGGGCCGGCAATGATGCGGCAGATGGGGGAGTTCGGTGGCGTCATGCCGCCACTGCAAGGATCTCCCGCTCCACGTAGCCCCGGAAGGCGGAAGGGGAGGTGAAGCAGCGGAACCCCGCGGCGCTGGCCAGAGCGAGGGTGGCTGGCTCTTCGTTTAGCAGCACGGCCACGGGCTGGCTGAGCTCCTCCTGGACGCCGGTGGGCCAGGCCAGATCGAACACCGCTCGCTGTTCGCCGGTGGCCGGGTCGGCGAAGTCGTAGGCGAGGGTGCCGAGGGGCAGGGATTGATCAGCCATCCAGGCATTGAGTCGGATCAGCTCGGCTTCTTCTTCCTCGCTCGTGATGCCACCCACGGACTCTGTGGCTGGTTGTGGCACGGCTGCTGCAGGACCAGACAGCCAGCGAGTGTGGCCATGGAGCAGCTCCTCCAGCCGGGCGTTCACCTCGGCTGCCAGCAACGCCTTGCGGGCTTCCAGGAAGGAGCGGAAGTTCTCGAGCTTCCACAGCTCCGGATCCGGAGGAATCCACTGGGAGGCAAGAGCACCCGGATGGGCGGCTTCAATCTCGGAGAAATACGCCTCTGGCAGGCGATCGGTGATCTTGATGTTGGTGTCTTTGGTGAGGAAGCAGAAGTTGGCCAGGGCGTTGACCTCTGGTCTGCGATACCCGGCCTTGTAGAGCTGGGCCTTGGGGAAGATGTGATGCACCTCCAGGCGGCTCATCTTGCCGAGCATGCCGGCCTTGAGCGGCAGGCCGGTGCCCCAGTCGCGGGCTGCGCCCATGCGTGTGAGCAGGTAAAGCATGGGGTAGAAGCGGGCCCCAAGGCTCCAGCCGGTGAAGTGACCGGGTTCAACCCGCAGGCCGCCATGCCAGAGACGCAGCTGCTCCAGCAGGCGCTCCAGGCCAGCGTCTTCCCCTTCCAGTGCGGCGAGGTCTTGGTCGATGAACGATTCTGTGGAGCCTGAGAAGCGACCCCACATGCCGGCCTGCACGAACCAGAACAGCAGCCGGTCGCGCTCCACCTCATCCATGGGGCCGCTGCGCTGATCGAGATAGCGCACCATCACCGGGATGCCGAAGCGCCCAAAAAACACCTGATCGTGATCGAGGCCGAGACGGCCTGCGATCAGGTTGAGGCAGGTGTCAATGTGTTTGGTGGCGCGCTTGAGGGCGTCCTGGATTTCGGGGGTGCTCTTGTCGTGCAGGTAGAGGAACTTGGCCTCACCGGTGAGCACCGTGTTCACCGAGCGCAGCAGCCAGTCGAGGTTGAAGCTGTAGCCGTGATCCGCCCATTCCTTGAGCTTGGCCTTCATGGCATCACGGCCTTCCGGCCAGTCGGCGCAGATCTTGGCGAGGGCCAGGTCGCCCTTGGAGAGCTTGGTGCCGCCACTGTTGACGCGGTTGAAGATGTCCACCACCACGTCGAGGGTCTTGTCCGCTCCGGTGACTTCCTCGATGTGCAGGTCGATCTCGGTGATGCCCAGCAACTGGCTTAGGCGGCCGATGAACTCGCCGACGCGGGGCGCCAGCTCGGGGTTCTGTCCGAACTCGGCGGCCAGCTGACCGAGGCCGGCGCTGCCCATGCCGAGCAGGTTGGTGACATCGATCCAGAGAGGATCATCCTTCATCTTCACAGGCTGGTAGAAGGCGAAGACCTCTTCCCCAAGGTGGAAGCGAAGACCTGTGAAGGCTTGTTCATTGCCATCGAAGAACTTCGGTGGCTTGCCGCGCACCACGCCATAGAGGGAGGTCATGCGCTGCTGGCCATCGAGCAGGAGCTTCACCACGCCGGCGGCCAGTGGGCCATCCCCGCGATGGGTGGCGGTCTGGGACTCCGTGGCCCAGACCAGCAGGCCACCGACGGGATGGCGCTTGTAGAGGGAATCAAAGAGCCCTCGCACCTGGTCACGGTTCCAGACATAGCCCCTCTGGAACTCAGGCAGGGCCATGTGGCCGCTGTCG
>JBIIJS010000021.1:0-20769 GCA_044233605.1 Cyanobium sp. | reverse complement strand
TAGGTCATCCTCGGGGAAATTGGGTGGAGCACAAGAGGGCAAGGCGGTGGCAAGAAGCTGAAGCAGGGGCTGCATCCACCGCTCCACAACCCTCACCAGCTGCCCCACCAGTTCGACGCTGAGCTGAACTGCCAGCACATCGGGGATGCTCCGGCGGATCCGGATGGCCACACCCATGAACCCGGCAGCCAGGGGCTTCACATTGTTCCCGAGCGGAAACCGGAGGTGTAGAGGCAGGATGCAAACACATGCAGATGCACCATTGCAGCAGTTGGCTTGACGAGCTTCGACCCCTGGGATTGCTCCCCACCCCGCAGTGAGCCGATCGGTGACCATGCCGTTCCCCTCCGCTCGCGACACCTTGAGGGGCGGCGCATTGCGTTGCTGGTGAGCGGAGGCATCGCTGCGCTGCGCAGCCCGGATCTTGCCCGGGCCCTGCGGCGGCGCGGTGCCGAGGTGACCGCCTTCTGCAGCGACGATGCCCTGCTGTACGTGGGCCGCCAGGCCCTGGAATGGGCCACTTGCCGGCCGGTGATCCGCCAGCTGAGCTGGCGGGCCGAACACCTCAGCGACAGTGAAGGGTTCGACGCCTGGCTGCTGGCCCCGGCCACCTACAACACCATTGGCAAGCTGGCCTCCGGCATCGCAGACACGGTGGTCACGGCCGCCCTCGCCTCCGCCCTGGGCAGGCTGCAGAAGGGCCAGACCAAAGTGCTGCTGGCCCCGACCATGCACGGCTCGCTGCATAACGCCATTCTGGAGCGCAACTGCCGACGCTTGGCGGCTATGGGGGTGGAGCTGGTCCCGCCCAGGGATGCCTACGGAAAGCACAACCTGCCGGAGGCCGAGCTGTTGGTGGCCCGCGTTTGCCGGGCGCTTAGTGCAAGCCCGCTGCGCGGCCGGCGGATCCTGGTCACCGGCGGGCCGACTCCGGTGCCGATCGACGGTGTGCGGCGGATCGTCAACCGCTTCAGCGGCCGTCTGGCCAGCGCGATCAGCGAAGAGCTGCTGCTGCGCGGAGCATCGGTTTCACTCCTGCTGGGCGCTGGCAGCCAGCCGCCGCCGGCCTGGCTGCCATGCACCCCGGTACCTGACTACGACGCCTACCGCAGGCTTGTGCTGGTGGCGGTGAAGGAAGGCCTGGATGCCGGCGTGTTCTCCGCCGGGGTGGCCGACTACCGACCGCGGCGGACCCACCCCGGCAAGATCTCCAGCGGCGAGCCCTGCCTCAGCCTGGATCTGGTGCCCACGGCCAAGGTGATCGATCTGGTCCACGCCGTTGACCCCGGCCTGCCGATCGTGAGCTTCAAATACCTGGAGGGCGTGCCTACCGATGCCCTGCTGGAGGAGGCCCGCGGGCGCCTGGATCGCTCCACCCTGGTGGTGGCGAACCGCGGCGAGGAGGTGTGCGGCCCGGCGCAGGCCGCCTGGCTGGTGTCGAGGGCGGCGGAACTGCGCCTGGAGGGGAAAAGGGCGATCGCGGCGGGCATCGCCGATCACCTGGAGTGCCTGCCAGCCCGCGAAGACAACCTCAGGGAGAGCGGCGTCCGCCCGCAAACAACCACACACCCACCACCAGCAGAGCCCAGCCCAGCCAGGAAAGGTTGAGCACCGACGTGGCAAGGCTGGCGAAGGGCTGCAGAACCCAGTGGCTCAGCGACAGCATCGCCAGCAGGACCAGCGTCAGCCCAAGCATCCGCCTACCTCACCGTCGCCCATGTCTGCAGGGATGGTGGCACCGGAGCGCAGCAGGCGCCATTCGCCATCGCAAGACGACTGCGGCGACGCCGCGGGTTGCGGCGGTTGCCAAGCCAGCACCATGCTGGCTTGGCCGGATCCGGCCGGCCAGGGCAGTGGAGCCAGACGGGGCAGGCCTGGGAAACGGGCGGCGGCTTCATCGGCATCCAGGGCTGCAGGTTCGCCGGAACGGTTCACGCTGGTGGTGGCCAGCGGACCGGTGCAGCGCAGCAATTCCCTTGACAGGCCGCAATCCGGCACCCGCAGGCCGAGGCTGGTGCCGCAGGGGTTGAGGGCATCGGTGATCTCCCCCTCAATGGGTAGCACCAGGGTTACGGCACCGGGCCAGCAGCGGCGTGCCTTCTCCAGCCAGGCCTCCGGCCAGGGAGGTGATCCGGGCGGCTGAAGCAGCTGGCGGAGCTGGCTGAGATCAGCACCCATCAGGATCAGGGGTTTGTCGGCAGGCCTGGCCTTGAGCTGCCAGAGCAAAGCTGCCTGCTGCGGCCGGGCCGCCAGGGCCGGCAGGGTATCGGTGGGGAAGAGAGCTGCGCCTCCCGCCTGCAGATGGGCGGCCAGGTCGGCCGGCGCGAGCACCAGGGCAGGGTCAAAGGTGCTCATCGCCCAACCCCGGCGGGCTCCGGGCAGGGGATGTTCTCGCCTGAGCGTGGGCGCCGCGCAGCAGCGAAACGGAGCACACCCTCGAGATCGGCATGGGCGCTCGGCTGCTCAAGACCGGCCTGATCCAGAAGACTGAGCACCGCAGCGCTCTGATCGTGGTGATGCTCCAGCAGCAGCACCCCTCCCGGGGCCAGAGCCCGGCCGGCGCCGGCGACGATGGAACGGATCGCAGCCAGCCCGTCAGTACCACCATCGAGCGCAAGGCACGGCTCATGGTCACGCACCACGGGATCCAGATCCGCCAGCAGGGCCGAGGGTATGTAGGGGGGATTAGCCACCACCAGATCCAGCTGCCCCCACCAGGGCTCCAGGGCCTGCCACCAGTCACCCTGGCGCAACTGCACCCGCCCGCCCAGACCATGGCGGTGGAGATTCTTTGCCGCCTGCTGCAGAGCCTCGCCGCTGAGGTCGCTCGCCAGTGCGAATCCGTTAGGCAGGGCCTGGGCAAGGGCTACGGCCAGACAGCCCGAACCGGTGCCGAGATCGGCCCAGAGCGGCGCCGGGCAGGAGCCGGCAAGCGCAGCACAGGCCAGATCAACCAGCAGCTCGGTTTCCTGGCGGGGAATCAGCACCCCCGGCGCCACCGCCAGATCAAAGTCCCGCCAGGGGCAGAGACCAACCAGATACTGCAAGGGCTCCGCATGCTGAAGATGGCGACGCCAAAGGGCCTCCAGACCGACACGATCGCTGTGCAAGTGCAGGGGCTGTTGAGGGCTCAGGCGCAGCAGCTGCAGTTCGGCCCAGGGGATACCTCCGGCCAGATCGAGCAGCCAGTCGAAATCGGCGGGTCGTCCGCCCAGGGCCAGCATGGCGCGGCGCCAGGCCAGCAGATCAGCAGCGCAGAGAGATTCGCCGGCGCGACCGGGCTCGGAATGCAGCGAGGAAAGAGTGGAGGGGAGGGCGGAGGACAAATTCTCCATGACGGGAGCCTAGGCAGGAAGAATCAGACGGGACGCCAGCACAGGCCGGCCTCGGCACGCAGATGGCCGCCGATCTCAAGCTCCAGCAGCTGGGGAGCCAGCTGTGAGGGAGTCTCCCCGAGGGCCAGCGAGAGCTGCTCCAGGGAGGCACCCCCACCCACCGCCGCCAGCAGCGACGCCTGCCGGGGGGGAAGAAGGCGCTGCGCCGGGCTCTCCTCCCTGGAGGCCATCGGCCCGTGGCCGAGCTGGGCGATCAGGTCGCCTGGCTCCAGCAGCGGCGTGGCACCGCGGGCCAGCAGGCGGTTGCTGCCGACCGCCGACAGCCTGGCCGCATCGGCGGGCACCACCCACAGGGGAAGCTCCTGCCGCCAGGCCAGCTCTGCGGAATGAAGCGCACCGCTGCTCTCCGGGCACTCCACCACCACCACGGCGCGGGCGAGGGCCACCAGCAGCCGATTGCGGCTGGCGAAGTGACCGGCAAGAACGTTGGAGCCAGGGGCCTGCTCGCTGATCAGCAGCCCGCATCGCCCCACCTGCTGCTGCAGCTGGTAATGGTGGCGCGGATAGACCCGCTCCAGGGGCGTGCCCAGCACGGCTATGGGAGCCCCGCCGGCCGCCAGCACACCCCGATGCACCTCCGCATCGATACCCTCCGCCAGGCCGCTCACCACGGGCCAGCCCGCCCTGGCCAGCCCCAGCCCGAGGCGATGGGCCATCGCCAGACCATGGGAGGAGGGTCGGCGGGTACCCACCACCGCGATCGCCGCCCTGCGACCGAGCGGCCGCCAGAGACTGCCTTTGCCAAGCCACCACAACGCCGGCGGGCAGCGATCCAGCTTCTCCAGCGCCGCGGGCCAGGGCGGATCGCCGGGCAGCAGCACGCCACGCCCCCCGCGCAGATCCCGACTCAACCGGGAGAGCGGATCCTCCCCCATGCGAGCGCGGAAGCGCTCCAGATCCGCCACCAGGCCGGCCGGCCAGCCGGCCAGCCCTTCGAAGGCCTGCGGCGCTGCACTCCAGGCCCGCTCCAGCCCCCCGAACCATGCCTCGAGGGCCCGCAGTCGCACCGGGCCAATGCCGGGACAGCGCAACCAAAGCAACCACCACAGCCTCCGGTGCTGATCCCACCGCTCCGGCCGCGACGGGTGATCGGGCACCAACCTCAGACGGCCACCCGCCGGTGCACCGCCTCCCGGAACCGACTGAGCCACAGCGCCAGGCCTCCGACCCGCGAAAATACATTTGTACTATAACCGCCTCTAGGCAGGGCCGGCCGCCAACCGTGCCAGTGCCTGTTCCAGGTCCTGGGGCAGGCGCCGCAACAGCCGACGCCGGCCACCACCCGCCGTCAGGTCGACCAGCACCAGATTCACCCTGGCCTCCGCCGCCACCAGCCCATCGGCACGCACGAACCGGCTTCGCCAGGGGAGCTTCACCCCCTGCCGGGGGCAGACCTCACTGCGGATCCAAACCGTCTCTCCGTGCAGGAGGGCCTGCCGATAGTCGATCGCCAGTGACACGACCGGCAGCTCAAGACCGCGGGCGGAAAGATCGCTGTAAGCCAGTCCAGCAGCAGCCAGTGCCTCCACCCTCGCTTCCTCAAGCCAGCCGATGTAGGCCCCGTGCCACATCACACCGGCGTGGTCGGTGTGCTGGGGCAGCACCCGACGCGCCAGACACCAGGCGGGCTCCACCCCCGGGGCACTCCCTGGCGCGCCGGCAAAGACTGGGGCGGAGGGGCGCTCGGGCTGCGTCACGGATCTCATCTCAAGGGATTGGCGGCGGTCGGGCAGCCATAGGCTGTGTCCGAGCCTTGATCGTTCCAGTGTTCCGAAACCTACTGATCGCCGACTCCGGCGCCGGCCATGTGGAGGAGATGGTGCGCATGCTGCGCGAGATTCCACCCTGCCGCGCAGCGCGCCTGAATCTTCTGCACGTGATGCAGGAGCAGGGCAGCGCCGAGCTGCAGGAGCACCGGGCCAGGGCCACTTCGCTTGTGGAGAAGGCGGTGGAGCGGATCGGTCTGCAGCCAGCCGAAGTCAACACGATCATCCGTGAGGGCGATACGAAGCAGACCGTGCTGAAGGTGGCTGATGAGATTGATGCCGACCTGATCGTGATGGGTTCCCGCGGACTGGGAAGGCTGCAGTCGATCCTGGGCAACAGCACCAGCCAGTACGTGTTCCAGCTCTCGACCCGACCGATGCTGCTGGTGCGTGACGACCTTTACATCCGCGCCATCAACCGTGTGATGGTGACGGTGGACGGCACCGGGGTGGGTGATGACGCGATCCGCCTCGCCTGCGAGCTGGTGGCCGGCATCCCGGGCGGCAGCCTCACCGGCGTGCATGTGACCCGACAAGACCTGAGCGCCTCGCGGGGCGGCCGCAATCCGGCCGATGAGGTGCTGGAGAGAGCGGTGCAGCGGGCCCGCGGCTTCGGCGTGACGATGAAGCCCCTGCATCGCAGCGGTGAGATCGGTCGCACCGTATGCGAGGCAGCCGCTCAAGCAAGGGCCGATCTTGTGGTGATCGCCTCGCAGGACCGCCGGCCTCTGGTGGCCAGGGCCCTGGTCGATCTCGACCGGCTGCTGGGCAGTTCGGTAAGCGATTACATCCGCGTTCACGCCCCCGCACCGGTGTTGCTGGTGAGGGAGCCGGAAGGGCGGAGCTGAGGGCCGCAGCTGTGGGGCAGCCTCAGCCGCCCTGGCGGCTGTTCGTCTGGATGTAGAGGACGATCAGAAACACCGCCGGAACCAGAACGAACAGAAGGCTGGCAACGAAGCCGAGATCGTTGGTTTCCATGGCTGCTGAATGAGTGAGGCGAACGTATCACCGCCCACCGGGCTCGGCGGGCCCGGCTTCATCGCTCGTTGCGCTAGCACCTTCCGGGCTCGAACCTGCGCCAGAGCCCGCAGCGCTGTCCGCATCGGAATCACCAGACTGATCGGTGGCGGCTTCCGCATCCATGCCGTCTTCGTCGGAGGGCAAGGACGGCCAGGCGGTGGGGCCAGGGGGCAGAGATTCGGCCAGGGCCTCGGCAAGAAGGTGCTGGCGATCAGCAAGGCCCGCCTGGGGACGGGTGATCACCACCAGCGACTCCTGGACCAGCGTCTGGCAGGCCAGCCGCCAGGTGTCAGGACGGCGACGAAGCTTCTGGCCTTCCACCGCGGTGGGAGCACTGAGGGCGGAGGTGGCGGCGCCCTCCACATCAACAAAACAGGTGATGCACTGGCCGCAGCCACCGCAGTTGCCGAGCTTTCCCTTTAGGCCATAAAGCTCGATTCCCTCCCGCAGGGCCACCTCGCGGAGGTTCTCCCCTGGATAACACTCCACCTCGCAGCCCTCGCGCAGGAATCGGATCACAGGCATGGCGAGAGGTCGCGAAAGATGGTCATTGTGAGACAGCCGGTTGCGGTCCGTTACCTGCGACCCCGTGCGGCCATCCGCACCCACTACCATCGCCAGACGGATCGGCCTGGCCGATCGTCACCTTCAACCCAGACCTGACCCCCATGGGATTGCCCTGGTACCGGGTGCACACGGTCGTCATCAACGACCCGGGCCGCCTGCTGGCCGTGCACCTCATGCACACCGCTCTGGTTGCCGGCTGGGCCGGCAGCATGGCGCTCTACGAGCTCGCCATTTTCGATCCCTCCGACCCGGTGCTCAACCCCATGTGGCGCCAGGGCATGTTTGTGATGCCCTTCATGGCCCGCCTGGGTGTGACCGGCAGTTGGGGAGGCTGGAGCATCACCGGTGAAACCGGTGTTGACCCAGGCTTCTGGAGCTTCGAGGGCGTGGCCGCCGCCCACATCATTTTCAGCGGCCTCCTCTTTCTGGCTGCCATCTGGCACTGGACCTACTGGGACCTCGAGATCTGGCAGGATCCGCGCACCGGTGAGCCGGCCCTGGATCTTCCCAAGATCTTCGGCATCCATCTGTTGCTTGCCGGCCTCGGCTGCTTCGGCTTCGGTGCCTTTCACCTCACCGGTGTCTTCGGGCCGGGGATGTGGGTGAGTGATCCCTACGGCATCACAGGCCATCTCGAACCGGTACAGCCCTCCTGGGGGCCAGAAGGATTTAACCCCTTCAACCCCGGTGGCATTGTTGCTCACCACATCGCTGCCGGCATCGTAGGCATCATCGCCGGCATCTTCCACATCACTACGAGACCTCCGGAACGCCTCTACAAGGCGTTGCGAATGGGAAACATCGAAACGGTGCTGGCCTCAGCCATCGCTGCCGTGTTCTTTGCTGCCTTTGTGGTCGCCGGCACCATGTGGTACGGAGCTGCAGCCACTCCAGTCGAGCTGTTTGGCCCCACCCGCTACCAGTGGGATCAGGGCTACTTCAAGACAGAGATCAATCGGCGTGTCCAGACCGCCCTTGACAACGGTGCCACTCCCGAACAGGCGTGGTCGCAGATTCCAGAAAAGCTCGCCTTCTACGACTACGTCGGGAACAGCCCTGCCAAGGGTGGCCTGTTCCGCGTAGGCCCAATGGTGAACGGCGATGGTCTGCCCACCGGCTGGGTCGGCCACATCAGCTTCACCGACAAGGAAGGTCGCGAACTGGAAGTGCGGCGCCTGCCCAACTTCTTCGAGAATTTCCCTGTGGTGCTCGAAGACCAGAGCGGTGTTGTGCGCGCCGACATCCCCTTCCGGCGAGCCGAGGCCAAGTACTCCTTTGAGCAGCAGGGAGTCACTGCCACCGTTTATGGCGGAGCCCTGAACGGTCAGAAGTTCACCGACCCGGCTGACGTCAAGCGGCTTGCCCGCAAGGCACAGCTCGGCGAGGCCTTCGAGTTCGACCGCGAGACTTACCACTCCGACGGCACCTTCCACAGTTCACCGCGCGGTTGGTTCACCTTCGGTCACGCCACCTTCGCGTTGTTGTTCTTCTTCGGCCACATCTGGCACGGTGCCCGCACCCTGTACCGCGATGTGTTTGCCGGCATTGACCCGGATCTTGGTGAACAAGTGGAATTCGGTCTGTTCCAGAAGCTGGGTGACAAATCCACCCGGCGTCTGCCCGAGGGCTTCGTGCCCCCGGCTGGATCCACGCTCGGCTGATCACCGCACGCTTCCGCCCCCTCCGCCTGAGTACTCCCCATGGAGAGCTTCGCCTACATCCTCATCCTGGCCCTGGCCATTTCCACTCTTTTCTTCGCCATCGCTTTCCGCGATCCCCCGAAGATCGGCAAGTGAGCCTGGGTCCTCCGAAACAACCGGCCGCATCCCTTTGCCCTCGCCCCAGCGGCGGGGGCTTTCCGTTGGCAGCATCTGCATCCCTGCCCGAGGGGAGCAAGGCGGCATCCTGCCCTTCCCATCCTGATTTTCGCTGTCTACACTTGTGAAACAAGCCTGAGTACGCGGGCATGCAATGCCCTTCCTGCCAACACACCGATAGCCGGGTGCTGGAATCCCGTGCCGCCGACGGCGGCAGATGCGTGCGCAGGCGCCGTGAATGTCTCAACTGCGATTTCCGCTTCACCACCTACGAACGGGTGGAAACCGTGCCGATCACGGTTGTGAAGCGCAATGGCAGCCGCGAAACCTTCAACCGCTCCAAACTCCTGCACGGCCTGTTGCGCGCATGCGAAAAAACCGGGCTGGAGCCGAGTCGACTGGAAACGGTGGTCGACGACATCGAGTTGTCCCTCCAGCAACGGGCCGGCCGGGAGGTGAGCAGCAACGACATCGGTGAGCAGGTGCTGGCTCGCCTGCGCGATATGAGCGAGGTGGCCTACGTGCGCTTCGCCTCGGTGTACCGCCAGTTCCGCAGTGTCAGCGACTTCGTCGCGACGCTGGAGGGGCTGGCCGTTGCCGATCCCCAGCTGACCGAGGCCGCTCGCGGCAAGCGGAACCGGCTGGCAGCAGTGGGCTGAGCCCAGCACCACCCGAACGCATTGATAGAGTGTGAGATCGCACTTGCCTTGCAGGCGGGCAGGCATCTGCGGTTCCATCGTCCTGCCTACGGCAGCCCGCTTCAGCTTCATGACCGTGACACCATCCTCCGAACTCAGCGCCGTCGACACCGCTGCCGAGGCCACCGCCGCCCCAGAGGCCGCTGCTGAACTCGACCTGACCATCCCGGAGGAGGTTCCCAGCGCCGATGACTCCAGCAGCCGCGGTGCCGGCCGCGACGGCGATGGCGTGGGCTTCACGCTCGACGAATTCGCGGCTCTGCTCAGCAAGTACGACTACAACTTCAAACCTGGTGACGTGGTCAACGGCACCGTGTTCGCCCTTGAATCCAAGGGGGCGATGATCGACATCGGTGCCAAAACCGCCGCCTTCATGCCGCTGCAGGAGGTGTCGATCAACCGGGTCGAGCACCTCTCCGATGTGCTTGAGCCCGGCGAGGTGCGCGAGTTTTTCATCCTCAGCGAAGAGAACGAAGACGGCCAGCTCACCCTTTCGGTGCGCCGCATCGAGTACCAACGCGCCTGGGAACGGGTACGCCAGCTTCAGAAAGAAGACGCCACCATCTACAGCGAGGTCTTCGCCACCAACCGCGGCGGCGCCTTGGTGCGGGTGGAAGGCCTGCGTGGCTTTATTCCCGGCAGCCACATCAGCACCCGCAAAGCCAAGGAGGAGCTGGTCGCCGACTTCCTGCCCCTGAAGTTCCTGGAGGTGGACGAGGAGCGCAACCGCTTGGTGCTCAGCCATCGCCGCGCCCTCGTGGAGCGGAAGATGAACCGGCTGGAGGTGGGGGAAGTAGTACTGGGCACGGTGCGTGGTATCAAGCCTTACGGCGCCTTCATCGACATCGGCGGCGTGAGTGGTCTGCTGCACATCTCCGAGATCAGCCACGAACACATTGAGACGCCCCATACAGTGCTCAATGTGAACGATCAGATGAAAGTGATGATCATCGATCTCGACGCCGAGCGCGGACGCATCTCCCTCTCGACCAAAGCCCTCGAACCGGAGCCCGGCGACATGCTGAGCGATCCCCAGAAGGTGTTCGACAAGGCGGAGGAGATGGCTGCCCGCTATAAGCAGATGCTGCTGGAGCAGGCCGAGGACGGCGAGCCCATGGGCGTCACCCTCGACTGAGCCGGCGGAGCCCCACGCTCCCCACGCCATGGCCCACCTACTGCTGCGCGGCATCCCCCTGGGTCCGCCGGGGTGGTCACTCCGGGCGGTGCTATTTGATAAGGACGGCACCATGAGCCATAGCGAACCGATGCTGCAGACCCTGGCTGCTGCCCGCATCGAGCTTTGTTTACAACTGGCCGCGTCTCTGTTGAGCGGGCCAGGGGGGGAAGACGAGCTGGCTGATCTGCTGGCCCGCGCCTACGGCGTGCTTGCCGCAGGGGTAGACCCGGCGGGCATCACGGCGGTGGCAAGTCGTGACCACAACCTGATCGCCACAGCCACAGCCCTGGTGCAGGTGGGCTTCGGCTGGCCCGAGGCCCTGGCCATGAGTGAGCGGGTGTTCAGCCTCAGCGACGGGATGCACGGCCAGCGCAGCGAGCACCGTCCACAACCCACCGAAGGTCTGGGCCTGCTGGTGGCTTCCCTGGCCGCAGCGGGAGTGGCCTGCGCCGTGATCAGCAACGACCACAGCGAGGGAATCAGCGCCTTTCTGGAGGCCCACCGACTCGATCAGCATTTTCAGGGCCACTGGAGCGCTGATCATCGGCCCGGCAAACCCGACCCCGGAGCTGTGCACGGCCTCTGCAGCACGCTCGGGGTGGATCCGCAGGAGTGCGCCCTGATCGGAGATGCCAACAGCGATCTGCGCATGGGCCGCGCCGCCGGGGTGCCGGTGGTGCTCGGCTACAGGGCGGGTTGGCGGATCCCACCTCCGCTCGAAGTGGGCGTACCCTTCCTGGATCACTGGAGGGAGCTCCAGGTGAAGGGAGGTCCTGTCCCAACGCCGGCGGTGTCCACAGCCAGTTGAGTGAGCTGAAGCGGAGACATATGCTCAGGCACCACTCTTTGCAGCTGCTGGCATGAGCCGTCACGTCTTCACCTCGGAATCGGTCACGGAGGGGCATCCCGACAAGATCTGTGATCAGGTGAGTGATGCGGTGCTCGACGCACTGCTGGCCCAGGACCCCTCCAGCCGCGTCGCCTGCGAAACCGTGGTCAACACGGGCCTGTGCCTGATCACCGGCGAGGTCACCACCGGCGCACGAGTTGATTTCAATACACTGGTGCGTGGCGTGATTGAGCGCATTGGCTACAGCGGCGCCCGGGCCGGGGGCTTCGATGCTCACAGCTGCGCCGTGCTCGTGGCCCTTGATCAGCAGTCGCCCGACATCGCGCAGGGAGTGAACGAGGCCGACGACCACGCCGGCGATCCCCTCGATCTGGTGGGCGCAGGCGACCAGGGGATCATGTTCGGCTATGCCTGCGACGAGACGCCCGAGCTGATGCCACTGCCAATCAGCCTGGCCCATCGTCTGGCCCGCAGGCTGGCAGAGGTGCGCCATGAGGGCACCCTCGACTACCTCTTGCCTGACGGCAAAACCCAGGTGAGTGTGGTCTACGAAGACGAGCGCCCCGTAGCGATCGACACGATCCTGATCTCCACCCAGCACACCGCCGAGATCACCCTGCCCGATGGCACCGTAGTGAGCGAGGAGAAGGCCCTGCGCGAAACGATCTCCGGCGACCTCTGGACCCACGTGGTGGAACCAGCCACCAGTGATCTGAGCCTGAAACCGGTCAAGGACAGCACCCGCTTCCTGGTGAATCCCACCGGCAAATTCGTGGTGGGCGGTCCCCAGGGCGATGCCGGCCTGACCGGCCGCAAGATCATTGTCGACACCTACGGCGGCTACGCCCGCCACGGCGGTGGCGCCTTCTCCGGCAAGGATCCCACCAAGGTGGATCGCTCCGCCGCCTACGCGGCCCGCTACGTGGCCAAGGCGCTGGTGGCCGCGGGACTGGCCCGCAGGGCCGAGGTGCAGCTGAGCTACGCGATCGGTGTCGCCCGCCCCGTGAGCATCCTGGTGGAGAGCTTCGGTACCGGTGCCATCAGCAATGCCGATCTCACCGCCCTGGTGCAGGAGCACTTTGATCTGCGCCCCGGCGCCATCATCGAGACCTTCGGCCTGCGCGATCTGCCCCAGCAGCGTGGTGGCCGCTTCTACCAGGATGTGGCTGCCTACGGTCACTTCGGCCGCAGCGACCTCAACCTCCCCTGGGAGGAGGTGAGTGCGATCGCCAGCACCCTGCAGCAGGCCACGGCCGGCCGCGTCGCCGCCGCCAACCCTGCCTGACCCCCCCGGTTCCTCACAGCTTCGCTGGGACCATGATCAGCGCCTCGTGCTCGGCGTTGACCTCGGAAGCAGCGGTGTTCGCATCGCCGTGCTTGGTGAAGCTCCTGGGCCAGGGATCGCTCCGATTGAGCGGCAGATCCCCTACCCCGGGCCATTCGAAGATCCAGAAGCCTGGCGCCGGGGCCTCATCGCCCTGGTTCAAGCTCTGCCACTGTCCTGCCGCGAACGCATCGCGGCGATCGCCGTCGATGGCACCTCCGGAACCCTGCTGCTCTGCCGGCCTGATGGGAGCCTGCTCAACGGCGATCTGGCCTGGGCCCTGCCCTACCACCACGCCTGCCCCGAGCAGAGCGCCAGCGCCGCGGCCATCGTTGTCTCCGGGCCGGCAGCAGGGGCCAGCGGCAGTCTCGCCCGCGCCCTGAGCCTGCTGGAACGGGCCGAAGCGGCTGGCCTGGGCCCGCCCTGGCTGCTGCGCCATCAGGCCGACTGGCTGATGGGCTGGCTGCTCGGCCACTGGCGCTGGGGGGAGGAGGGCAACAACCTGCGGCTGGGCTGGGACCTGCAACGGGGTGCCTGGAGCGGCAGCCTGGAGCGGCAAGCCTGGGCCGCAGCACTGCCCCGCATCTGCGCCAGCGGAGAGACGCTGGGCAAGATCAGCGCGGTTGCCGCCGCCGCCCTCGGCCTGCCGGCCACCTGCCTTGTGGTGGCCGGCAGCACCGATGCCAACGCCGGGGTGCTGGCGGCCGCACCGGGCCCCGAAGACGGCGTCACTGTTTTAGGCACAACCTTGGTGCTGAAGCAGTTCGTGCCAGAGCCGATCACGGGCCCCGGGGTGAGCTGCCACAGGGTGGGCGGACGCTGGCTGGCAGGGGGGGCCGCCAACGCCGGGGCAGGCATTCTGCTGCGCTTCTGGAGGCAGGAGCAGCTGGGCGAGCTCAGCCGTCAGATCGATCCCGACCGGTCTACAGGCCTGCAACTGCGCCCCCTGCCCACCCGGGGGGAGCGATTTCCCTGGGACGACCCCGAGCTGGAAGCACGGCTGGAGCCGCGCCCGGTGAGCGATGCTCTGTACCTGCAGGCGCTGCTCGAAGGGCTCACTGCCCACGAGAAGGCCGGCTGGCAACGCCTGCAGGAACTGGGTGCGCCCGCCATCCGGCGGGTGATCAGCCTGGGGGGCGGGGCGCGCAATCCCCAGTGGCGACTCCTGCGGCAGCGGGCCCTGGGGCTGCCGGTGCTGAGCCGGCCTGCCCTCTCAGCGGCCCGTGGCATGGCGATGCTGGCCCACCAGGCGCTGGATCGCAGGTTGAGGGGGCGTCAGACGCCGACTGCAAGCAGGATGAGGTAAGCCATGCTCCCCTTTCCATGAACGACCGTCTGCGCACGTTTCTTTCCATTGCGGTGTTCGTCGTGCTGGCGGGCTACGTAGGCTTCAGTGCGATCCGCCTCGGCCTGCTGCTCTGGCAACGCTTCGGCGCCGGCTGAGCTGCAGCAGAGCGCATCCGCCGCCGGCGGGCACCAGAATCTCCCCATCCGCTTGTGAGTCCCATGGCCGCCGACCCCCTCACCCCCGCCGTGAGCGATCGGATCTGCCGCCACATGAACGACGACCATCCCGATGCGGTGCTTGCCTATGCGCGCCACTTCGGTGGCCTAGGCCAGGCCCGCAGCGCTCGCATGCTGGCAGTCGCGCCCGAAGCGATGCGGCTGGAAGTGGATGGCACGGCGGTGGAGGTGCCCTTCGATCACACCCTCTCCGACAGTGAGGATGCTCACCGCACGCTCGTGGCCATGCTGCGGTCGCTACCAGGGAAGGCTTGAGGGAAGCACGCCTGCCCGGATCGAGGCAGTCTTTCCGCTGGCCCTCTCCCAACCCGCCCTCGGCCCCACCTGGCTACCGATCCACTGGTTGCTGGTGGTGCCCTGTCCCCTCTGCGGTCGCGCCCGGGGTCATCGCAACGGGCTCTGCCAGGACTGCCTGGAACAACTGGATCTGCCCGACGGCGGCCTGCATGGCAATCACCCCCTGCCCTGGTGGGCCGCCGGCAGTTACGACGGTGCTTTGCGCCGGCGGCTTCTCAGCCTTCGCAGGCAACCCCGTCCGCCGGCGCTGATGGCCCTGCTGGCCGCCATGGATCCCGCACTGGCGAAGGCTCCGAAACGCCCCCTGCTGGTGCCGATCCCCAGCTGGAAGAAAAACCCCAACCCCCTGCCCTCCCTGTTGTGCCTGTGCTTCGCCCGGCGGCTCGGTCTCTCACGGGCCACCCTGCTGGCGCGCCGCCATCCGGTGCTCGGCCAGCACCGTCTGGGGCGGGCCGCACGGCTTGCCAACCAGCGTGGCTCATTTCTCTGCCTGCGGCCCCCGCGGCAGGGAGAAGCGCGCCGTCGGCCCCTGCTGCTGGTCGACGACATCCTCACCAGCGGAGCCACCGCCGAGGCGGCGGCCGCTGCCCTGCGGGAAGGGGGCTGGCGGGTGGAGGGCCTGCTCTGCCTGGCGCGGACGCCGGCGCGCCGTGATCTAAGCTGAGTTCAGTCGCCCAGGCGGCAGGCCGGGATAGCTCAGTTGGTAGAGCAGGCGACTGAAAATCGCCGTGTCCCCAGTTCAAATCTGGGTCCTGGCATGTTGTTTTTTCGGTTGTGTCGGTTGGGGGCGCGACCGTTCCCCTGGCCGTCTGAACGCCGTGACCTCACCCTTCTCTGACACCGGCGCCTGCCCAGACCAAGGCAGCGATCGGATGTTCAACAACGCCGACAGTTTCGCCCACGCCTTCGATCAGGCCTGGCAGAACCACAGTGTCCACGAGGCGGAGGGGAGCCTGGAGGTGAGCGCCAAGCTGGAGCTGATCCTCCAGCGCGTCGCCGATCACCCCTTCGCCCAGGCAGATCCGGCAACGGCGCGGCAGGTGGGCGAATTCCGCATCCGGCTGCTCGGTCTGTAGGTTGCCGCCATGAGCAGCTCTCTCCAGCGACTGGTGCGCATGCTGAGCGGTGGCTTCAGCAACCAGGAGCAGGCCTTCGACAATCCCCCTCTCTACGCCCACATCCTGGTGCGCTTCCGTCCCCTACCCCAGTTGGCGCCGGGATCGTTGCTGCTGGAGCAGTCGTACGCCATCAACCCGGCAGCGCCCTACCGCATCCGCGTGCTGCGGGCTGAACGGGGCATGGACGGCCTGATCATCCACAACCAGGCGATCCACGACGACCGCCGCTTCTGGGGTGCCGTCGAGGACCCGGAGCTGCGGTCCCGCATTGAGCCAGGGGATCTACGCCCTCTGGAAGGCTGCACTTACCTGGTGAGGGAGGAGGGAGATGGTTTCGTGGGTGAAGTGGAGCCCGGCTGCCGCTGCCTGGTGGAACGCAAGGGAAGAACGGCCTATCTGGTGAGCCGACTGGAGCTGTTCAGCGATCACATGCGCACCATCGACCGAGGCCACGACCCGGTGACCCATGAACACCTCTGGGGCTCACTGGCCGGGCCCTTCGAGTTCAACCGCACCGACGATTACAGCGCCGACATCCCCACCGACTGGCTGGCGGCCCTGGGCTGAAGAGCCCTCAGGCGATCCGCTCGTCCATGAACGGCTGCTCACCCTCCTCGGGGAAGGGATCGTCGAGGAGTTCCTGCTTGGGCAAGGCCTGCAGATGGCGCGACATCGGCCTTGGCTCAGCACCGGTGAGCAGTTCCTCGATATGGGCCAAACGGGCTTCCGTATCGCCCAGGCGCTGATCCATCTGCACCACCTGGTCGGGATCGCTGCCCAGGGCCGAACCGATCAGGGAGCCAAGGGACTGCTCCTGGGCCTCCAGCCTCTCCTCCAGATCAAGCAGCCGGTAGGTGAGGGTCTCTGCCACAGTCGAGAGCGCATGAAGCTGATCACCGAAGCGTCGGCTGATCTCCGCCGGCTCTGCGGAGGCTGGAGTGGAAGAATCGAAAGCCATCGCGGCACAGGGAAGTTGGCCGGATGGTATCGACGCATCGCCATCACGCCAGGGGTGAGCCCACCGCAGCGCAGCCGCGACCAACGCGGCCTCAGGGTTGTAACGATTGTGAAGGGCAGTCGCCTGGGTCAGGAGATCCCCATAGGATCCGCCTTGCAGCCTGATTCCGCCTCCCCTCCGGTCCCTCGCCCATGACTCTCGCCAACGCTGCCTACCTGGGCATCGAGCGTTTCACCAGTGCCCGCAACAAGGAAAACTGGGCGAACGCCACCGAAAACGACAAACAGGTCCTGATCCGCGCCGTTTACCGCCAGGTTCTCGGCAACCAGTACGTAATGGCCAGCGAGCGGCTCGAAGGGCCTGAGTCGCTCTTCAAGCGCGGCTACCTGAGCGTGCGCGAGTTTGTGCGGCAGGTGGCCAAAAGCGGTCTCTACAAGGCGAAGTTCTTTGAGAACTGCAACGCATACCGCTTCATCGAGCTCAACTTCAAGCACCTGCTTGGCCGCGCCCCCCAGAACAAGGCCGAGATGCTGCACCACTTCACGATCCTGCAGGAACAGGGTTACGACGCCGAGATCGACTCCTACATCGACAGCGCCGAGTATCAGGGCCGCTTCGGCGAAGAGGTGGTTCCCTACATCCACGGTTACGACTACTCAGCCGGGCAGCAGGGCCTGCAGTTCTCCTACGTGCTCCAGCTCGCCCGGGGTGTGGGTGCCTCCGTGCGTGGTGATGCCCTCAAGAACCAGTCGCGGCTCAATCCTGCCGTGCACGCAGAAGCACCCATGCCAGTGGTGAGCCCGAACGCGAAGGGCAGCAGTTTCCGTGCCGTTCCCAGCGATGGCGTCACCCGCCAGGGCGTGGGCGCCGGCGAGGAGGGCCGCACCTTCAGGGTGGAGGTTACGGGCTTCAACGATTACCGCCTGCACAAGCGCAGCAACCGGGTGCTGTTCGTGCCTTTCGACCAGTTGCTCAAGGTGCAGCAGCAGGTGCAGCGCCAAGGCGGCCGCATCGCCAGCCTGACGCCAGTCAACTGAATTCTTCTCTCCCTTCTCAAACGAGACCACCCATGAAGGTATCCGCAGGCACACGGGCCACCAGTTCGGTGAGCGGCCGGCAAGTGACGATCACGGTCACCGGCTTGGCGCGCAACGATTTCGTGCGAAGCGCTGACTGCGTCATGCAGGTGCCCTACACGCGCATGAACGAAACGATGCGCCTGGTCCACCGCCTCGGCGGCCGGATCACCGACGTTTCGGTCAGCGGCGGAGAGAGCGTCATCCAGGGGGAGGCTCCGGCTGCCGCTCGCCGCAAGAACCGCAGGAAATCGCAGGGCTGAGCGCCTGCACCCCTGCATCAACCTTGCAGCAGCGGCAGACTTTGGGCTCCCTTGCCAGGGAGCCCTTCTTCATGGGCCATCCATAGCCGGTCGCATCCCGCAGAACCGCTGCAGGGACAAGACCAGGCAGGGCGGTGACCGTTTGTTACGCGTCTCGCGCCCACCGCTGATTGCCCACAACAATGGTTGGGTCAATCAGCCGGTCCGGCGAGTCAACTCCGGAATCCCCGTGCCAGGGGCATTTCTGAGCCACTTCCGCGCTCGAGCGACTGACCAGAGAACGATCGGTGATTCCCAGGCCATGCCGGGGATCCACGCCGGCCGCCTCACACCTTTAGTTCACCCCTCCCGACCCCCCCCCGTCGAGACCAGGAGCCCTTCAATGTTCGACGCCTTCACCAAGGTTGTTGCCCAGGCTGATGCCCGCGGCGAATTCATCAACGCCGGCCAGATTGACGCCCTCGCGGCGATGGTCGCCGACAGCAACAAGCGCATGGATGCGGTCAACCGCATCACCTCCAACGCTTCCGCCATCGTCACCAACGCGGCCCGCGAGCTCTTCGCCCAGCAGCCCGCTCTGATCGCCCCCGGTGGCAACGCCTACACCCACCGTCGCATGGCTGCATGCCTCCGCGACATGGAGATCGTTCTCCGCTACATCACCTACGCCGCCTTCACCGGTGATGCATCCGTCCTTGAAGACCGCTGCCTCAACGGCCTGCGCGAAACCTACCTCGCCCTCGGTGTTCCCGGCGCTTCCGTCGCTGAAGGCATCCGCAAGATGAAGGAGGCTGCCATCAGCATCGCCAACGACCGCAACGGCATCACCCCCGGCGACTGCTCCGCCCTGATGTCCGAAATCGGCACCTACTTCGATCGCGCTGCCGCGGCCGTCGCCTGATCCTCAGGCCTCCTCTGAATTTCAACGGTTCACCTTCATCCTTCCCTCTTCAACGATGAAAACCCCCCTCACCGAGGCCGTCGCCGCCGCTGATTCCCAGGGCCGCTTCCTCAGCAACACCGAAATCAACTCCGCTTTCGGTCGTTTCGAGCGCGCCAAGAACGCACTTGAGGCCGCAAAGGCTCTCACCGCCAATGCCGATTCCCTCGTCAACGGCGCAGCCCAGGCCGTCTACAACAAGTTCCCCTACACCACCCAGATGCAGGGCAACAACTATGCCGCAGATCAGCGCGGCAAAGACAAGTGCGCCCGCGACATCGGCTACTACCTCCGCATGGTCACCTACTGCCTCGTGGCAGGTGGAACCGGCCCCATGGATGAGTACCTGATCGCCGGTCTCGATGAGATCAACCGCGCCTTCGAACTCTCCCCCTCCTGGTACGTGGAAGCCCTCAAGCACATCAAGGCCAACCACGGCATCGGTGGCGACCCCGGCGTCATCGCCAACAACTACATCGACTACGCCATCAACGCTCTCGTCTGAGCGCTGATCGCATTCGATCCTCAGGGGGCCCCGCATGGGGCCCTTTTTTTGTGCTGTGCCGCAGGCTTGGCGCGGGGCTGGAGAGCTTGAGCGGAGTTAGTTTGAGGAGTGCCAAAAGTTTGTGGGATGTAAAGATTCTGCGATCTCCCTGGCTCTCACCCATAGGATCATGGCGGCTCTGGAATCTTGATTGGAAAGATTCTCTGCGGCCCACTCTCTCCTGGCTGGCCCCAAGCAATGACACTGGTCAACGCGCCCTACCTGGGCATCGAGCGGTATGCAAATGACCGCAATAAAGAAAACTGGGCGAATGCATCCGACCAGGACAAAAACACCATTATCCGCGCCGTTTATCAACAGGTGCTGGGGCACCAGTATGTGATGGCGAGCGAACGGCTCAACGGCGCCGAATCGCTGTTCCGTAATAGCTATCTCAGCGTGCGTGAGTTGGTGCGCACTGTGGCAAAAAGCGGCCTTTACAGGGAGAAGTTTTTTGCCAACTGCAATCCCTATCACTTCATCGAGCTCAACTTCAAACACCTGCTCGGCCGCGCTCCTCAGAACCGCGACGAGATGCTGCACCACTTCACGATCCTGCAGGAGCAGGGCTACGACGCCGAGATCGACTCCTACATCGACAGCGCCGAATACCAGGATCGTTTCGGCGAGGAGGTGGTGCCCTACCTGCATGGCTGGGATTACTCCGCCGGCCAGCAGGGCCGCCAGTTCTCCTGGCTGATGCAGCTCGCCCGTGGTGCCGCCGCCTCGGTGAAAGGAGACAGTGCCGGCACCAACTTCCGCCTCGGCCCGGCCCTGCACCAGAACCGCGCCATGCCCGTGGTCAGCCCCAACTCCGGTGCCTCCGGCGGTCAACCCGCCAACGTGGCCCAGAGTTCAATCACGCAGATGATGAAGGGCATTGGCCAGAAGGCGCGCGTCTATCGGGTTGAGGTGGCCGGCCTCAACAACTACCGCTTGCACAAGCGGGCCAACACCGTGCGCTTCGTCACCTTCGACAAGATGCTCGAGACCCAGCAGACGATCCATCGCCAGGGCGGCCGCGTCGTCAGTGTTGCCCCGGTCAACTGAAACCGCGCCTAGAAGGCTGCCAGCAGCCCTGAGCCCCACCCGGCCCGGTCGCGATTGCGACCGGGCTTTTCTGTGCGGGAAGATTCCTGTGGACAAAGATTTCTACGCGGAGGTACAGAGGGGAAAAGGTTCAGCAAGGCACGAAAATCCCCTCTCCAAAAAATGCCGCTTCACTTCGAAGTGACCCTTTGTGAAGTTCAGACGAGCCAGGCAAATTGCCCCCGCAGACAGCCCGCACAATGTTTCGGTGCCCAACGCACCCGACCCTCCCCCCCGTCGAGACCAGGAGCCCTTCAATGTTCGACGCCTTCACCAAGGTTGTTGCCCAGGCTGATGCCCGCGGCGAATTCATCAACGCCGGCCAGATTGACGCCCTCGCGGCGAT
>JBIIJS010000020.1:0-20939 GCA_044233605.1 Cyanobium sp. | reverse complement strand
CCGGCGCCGACACCCCCGCCTCGAACACGCCGATCTCGGTGCCCGGTGGCGCGGCCAGCACCGCCAGCGGTACCCCGATCTGGCTGTTCCAGCTGCCCGGACTGGCCGCCACCCGCCAGCGGCCGGCTAGAAGGGTGGTGAGGGCATTTTTCACCACCGTTTTGCCGTTGCTGCCGGTGATCGCCACCACCCGGCCGATATGCCGCCGCCGGTACCAGGCGGCCAGCTGCTGAAGAGAGCTGAGCGGATCTTCCACTTCCAGCACCATGCCGCCTGTTCTCACTGCTGCACTGCGGCCAGGCCAGCCGCGGCGCACCACCGCCAGGGCCGCCCCTGCTGCCAGCGCGGCGCCGACGTGCTCGTGGCCGTCGCTCTGACGGCCGGTCAGGGCGAAGAAGACCTCACCGCCGCTCACCCGCCGTGAGTCGATCACCACCCCGCGCGGCGGACCCTGGCAGGCGGATGCGGAGGACTCGCTGTTCGGGGCAGGGTGCAGATCGCCGTGCAACAGTGCAGCCAGCGCTGGGAAATCGGGTAGGGCCATCGCCGCAGCACGCTAGGGGTTCGGCGGCGATGGCGCCGATCGGCAAGGTTGCGGTGTACACCATGCCAGGCTTTGATTCTGCCTACGATGGGACCTATCCCAAGCGTGCGGCATGGGCCAGGTTCTTGTTCTCAATGCCTCCTACGAACCCCTGAACATCACCACCTGGCGACGGGCGATGGTGATGCTTCTCAAGGGCAAGGCCGAGGGCCTTGAGCACGATCCAGCTCGACAGATCCGTCCCGATCTGCTGCTGCCCACCGTGATCCGGTTGCGCCAGTTCGTGCGGGTTCCCTACAAGCAACTGCCGCTCACCCGCCGCAACGTGTTTCAGCGCGACGGCCACGCCTGCCAATACTGCGGCTTTCGGGGCGAGCCCCTCTCCATCGATCACGTGCACCCCCGCAGCCGCGGTGGCGCCGACATCTGGGAGAATGTCACCACTGCCTGCCTTCCCTGCAACGTGCGCAAGGGCAACCGCACTCCGCGGGAGGCGGGCATGCCGCTGCGGCGCGAACCGCGCCGTCCGCCCAGCAGTCTCAGCTTCGAGGCGGGCCGGCGCATCAGCGCAGGAGAGAACCGCGAATGGGCCAAATACGTGATCGGCCTCTGAATCCGCCGGCGCCTACGCGCTTTCTTCAACCGGCTGCACCGCCCACCTGGCGGGCCAGCTGCTCAAGCCGGAGGCTTTGCTCGGCTGCCACACTGGCGCCGATCAGCTCCTCGATCTGGCCGCCGAGCACGATGTCAAGGCTGAAGTTGCGCCCCAGCCGGTGATCAGTGACCCGGTTGTCGCGGTAATTGTAGGTGCGGATCTTCTCGCTGCGGTCGCCGCTGCCCACCTGGGAGCGTCGCTCACTGCTCTCCGCCGCGGCGGCATCGGCCAGCTGGCGTTCGTAGAGCTTGGCCCGCAGGATCTCCAGGGCGCGCTCGCGGTTCTGCAGCTGGGAGCGCTCCTGGGTGCAAAACACGCGAATGCCGGTGGGTCTGTGCAATAGATCCACTGCCGTCTCCACCTTGTTCACGTTCTGGCCACCGGCGCCACCGGAGCGGGCGGTGCTGATCTCCAGATCCTTGGGATCGATCTGCACCTCCACCGGATCGGCCTCCGGCATCACCGCCACGGTGGCTGTGGAGGTGTGTACGCGCCCCTGGGATTCGGTGGCCGGCACCCTCTGAACCCGGTGCACACCAGCCTCGAACTTCAGGCGGCTGTAGACCCCCTCACCTTGAATCGACAGGATGAGCTCCCTGTAGCCGCCCAGGTCGGCCTCCGAGGCGCTCAGCGGCTGCACGCGCCAGCCCTGGGCCTGGGCGTAGCGCTCGTACATGCGGGCCAGATCCCCTGCCCACAGGCAGGCCTCATCGCCGCCGGCACCGGAGCGGATCTCCAGCATCACGCTGCGCTCGTCGCGTGGGTCGCGCGGCAGCAGCGCCAGGGTCAGCCGTTGCTCCAGCACCTCGATCCGCGCCTCCAGCGTCTCGATCTCCAGGGCTGCGAGCTCGGCCAGTTCGGCCTCTGCCGCATCGCCTCGCGACTGTTTCAGCAGGCTTCGCGCATCCTGGCGCTCACACTCGAGTTTCTGCAGGTGCCGGTAGTCGAGCACCAGAGGCTCCAGCTTCGCCCTCTCCCGCGCCACCCGACGCAGCTGGTCAGGGTCGGCCGCGATGGCCGGATCAGCCAGCTGGCGCTCCAGAGTGGTGAAGGTGCGGCAGGCCGTTTCCAGTCGTTCGCCGAGCAGGTTGCGGTCCATGGCGGCGATCAGCGGTCGATGCCGCTGGCTCCAGCCAGCGGCGGAACGGCCGGTTGCGATCAGGCTGTGGCGGCTGCCTCGGTGGATTTCGCAGGAGCAGTGTTCTTCGCGGCCGAAGTGGCGGAATCTGCGCCGCCCATGCCGTACTTGCGCATGAAACGATCCACACGCCCTTCGGTGTCGAGGATCTTCTGGGTGCCCGTGTAGAAGGGGTGGTTGCCGCTCCACACGTCGACGTGGATCTCCGGCGAGGTGGATCCGGTGGTCATCACCACCTCTCCATTGCAGATCACCTTGGCATCGGAGTACCAGGTGGGGTGGATGTCGGCCTTCGGCATGGCGGGAATGGGGTGCGGTGCGGTGGAGGCGCCGGGCTCAGCGCTTGGAGAATTGGGGAGCCTTGCGAGCTTTCTTGAGGCCGTACTTGCGACGCTCCTTGGCGCGCGGGTCGCGACTGAGGTGCCCTTCGACCTTCAGCGGCTTGCGGTTGTCGGCCGAAAGATCGCACAGAGCCCGGGCAGCGCCCTGCTTGATGGCATCGGCCTGCCCTGTGAGGCCACCGCCGCGCACGTTGACCAGAAGGTCGTACTGGCTTTCCAGCCCGAGGGTCTGCAGGGGGGCCTTCACAGCCGCCAGATAAACGGGGTTGTAGTTGAGGTAGTGATCGCCTGGGCGTCCATTGATGGTGACACTGCCGCTGCCGGGAACGACACGGACACGGGCGACGGCGGTCTTGCGGCGGCCGGTGCCCCAGTAGACGACGCGGTTGGTGGAGCTGGTCATCGGAGGGCGGAGGCGGCGGGATCGAGGGCGAGGATCTGGGGCTGCTGGGCATCGTGCGGATGCTCAGCACCGCGGTACACCTTCAGCTTGCGGAAGAGCTGACGGCCCAGGGCGTTGTGGGGCAGCATCCCCTTCACCGCCTTTTCGACGATGCGCTCGGGGAGGCGGGCCTGCAGGTGCGCGAAGGTTTCGGTCTTCATGCCGCCGGGACGGCCTGAGTGGCGGCGGTAGAGCTTCTGGGTCTCCTTGTTGCCACTGACCCGCACCTTGTCGGCGTTGATCACCACCACGAAGTCGCCGGTGTCGAGATGGGGGGTGTAGGTGGGTTTGTTCTTGCCCCGCAGCACCTGGGCCACCTCACTGGCCAGCCGGCCCAGGGTCTGGTCGGCGGCATCCACCAGATACCACTGGCGATCGAGGCTGGCGGGAGAGGGCAGAGTTGTCTTGTTCATTGCGCCTGGGCGACACCGGCGGGCCGGTGGGGGGAAGGTCCATCACAGCTGGATGGGCCGTGCCGGATGGGTGGGATGGTCCGCCGGTATCTGGAGCGCCGGCGGGTCGAGCGATTCCAACTGAAACCGCGGTTGGCAATCATACCAGGCGTGCCTTGGGAACATCTCCTGCGAGTACCCAACCCGCAGCAGACAGAGCCCCTGGGGCGGTGCCGCCTCTTTCACCTCGTTGCGGGCCCCGCTGCGCCAGCGCCGCCGGAATGTCTCCGGGGCCAGCCGGCCCTCCCCCACGGCCACCAGTTGACCCATCAGCAGGCGCACCATGCCGTAGAGAAAACCACTCGCCTGCAGTTCCACCACGACCAGGTCGCCCTGCCGCTCCAGGTTGACTTCCTGCAGGGTGGTGATCGCATCGGCCCGGCGGCTGCCCGCCCTCTGGAAGGCGGTGAAGTCGTGCTCGCCTTTCAGCTCCTGCAGCACTTCGTCCATCGCCCGTTCATCCAGCCGCACCCTGTGGCGGTGCCAGCTCCAGGGGGCCAGGAAAAGGTTGGGAGTGCGGCCGTTGTAGATCGTGTAGCGGTAGCGCCGGTAGAGGGCGGAGAAGCAGGCGTGCCAGTCGGGCGCTACTGCGGCGGCCGCTCGCACACGGATCGTTGCAGGCAGGCGGCCATTAAGCGCCTTGGGCCAGCGCTGCGCCGGTATCGGAGCGGTGGTGTCGAAGTGCGCCACCTGGCCGGCCGCATGCACGCCCGCATCGGTGCGTCCGGCAGCAAAGCATGCCGACATCCGGGCCGGATCCAGCTCGGCCAGAGCCCGCTCCAGGGTCTGCTGCACACTGATGTGACCGGACTGGCGCTGCCAGCCGTGGAAGCCGGCGCCGTCGTATTGCAGGCACAGGGCGATCCTGCGGACGCCCTCGGGGGTGGTGAGGTTCAGACCAGCTCGATGATCGCCATCTCGGCGTTGTCGCCGCGGCGGCGCACGGTGCGCACGATGCGGGTGTAGCCACCGTTGCGATCGCCATAGCGATCCGGCGCCTTGTCGAACAGGGTGTGGACGAGCTGCTTGTCGTAGATGTAGCCGAGGGCGCGGCGCCGGGCGGCGAGGCTGCCTTCCTTGGCCAGAGTGATCATCCGCTCGGCTTCATCGCGGAGAGCTTTGGCTCGGGCCTTGGTGGTGGTGACGCGGCCTTCGCGGATCAGCTGGGTGGTGAGGCCACGCAGCATGGCCTTGCGTTGATCGGCAGGGCGCCCCAGCAGGGGGACTCGGCACTGGTGTCGCATGGGTCTGTATGGGGGCGGTACGCGGAACTGTGGCGGAGCTGGAGGGCCGGATCAGGCGCTGGTGCGGCTCTGGGGCAGGGAGATGCCGATGCGTTCAAGCGCTTCGATCACCTCGTCGGCCGACTTGGAGCCGAAGTTCTTGATCTCCAGCAGATCCTCGTAGCTGAAGCCCATCAGATCGGAGACGGAATTTACCTGGGCGCGCTTCAGGCAGTTGTACGCCCGCACGGAGAGATTGAGCTCTTCGAGGGGGATCTGGGCCTCGGCGGAGGGCTCGGGTTCGAGCCCCGGCTCCTCCTCCATGGTGAGGCTGGCCAGGGGCTGGAACAGGGAGATCAGCTGGTTGGCCGCCTGGGCCATGGCGTCATCGGGGGTGATGCTGCCGTTGGTTTCGATCTCGAGGCGCAGCCGTTCGCGGGCCGAGCCACCTTCGCCCACGGCGGTTTCATCGACGCTGTAGTTGACCCTCCTGACGGGCATGAACACCGCATCGATCTGCAGCAGATCGATGGCGCTGGTGTCTTCGTTGTGGCGGTCAACCGGGCGGTAGCCGATGCCGCGCTCCACATGCACCTCCATTTCCAGGGTGTGGCCGTCGGCCACGGTGGCGATGACCCGCTCGGCGTCGATCACCTGCACCTGGGAGGAGAACTGAAGTTCGGCTGCGGTGACGCTGGTTGGACCGGTGACCACCAGCCGACCGATCTCCAACTCGCGGCTGCGGCTGGCCACGGGAATTGACTTGCAGTTGAGCAGGATGTCAAGCACGTCTTCGCGGACACCCGGCACGGTGGCGTATTCATGGTTGACACCGCCGATGCGCACGGCAGTGATCGCGCTGCCTTCGAGGCCGCCGATCAGCACGCGTCGCAGGGCGTTGCCGAGGGTGGTGGCCTGACCCCTCTCCAGGGGACCGATCACGAAGACCCCCGTCTGGGAACGGTCGTCGGCAACCTGGTGCTCGACCCGATCGATCTGGTATTGCAGCACGGTCTGTGGTGGTGGGGAGGAGGAAAGGGGCGCGCCGGCTTCAGACCCGGCGGCGCTTGGCACGACGGCAACCGTTGTGGGGCAGGGGGGTGACGTCGCGGATCAGGGTGATCTCTAGGCCGGCCACCTGCAGGGCGCGGATGGCTGTTTCACGGCCGGAGCCCGGACCACGTACGAGCACCTCGATCTGGCGCATGCCCTGCTCAAGGGCACGGCGGGCAGCGGCTTCTGCTGCCGTCTGGGCCGCGAAGGGGGTGCCCTTGCGGGCGCCCTTGAAGCCGCTGGCTCCTGCCGACGACCAACTGATCACCTCACCGGCGGTGTCGGTGATCGAGACAATCGTGTTGTTGAAGGTGCTTTGGATGTGGGCAACGCCGTTGGGCACGTTGCGTTTGGCCTTTTTGGGGCCGGATTTCTTGGCGGGCTTGGCCATGGCGGGAGGCCCTGCGGAGCAGGGAGGTGATCGGGAAACTGGGGAGACCCTGGTGACGTGGCGCCAGGCCGCGGCAGGGTCGTGGAGAAGAACAGGGGTGCGGAGGGCTGCCGGCCTACTTCTTCTTGCCGGCCACGGTCTTGCGGGCTCCGCGCCGGGTGCGGGCATTGGTGCGCGTGCGCTGGCCCCGCACCGGCAGGCCGGCGCGGTGGCGGCGGCCCCGCAGGCAACCGATGTCCTGCAGGCGCTTGAGGGCCATGCCCTCCTCCCGCCGCAGGTCGCCCTCAAGGGTGTAAGCCTCAGCGGCTCCCCGCAGCTTCTGCACGTCGCCGTCGCTCAGGTCCTTGACGCGGATGTCGGGGTTGACGCCCGTCTTGGCGATGATCTTGCGGGCCCGGGTGAGCCCGATGCCATAGACGTAGGTGAGGGAGATCTCGACCCTCTTTTCACGAGGGATGTCGACACCGGCGATCCGAGCCACGTTGAAACGATCAGGGGGAAAAGTTGGACTCCGGAGCCTGGCAGCCGAAGTCGGCGCAGGAACGGATGGGGGAAGGGGCGGTCGGTCCTGAAGGGACGACCGAAGGGGCAGCCGGGCTCAGCCTTGGCGCTGCTTGTGCTTGGGATTGGTGCAAATCACCATCACCCGGCCATGGCGACGGATCACCCGGCACTTGTCACACATTCTCTTGACTGAGGCACGCACCTTCATGGCTGATGTGCTCTCCGATTCGGCAAACCGAAACCCTATCACATCGGTCAACCATGCACCGCCTTGCCACAGCGGCGATTCAGGACAGCAGCGCTTCGATGCGGGCGGCGATCTCCTCCACCGTGCCGGCGGCATCCACCGCCTCCAGCAGGCCCATGCCGCGGTAGTGCTCGATCAGTGGAGCCGTCTGGCCGCGGTACACCTCAAGGCGGTTGCGGATCACCGTTTCGTTGTCGTCGCTGCGGCCCCTCTCAAGCAGGCGCTGAAGCAGTACGGCGTCGCTCAGCTCCATCAGCACCACCAGCTCGATGCCCTGGCCGAGTTCGGCCAGCAGGCCATCGAGGGCTTCGGCCTGGGCCAGGTTGCGGGGGAAGCCATCGAGCAGCCAGCCTCCTTCGTGCTGCTCAAGGCGGCTGCGCACGATGGCCAGCACCAGCACGTCGCTCACCAGTTCCCCGCGGGCCATCACGGCTTCGGCCTCGCGGCCCAGCTCGCTGCCGGCCTGGACCTCGGCGCGCAGCAGCTCGCCGGTGGATAGGTGCAGCAGGCCCTGGCCGTTTGCCAGGCGCTCGGCCTGGGTGCCCTTGCCGGCGCCGGGAGGACCGAGGAAGAGAAGACGTTGCTTCATGGTGATGGGGGAGATGGAACGGGAAAAAGCCTGGCGATCACTGGCGCACCATGCCCTCGTAGCGCTGCGAGATCACGTAGGTCTGTACCTGCTTGGCGGTGTCGATCGCCACGCCTACGAGGATCAGCAGTGAAGTGGCGCCGAGGCCTTGGAACGTGCGCACCTGGGTAGCGCCCTCCACGGCTGAGGGGATGATCGCCACCGCTCCAAGGAAGATTCCGCCCAGCAGGGTGAGTCGGTTCTGCACTCCGGAGATGTAGCTGGCCGTTGCCGATCCCGGTCGCACCCCTGGAATCGCTACACCGGTACGCTTGAGGTTGGTGGCGATATCTACCGGGTTGATTGTAAGCGAGGCGTAGAAGAAGCCGAAGCCGCAGATCAACAGGAAGTACACCAACGCGTACAGCCAGGGGGTGCTGCTGTTGGGGCTGAGGTAGCCGGCGATCTGTACCAGGGTGGCACTCTTGGTGAGGTTGGCGATCGTCAGCGGCAGGAACACCACCGCTGAGGCGAAGATGATCGGCATCACGCCGCCGGCGTTGAGCTTCAGCGGCAGGTAGCTCTGACGGGCGGCCAGTACGCCGCTGCCCCCCGCCTGGCGTTTGGCACTCACGATCGGGATGCGTCGGTTGCCCTCCTGCACGAAGATGATGCCCACGATCGTGACCAGGAACACCAACACCAGGATCACGATGCCTCCCACTGTGGCCCTGTCACCGCTCTGGGCCAGCTCAATGGTGGAGCCGAGCGCTTTCGGGAGGGTGGCGACGATGTTCAGAAAGATCACCAGTGAGGCCCCCTGGCCGATGCCACGTTCCGTGATCACCTCGCTGATCCACATCACCACCATCGAGCCGGCCACCAGGGCCAGGCTGGTCTGCAGTACAAACTGCCAGTCGGGGATATCGGCCAGTTTGTACTGGCGCAGGATCAGGGCGAACACCGTGCTCTGCAGGATGCCCCAGCCCAGCGCCACGTAGCGGGTGATCTGGGCGATCCTGCGGCGCCCGGCCTCTCCTTCGTTCTTCTGCAGATCCTCGAGCTGGGGCAGGGCCGCGGTGAGCAGTTGCAGGATGATCGAAGCGTTGATGAACGGCAGGATTCCCAGGGCGAACACGCCAAGGGTGGAAAGGCCGCCGCCGGTGAAGATGTCGAGAAAACCGAGCAGCTGACCACCCTGCTGCAGGAACCCCTGGAAGGCGGTCCGGTCAATGCCCGGCACCGGCACGTAGATGCCGAGGCGCACCAGCAGAAGCAGGCCGAGGGTGGTGAGTACCCGATCCCGCAGGCCCTTGGCCTGGAACACCTGGCTGATGATTTCCGCGGCGCTGGGATTGCGCCCCCGGCTGACGACCATGGTGGGAGGAGGAGGGAGAAGGAAAGAGAAGCAAGAAGCCGCCCGCCCGGCCGAATGGCGGGACGGACGGCTCCGAAACTAATGGGCCGGCGACACCGGCGGCTCAGTCGAGGATCACGCAACTGCCGCCGGCGGCCTCGATTTTCTCGCGGGCACTGGCGGTGAAGGCCGCCGCCTGCACTGTGAGCTTCACCTTGAGATCACCGTTGCCGAGCACTTTGAGCGGGTGACGGTCGGAGGTCAGCAACCCTTCCTTCACCAGCGAGTCGAGGTTGACGGTGCTGCCCGCCTCGCATGCCGCGAGGCGGCTCACATTGACGATCGTGAACTCCTTCGGGTTCACCAGCGGGAAGTGTTTGAGCTTTGGCACCCGTCGGTAGAGGGGCATCTGGCCCCCTTCAAAGCCGGGACGGGTGGGACGGCCGGAACGGGAGTTCTGGCCGCGCATGCCGAAGCCGCAACTGGCCCCCTGGCCGGCGGCGATGCCGCGGCCCTTGCGGGTCTTGCGGCGGCGGGCGCCTGGGTTGGCCTTGAGCGATTGCAGGGTCTGTGTCATGGGAGCCTCAGGAGTAGATCTGCTCGAGGGAGATGCCCCGCTCCTTGGCGGTCTCCTTGTGGGTGCGGAGCGCCTGGAGCGCCACCATGGCGGCGCGGGCGTTATTCAGCGGCGTCTTCGATCCCAGCCGTTTGGCCAGCACATTCTTGATGCCGGCGAGCTCAAGCACCGTACGGATCGAGCCGCCGGCGATCACCCCGGTACCGGGGGCGGCCGGGCGGATCAGCACGCTGGCGGCTCCATCGCGGCCGCGGCTCTCAGTGGGCACGGAGCTGAAGCGGGTGAGCGGCACCTTGACCAGGTGCTTCTTGCCGTCGGCCACGCCCTTGCGGACGGCGCCGATCACATCGCCAGCCTTGCCCACGCCCACGCCCACCTGGCCGCGCTCGTTACCGACCACGACGATGGCGCGGAAGCTCATCTTCTTGCCGCCCTTGACGGTTTTGGAGACGCGGCGGATCTGCACCACCCGCTCCTGCCATTCGGAGTCGCGCTCCTGGCCGCGGCGGTCACCGCCCCGGCGGCCGCCACCGCCCCGGCGATCCCCCTTGCCTTCGCCGCGCCCGCCGCGTCGCTCCTGCTGGCCCTCGGCCGCTGCCGGCACATCGGCCGCTGCCGGGATCTCGTTCGTCTGGATCTGGTCGTTGGATTCGGTCATGGTGAGAGCAGGGTCAGAACTGAAGGCCCGCTTCCCGGGCGGCATCGGCCAGGGCCTTGACCCTTCCGTGGTACAGGTTGCCGCCGCGATCGAAGACCACCTGCTGTATGCCTCTGGCAAGGGCGCGCTGGGCGACCAGCTGACCCACCGCCACCGAGGCGTCGCAGGTGGCACCCGATTCGAGGCTGCTGCGCAGATCCTTGTCGAGCGTGGAGGCGGCGGCCAGGGTGTTCTGGGCGTCGTCGTCGATGACCTGGGCGTAAATGTGATTGTTGGAGCGGAACACCGCCAGCCTCGGCCGGTCGGCGGTGCCGTTGAGATGGCGACGCAGGCGGCGGTGACGCTTCTGGGTCTGCTGTTTGCGGGTGATGGAAGACATGGGAGTTCTCGGGGACGACGCTCAGGCAGACCTCACTTCTTGCCGGTCTTGCCGGCCTTGCGCAGGATCCGTTCGCCTTCGTATTTGATGCCCTTGCCCTTGTAGGGCTCGGGCGGGCGGATGGCGCGGACCTTGGCCGCCTCGTTGCCCACCAGCTCCTTGTCGGCTCCGGAGACCAGCACGGTGGTGTTGTTCTCTACTGCGAAGCTGACGCCTGCCGGGGGCTCCATTTCGACCGGGTGGCTGTAGCCAGCGCTGACCACCAACTTCCTGCCCTGCACCGAGGCGCGGTAACCCACGCCCACGATTTCAAGCTTGCGCACATAACCCTGGCTCACCCCCTCGACCATGTTGGCCACGAGGGTGCGGCAGAGCCCGTGGCGCTCGCGCGAGCGGCGGTTGCTGCTGGAGGGGGTGACCACCAGGGTGCTCTCCTCCCGGGCGATGGCAACGCCATCGGGGAGGGTGCGGCTGAGTTCACCCTTTGGTCCCTTGACCGTGACCGTCAGCCCTTCGAGGCCGACGGTCACTTTGTCGGGGATGGGGATCGGGGCTTTGCCGATGCGTGACATTGTGCGGTTCCTCCCTGGATCAGTAGATGTAACAGAGCACTTCGCCGCCCACGCCCTGCTTACGGGCATCGCGGTCGCTCATCACACCCCGGGAGGTGGAGATGATCGCCACGCCGAGGCCGCCGAGCACCTTCGGCAGCTGGCGGGTGTTCTTGTAGATGCGAAGGCCGGGCTTGCTGACGCGCTGCACGCGCCGGATGGTGGGCTGGCGGTGCTTGCCGCTGTACTTGAGCTCAAGCACCAGCTGGCGCGCGATGCCCTCGCCCTCCTCGCTGACGTTGGCGATGAAGCCCTCCTGTTGCAGCACGCTTGCGATGCTGCGCGACATCTTGGAGGCGGGGATTCGGGTGCTCTCGTGACGCTTCTCACTCGCATTGCGGATGCGGGTGAGCATGTCTGAAATTGGGTCGTGGTTGGCCATGGGTCGTGTCCGGAAGAGGGCTTCAGTTGCTGCGGAACGGCATCCCCATTTCGCGGAGAAGGGCCCGGCCCTCTTCGTCGTTACGGGCGTTGGTCACGATCGTCACGTCCATCCCCCGGATGGCGTCGATCTTGTCAAAGGAGATTTCGGGGAAGATGATCTGCTCCCGGATCCCGAGGGTGTAGTTGCCCCGGCCGTCGAAGCTCTTCGGGCTCACGCCGCGGAAGTCGCGGATGCGAGGAAGGGCCAGGTGGATGAGGCGCTCCAGGAAGGCGTACATCCGCTCACCCCGCAGGGTCACGGCCACGCCGATCGGCATGCCCTGGCGGATCTTGAAGCCTGCGATGGCTTTTTTTGCCCGGGTCACAACCACTTTCTGGCCAGTGATCTGGGCCAGCTCGGCGATCGAGGCCTCGAGCGCCTTGGCATTCTGGGCGGCCTCGCCGAGCCCCCGGTTGACGGTGACCTTCAGCACCTTGGGGACTTCATGGATGTTGGAGAGGTTGAGATCCTTCAGCAACTTGGGCTGGATCGTCTCCCGGTAGCGCTGTTTCAGTGACATGACGGGGGGAGGGGGGTGCGCTTCTGGGCTGGGTCAGAAGGCGGATGGGGACAGGAACAGGGGAGAGAGGAGAGATGCCGGGTCAATCCAGCACTTCTCCGGTCTTTTTGAGGCGGCGCTTCTTGGTGCCGTCCTTGTCGACGAAGATCTCCACTCGGCTGGCCACTTGTTTGCTGGTGGAGTAGAGCATCACGTTGGAGGCATGCAGGGATGTCTCTTCGGTGACGATGCGACCGGTTTCGCCCTCCTGGGTGGGCTTGACGTGGCGGGTGCGAAGGTTGATTCCCTGCACCACGATCCGGTTCTGATAGGGCAGGGTGCGAAGAACTTCGCCGGTCTTGCCCTTGTCTTTGCCGGCGATCACCTGAACGGTGTCGCCCTTCCTGATGCGCATCTTGATGCGCTCGGGGGTCTGGGTTCTCGGGGTGGCGGTGGCCATCTCAGATCACCTCCGGTGCGAGGGACACGATCTTGGTGAAGTTGCGCTCGCGCAGCTCCCGGGCCACCGGCCCGAAGACGCGGGTGCCTTTGGGGTTGTTGTCGGCGCCAAGGATGACGGCGGCGTTGTCGTCGAAGCGGATCGAGTTGCCGGTGTCGCGGCGCAGGGTGGCCCTGGTGCGGACCACCACGGCCTTGACCACATCCGACTTCTTCACACCCATGTTGGGCATGGCGTCCTTGACGGCGGCCACGATCACATCGCCCACGTGGGCGTAGCGACGGTTGGTGCCCAGCACGCGAATGCACTGGATGCGCTTGGCGCCGCTGTTGTCGGCGACGGTGAGGAAGGTTTCCTGCTGAATCATCGGGAGTTCCTCCTCAGGTGTGGGAGCTGGAGAGCACCTCGGCCACGCTCCAGCGTTTGGTGCGGCTGAGGGGTCGGGTCTCGGTGATCCGGACCCGGTCACCCACCTTGCAGCTGTTTGCTTCGTCGTGGGCCTTGTAACGCGTGGTGCGGCTGACCGTCTTCTGGTAGATGGGGTGAGGGAAGCGGTTTTCCACCGCCACCACCACCGTTTTGTCCATCTTGTCGCTGACGACGGTGCCGACCCTTTCCTTGAGTGCCATGGGTTCTCGGGGGATCAGGAGGCGGAGGAGAGCTGGCGCTCCCGTTGCACCGTCTGCAGGTGGGCCAGCTTGATGCGGGCCTCCTTGAAGCGGTGTGGATGCTCCAGGCGGCGCGTGGCCTGCTGGAAGCGGAGATCGAACAGTTCGCGGCGGGTGCCGTCGATCTGTTCGCTGATCTGGGCGTCGGTGAGTTTGCGCACCTCGGCGATCGCAGGGCGGGCCATCGTCAGGACTCCACGGAAACGGCAGCACCGGTTGCCACGACGGCAGCGGCGGGGGCGGGTGAGGCCTCGGGCTCGACACCCTCGGCTTGCTGGTCGGCCAGGGTGAGGAACTTGGTTTTCACCGGGAGCTTGTACTGGGCGAGGCGCATGGCCTCCCTGGCGATCTCCGGAGTGATTTCAGCACCACCCATCTCGAAGAGAATGCGGCCGGGCTTGATCACGGCCACCCAGAACTCAGGGTTCCCTTTACCGGAACCCATGCGGGTTTCGGCTGGTCGCATCGTCACCGGCTTGTCAGGGAAGATGCGGATCCAGATCTTGCCGCCCCGCTTGACGTAACGGGTCATGGCGCGGCGGCTGGCCTCGATCTGGCGGGAGGTGATCCAGCCGCACTCCTGGGCCTGGAGAGCGAAATCGCCGAAGGCGATGGTGTTGCCGCGGGTGGCGATGCCGCGCATGCGGCCGCGCTGCTGCTTGCGGAATTTGACGCGTCGTGGACTCAGCATGATTCAGGCCTCCCTCACTCCTCGTTGGAGCGGTCTTCGAACTGTTGGGGCCGCCGGTTGACCCGGCGCTTCGGTGCGCCCCCCACGGGCAGCTGGTCCTGCTGACCCGGCAGAACCTCACCTTTGAACACCCACACCTTGATCCCGAGCACCCCGTAGGTGGTGGTGGCCACGCGGGTGGCGTAGTCGATGTCGGCACGCAGAGTGTGCAGGGGCACGCGGCCCTCGCGGGTCCATTCGGTGCGGGCGATCTCGGCGCCGTTGAGGCGACCGCCCACCTGGATCTTCAGTCCCAGCACGCCGGCCCGCTGCGCCCGCTGCACCGCCATGCGCATGACGCGGCGGAAGGCCACCCGCTTTTCGAGCTGCTGGGCGATGTACTCGGCCAGCAGGAAGGCATCGGCGTCGACACGCTCCACCTCCACCACGTTGATCCGCACCTTGCGGGCCGGGTCGCGGAGAGTGGTTTGGATGCCCTGGCGAAGATCCTCGATGCCGCTTCCCTGGCGGCCGACGAGCACTCCAGGTCGGGCGGTCTTGAGCTCCACCTCAAGCTGGTCTGCCTTGCGGGCGATCAGCACATCGCTGATGCCGGCGGCGGCGTATTTCTTGTGGATGAAGCGACGGATCCGGTCATCCTCCTGGAGGAGGGTGGGGTAGGTCTTGCTTGGTGCGTACCAGCGGGAGCGGTGTTCCTGGGTGATCCCCAGGCGCAGGCCGGTTGGATGGATCTTGTGTCCCATCGGTCGGTGTCCTCGGGGTTCAGGCGGTGGTGGCCGCCACACCAATGCTGATGTGGCAGGTCTGTTTTTTGATTGCGTAAGCGCGACCCTGGGCGCGGGGCCGGAAGCGCTTCAGAGATGGACCCATGTCGGCGATCGCCTCGCTGATCACGAGGCTGGCCGGGTCGAGGCCGAGGTTGTGCTCGGCATTGGCCACGGCGGAGCGCAGCACCTTGGTGATCGGGCCGGTGGAGCGGTAGGGCATGAACTCGAGCATGATCAGCGCGTCGCGATAGCTGCGGCCGCGGATCTGGTCGAGTACCCGGCGCACCTTGGACACGGAGCCGCGGATGTAGCGGCCGTGAGCACGGGCCTGGCTGGTGAGGTTGTTGGTTGCCATCGGTTCAGCGGCCTCCCTTCTTGTCTTTGATGTGGCCGCGGAAGGTGCGGGTGGGGGCGAATTCGCCCAGCTTGTGGCCCACCATCTGCTCCGTCACGTAGACGGGCACATGGGCCTTGCCGTTGTGTACAGCGATCGTGTGTCCGATCATCATCGGCAGGATGGTCGAAGCGCGTGACCAGGTCTTGATCACCGACTTGTCGTCGGCGGCATTCTGCTTCTCGACCTTGCGGAGGAGGTGGTCGGCGACGAATGGACCTTTTTTGAGTGAGCGTCCCATGGCGGATCAGGCGAACTTCAGAGCGGTGTGGGTCATCAGGAGTCGCGTCCGCCCCGGCTGCGTTTGGACGTGCGGCGACGTTTCCGGAGCACGAACCGGTTGCTGGGCTTGTTGCGCTTCCGGGTCTTGAGACCGAGGGCTGGTTTGCCCCAGGGGGTGACGGGGCCGGAGCGGCCGATCGGCGCCCGCCCCTCACCACCACCGTGGGGGTGGTCGCACGGGTTCATGACGCTGCCGCGGACTTCGGGTCGGCGGCCGAGCCAGCGCTTGCGGCCAGCCTTACCCAGGCTGGTGTTGCGCTGCTCGGCGTTGCCCACCTCGCCGAGGGTGGCGTAACACTCGCGGCGCACCAGGCGCACCTCGGTGGAGGGCAGCTTGAGGGCCACGTAGTCGCCCTCCTTGGCCATCACCTGGGCGCTGGCGCCGGCGGTGCGCACCATCTGGCCGCCGCGCCCGGCGTAGAGCTCCACGTTGTGCACGCTCGAACCCAGCGGGATCGCCGAGAGAGGCAGGGCATTGCCTGTCTCGATCGGTGCGTCGGGCCCCGAGACCACCGCCTGGCCGACGCTGACACCGGCGGGGGCAAGTATGTAGCGCTTCTCACCGTCGCTGTAATACAGCAGGGCCAGACGGGCATTGCGGTGAGGGTCGTAGTGGATCGCCGCCACCCGTGCCTCCACACCGTGTTTGTCACGGCGGAAGTCGACGATGCGATAGAGGCGCTTGTGGCCACCGCCGCGGTGGCGGCAAGTGATCACGCCGCGGTTGTTGCGGCCCTTGCGGCGGTGCTTGGCGACCACCAGACCCCGCTCCCGGCCACGGCCGGTGATCTCGCTGAAGTCGGTGACCACCAGCGTGCGGGTGCCGGGGGTAATGGGCCTGTAGGTACGAATTGCCATGGTTCAGGCCCTCACGATTCTGGGAACAACTGGATGGCGTTGCCTTCGGCGAGGCGCACCACCGCCTTCTTCACCTGGGCACGCTTGCCGGCGAAGCGCCCCACCCGGCGGGTGCGGCGCGGTGGATTCATGGTGCTCACTCCGATGACCCTGACGTCGAACAGGGATTCGATGGCCGCCTTGATGTCGGGCTTGGCAGCCCGGTGATCGACCTCGAAGGTGTACTGATTCAGCTCAAGGGCCCGGGTGGCCTTCTCCGTGATCAGTGGCCGGCGGATCACATCCGCGAGCCGACCTGTGAAGCGTTCAGCCATCGCCGTAAACCTCCTGAATCTTCGCGAGTGCTTCCTCGCTCAGCACCAGATTGGTGGCGTTGAGCAGATCGAAGACGTTGAGCTGATCGGCAGCGATCAGCTTTACCTTCTCAAGGTTGCGCACCGACAGCTTCACAGCTTCGGTGGCGCCATCGAGCACCAGCAGCACCTTCGTGCCTGGCTCGATGCCAAGGCGGGACAGGGCTGCAGTGATCTCACGGGTCTTCGGTGTGTCGAGACCGACGCCGAAGCCCTTCACCACGGTGATGTCTGCGCTGCGGCTCATCAGGGCGGTGCGCAGGGCGAGGCGACGCTCCTTGCGGTTCATCGACAGCTCGTAGCTGCGCGGCTTCGGCCCGAACACCACACCGCCGCCGGGGCGCAGTGGTGTGCGGATTGAACCCTGGCGGGCGCGGCCGGTGCCTTTCTGCTTGTAAGGCTTGCGGCCGCCGCCCGCGACTTCGGCACGGGTGAGGGTGCTGGCCGTGCCCTGGCGGGCATTGGCCAGTTGCCGCACCACGGCGCGGTGCAGCAGATCGGTGGCGGAGCTTTCCTTGGCGACGCTGAGGCTGAGCTCGGCTTTGCCGCTCTCCTTACCCTGCCAGTCGCGTACTGAGATGGTTGCCATGGGTTGGTTCCTCACTTCGCGGCCTTGCTGCCCACCCGCCGGGCCGGGCGGATGTCGAGCAGGGCTCCGGGCTTGCCGGGCACCGAACCCTTCACCACCAGCAGATTGCGCTCGCTGTCCACCTTGAGGATGGTGAGACCGCGGGTGGTGATCTGCTTGCCGCCGTAGCGGCCTGCCATGCGCTTGCCCGGATACACCCGGCCAGGGGTGGTGCCGGCACCGGTAGAACCCGGTTCGCGGTGGTTCTTCGAACCGTGGGTCATCGGACCTCGGCTGAAACCATGACGTTTCTGGTAACCGGAGAAGCCGCGGCCGATCGTGTCGCCGCTGACATCGACTTTCTGGCCGGCTTCGAATCCGGCCACGGTGACGGCAGAGCCCAACTCGAGGCCGTCGACGCCATCGACGCGATATTCGCGCAGGTGGCGCAGCGGTTCGCTTCCGGAGCGGGCTAGGTGACCCTGGGCGGGTTTATTGACCAGCTTGCTGCGGATCTCGCCGAAACCGAGCTGAACGGCGCAATAGCCGTCGCTGGCTTCACTCTTGAGCTGGGTGATGCGGCAGGGACCCGCTTCGATCAGAGTGACCGGAACCGACCTGCCTTCTTCATCGAAGAACTGGGACATGCCCAGTTTCTTCCCGAGAATGCCGATGGACATGGGAGGGGGGGTGACGCCAGCTGGACAGCCGCGTGTCACGGCGATAGCCGTGGCCAGACCCGGCACAAGCACGGATCAGCGGCGGTTGCTGAATTCGGGAGATCGCAGGGGTGACAGCCGAGTGCGCTGGAGCGCGGGTGGTGCCAGGGGCTAGCGAGACGAATCAGCGGGCCTGGGACTTATCGAGCCTGACGCTACCGAAATGGGTTCGGCGGGCGGGGAGCGGGGCAGAAGCCCCTGAGCTGACAGTTTCCCGACGGCGCCTCCGGCGGGGAGCCGGTGGAGCCGCGAGGGCCTGGAGGACTCACCTGCATCGGTGAATCCTGTGTTTGGATCCGGAGGCCCGGCTAGCGGACGGGCACGTATCGGCAACACAGTTAAAAATCATAGATCACAGCCCTACCCACCACCCCACCAGTGGTGCGCATCGACGTGCAGCAGCCTCCCTGGTCTGCGTCGCAGGCCGGCTGCTGTCAGACTTGTTCGCAGCCGAGCGCCGATGCTGCAATGCCCCTGCTTCTCACAGGTCGCGGATTTCGCCAGGAGCTTGAGCGTTGTGGTGCCCTGGCCCTGTTCGTGCCGCTTGAAGGCGGAGCCGAGACCCGCCTGCTGAGGCGTCTGAGGGCGGCCGGCTACCGAGCCCTGCTCACATCCGCCCGCGGCCTCGGTGACCCGGAGGCCTTTCTGATGGAGCTGCACGGGGTGCGGCCGCCCCACCTGGGCCACCAGAGCGTGGGTCGTGGTGCCGCTGTCGGTGAGGTGCAGCGCGTGATGCCGATGCTCGGCTCCCAGTTCGATGGCCAGGGGCCGGTGCTGCTCTGGCTGCTGGAGGGGTCAGTGCTCTCTTCAGCCGAGCTGCAGTCGTTGATTGCTCTTACCCGCCGTGAACCCCGCTTGAAGATCGTGGTTGAGATGGGCGGGGCCCGGGCCCTGCGCTGGCAGACGCTCAACTCCCTGGTGGCCGCCTGATTGCCCCCGCCCCGCTCGCCTCCGTGTCCGGGCTCTCTCCGGAACAGGCCCTGGCGGCGGGCTGCTGGGTGAAGTGGATTGGTGGCGCCAGCAATCAGGACCTCGCCGCGATCGAGGACCTGGCCGGTCTCTATGCGCTGGCCGGCGTGCACTGCCTTGATCTGGCCGCCGACCCGGCGGTGGTGGCGGCGGCCCGGCGGGGTCTGGCCTGGGCGGAGCAGCGTGGTGCCGCCCGTCCCTGGCTGATGGTGAGCCTCAGCGACGGCGCCGATCCCCACTTCCGCAAGGCCTGGTTCGATCCACTTCGCTGTCCGCCCGCCTGCCCCCGACCCTGTGAGCGCGTCTGCCCCGCCCTGGCCATTCATGACAGCGGGGTGCAGGAGAGCCGCTGCTACGGCTGCGGTCGCTGCCTGCCCGCCTGTCCCCACGGTCTGATCGAGGAGCAGGCCCGGCTGCTGGCCGCCGACGCCGTGCCCCTGCTCCTGGCGGAGCTGCGGCCCGATGCGGTGGAGCTCCACACCCGGCTGGGCCGCTCTGCTGCCTTTGCCGCCAGGCTCGCGCAGATCGGCCGCTCCGGCCTGCTGCTGCAGCGGCTGGCGGTGAGCTGCGGCCTAGCACCGCCGGAGCTCCCCCCAGACGCGCCTCCCCCGGGGGCGCAACCCTCAGGGGTGGGGGAGGCCACGGCGGAGGCCCTCGCTGCCGAACTCTGGGATCGCTTCCGCCAGCTTCGTGCCGCCGCCCAGCGCCCCCTCTGGCAACTGGACGGTCGGCCGATGAGCGGCGATCTGGGCAGTGGCACTGCCCACGCCTCCGTTCGGTTGCTGCAGCGCATTGCGCCGCTGGCCCCGCCTGGGCCGCTGCAGCTGGCCGGGGGTACCAACGCCCACACCCTGGAACTGGTGCGCCGCGCCGCCGTTCCCGCTGTGGCTGGGGTTGCCTTCGGTGGCGTCGCCCGTTCGCTGCTGCAGCCGCTGCTGCTCGAAGCCCAGGCCCGCGGGCGGCGGCTTCTCGATGATCCGCAGCTGCAGCCGCGGGCCCTGGCGATCGCCCGCTCCCTGGTGGAGCCCTGGCTGCTGCGGCCGTCGAGGCCGGCTCAAACCCAGCTAGAAATCAGCATCGATCGTTCGCATACCCCCTGGCGCCCCTGAGTCCCACCCAGCGCGTCACCGATGACCTCGACCGCCTGCTGGAGGTGCTGCCCCCCACTGTGCAGGCTGCTCTGGCAAGCCCTGTGGCCCGCGACCAGCTGCTTGAGGTGGTGCTCGACCTGGGGCGGGTGCCGGAGGCCCGCTATCCCGGCGGGGCCAGGTTGCTGGGGGAGACCTCCGTCGGCCGGGCCGATCTGGCGTCAGTGATTCAGCGGCTGGGGTCCTTCGGTGGCGACAACCGCGCCGGCATCGAGCGCACCCTCCATCGCATCAGCGCCATCCGCAACCGGAGCGGTGAGGTGGTGGGTCTCACCTGCCGGGTGGGCCGCGCCGTGTTCGGCACCGTGGCGCTGGTGCGCGACCTGCTCGACGGGGGGCAGTCGTTGCTGCTGATGGGCCGCCCTGGGGTGGGCAAGACCACGGCCCTGCGCGAGATCGCCCGCGTGCTGGCGGATGACCTCGGCAAGCGGGTTGTGGTGATCGACACCAGCAATGAGATCGCCGGTGACGGAGACATCCCCCATCCCGCCATAGGCCGCGCCCGGCGCATGCAGGTCGCCCGGCCCGAACTGCAGCACCAGGTGATGATCGAAGCGGTCGAGAACCACATGCCCGAGGTCATCGTCATCGATGAGATCGGCACCGAAGCCGAGGCCCAGGCGGCGCGCACGATCGCCGAGCGTGGGGTGCAGCTTGTGGCCACCGCCCACGGCAATGAGCTGGCCAACCTGATCCGCAACCCCACCCTCTGCGATCTGGTGGGCGGCATCCAGTCGGTCACCCTCGGCGATGAGGAGGCCCGTCGCCGCCGCACCCAGAAGACCGTGCTCGAGCGGGCCGCCGAGCCCACCTTTGCCCTGGCGGTGGAGATGCACAGCCGCCAGCGCTGGCTGGTGCACCGCGATGTGGCCGCCACTGTCGACCTGCTGCTGCGCGGTCAGGGCGCCAGGCCCCAGGTGCGCGAACTCGGCCCGGCCGGCGAAGTGGAGCTGCAGGAGCCCGTCGCCGAGCCGCATCCGGTTCCCCCCCGGCGCCTGG